>CAJXNU010000123.1 GCA_913057255.1 uncultured Wenzhouxiangella sp.
CTCGCCCGAACAGATGCCGGTGCCGGCCATTTCTGCTCCGCGGGCCAGCGCGATCTTGGCCTCAGGCGACAGCGCACCAAAGCTCATGTCGGAGACAAATAGAGGTTTTTCCATGACCAAGGGTTGTTTGGCCTCAGGGCCGATGATGAGCTGAGTGTTGACCGGCACATCATCTTCTAAGGGCTTGGTGGCCAATTGCGCCGTCAGGATTTGGATGTCATCCCAATGCGGGAGTTGTGATCTCGGCACGCCCATCGCCACCATCGGGCCATGTTGTCCGAACGTATCCAAATCCTCTCGGGCCATTTGATGAATCAGCGCCACCTGTGGTTCTTCAGGCGTGGGTTTGGCCACGGGCATGGCATCACTGGTCGATTGTTCGTCACCTGAAGCCTCTTCGATCGCTGTGTCCTCAGGGGCTTTGCCAACGACAGCGTCACCAAAGGCTTTGTGACTGCCATCGCAATAGGGCGGGTTTTTGGTGTGCTTGCATTGACACAGCCACGCGCTTTCATCGGCCGGTGGGGCAAACATCAGCGGCTTGAAATCCGTGCCCCGATGCGAGCCATCGCAATACGGTTGGTCTTTGGAACGACCGCAGGTGCACCAGGCAATTTTTTGGCCTTTTTTTAAATCGACTTCAATCGGCTGGTTGTTGGCGACGATGGCTTTGGACATGTCATGCTCCGTTAGTTTGTCGGGTCGATCTAGAGATCCGTTGAAAACAGTTTGTGAGAAACGGCTGCGCCAAAAAAAGCCTGTACTAAAAAGGCAGCTTCGATAACCACCGGACCAGCCGGCGGGTTTTCTCGCTAAAGAGACTCGGCGTATACCAAGCCCCCGCCGCCCGCTTGGAAATCTCTCCAAGCGTTGGATAGGGAGAGATCACCTGCGCCATCGCGCCAATCTTTGAGCCTTGATTGATCATCAAGGTCCAAACGGCGATCAGCTCACCGGCTTGCGGGCCCACCACGCTAGCGCCTAAGATCTTGCCTTTGGGGGTGGCAATGACCTTCACCTCACCGTGCTTGATGCCCTCGGCCACCGCGCGGTCATTGTCTGCCATCGACCAACGCACAATTTTTATTGCATCACCGAAGTGCTCTCGGGCTTTGGCTTCGGTCAAGCCCACATGCGCCAATTCAGGGTCGGTGTAAGTCACCCAAGGCAGCGCGCGGTAATCGACCTTGGCCGTCAGTAATTTAAAACACACCTGTTTGATAATAATGCCGGCTTGGTATCCCGCCACATGGGTAAACAAGGGCCCGCCGGTGACATCACCGATGGCAAAGATCCGTTTGTTGGAGGTTTTTAGATGCGCATCGACCACAATGCCTTGATCGGTCGCCTCCACGCCAGCGGCCTCAAGCCCCAGGTCTTCTATCTGCGGTGTTCTCCCCGTCGCGACCAAGATATGAGAGCTTTTTAAGGCATACCGCTCGCCGGCTTGATCGATGACCACCTCGGTCGGTGTGTTGGGATCCAGCGCATCGCCATGAGAGATCCGCTGAATCTGAGCAGATTCATAAATATTGACGCCTTCTTTTTGTAAGGCAGAGCGGATGACATCCACATGTTCAGGCTCATCGTTTCTCAGCAAACGATCGCTTTCAATCAAACTCACCGGCACGCCTAAACGCCGATGGGCTTGGGCCATCTCCACGCCCACCGGCCCGCCACCAATGATGATGAGGTGACTGGGCGCGACTTTTAACTCAAAGATCTGCTCGTGGGTGAGCACTTGGTCTACCTGCAAACCCTCAATGACTGGAATCGCGGCTTTGGACCCAGTCGCGATCACAAATCGTTTCGCGCAAACAATCTCTTCATTGACCTCCACTGACGTTCGGTCAACAAAACGCGCATGCCCCTGGAGCACGCGAACGCCCAAGCCCTCGAACCGTTCCACCGAATCATGCGGGGCGATTTGGTCAATCGCGGCTTGGACATGGTCTTTGATGCGCGAAAAATCGATGGTGGGTTCGTGCGCATCAATCCCTGGAATGTTTGTCAGTCGATGGGCTTGGGCATGTTTGGCCGCCGCCAAGAGCGCTTTGGAAGGGACGCAGCCGGTGTTGAGACAATCTCCACCCATTTTGTGCTTTTCAATTAGGACCACTGAAAGGCCCAGCTGCGCGGCGCCTGCTGCTACGGACAAGCCACCGGAGCCTGCGCCAATGATGCAGAGATCGACTTTCTGAGTCGCCGTGGTCATGGCTGAGCCTCCGCATTGGGTTTGATGTGGCGATAGATGGTTGGGATCAGGGCAAAGAGCCCCAATAGCCCCAGCGCGATCAACATTTGGGGAGAGACAAGATCAGACACCGAAGCGATCTCCCCGAACTGCTGGCCTAAGTTCACAAAGACAAACGTCCCTGGAATGATGCCCACAAACGTGGTGAGGGCATATGAGGCCACCGACATCCCAAAAAACGCAGGCACAATGTTGACCAAGAAAAAAGGAAAGATCGGCACCAAGCGCATGAACAATAAATACCCCACCGCATTGGTCTGCATGTGCGAGGCCACCTTTTGATACAAAGGCCCGGCTTTTTGTCTCAAGGGATCGCCCAAAGACGACCGCGCGATCAAAAACAACACGGTCGCCCCCACCGTTGCCCCCACCACAACGGCTAGAAGCCCAATCCAGACCCCAAACAAAAATCCACCCAATAAGGTCAGCACGGTGGCAATGGGCAAAGACAAAGCCACGCACAGCGCATAGGTCAAGATAAAGAGACCCACACTTAAGATAGGCCGAGCCAGCACAAAGGCTTGGAGTTGGTCGCGGTTTTGTTGAATGAAAGCCAGATCCACTCGATCCAGCAATCCACTAAAAAAAGCCACCGCCATTAAGGCGACCAAGACGATCAATGCGAGCCATTTCACAGGTCAGCGCTCACTCTTTCACTGAGCACGAACCGCCACCGAGCACACAAAACTTCGCACAGTGGGGATGGGCCAAATGCACCGAGCCGAGCGCTTCTTTTAATGAGTTCCCTAAGTTAAAGCGGGGATCATAGGCCAGCAAAGTACAGGCCATCACGCTCAAATGCTGATCGCCTTTTCGCTTCACCACCATGCGAGAGGAGGCACACATCACATCATCGGGATTCACACCCAAAATCGACCAGCACTCGGTGGTGATTTCTGGAACGGGCGCGGTCTCATCCATTTCTGGGAACAACACCAACGACTGGGGGTTGTTGGCATCGATGGCAATGCCATGGTCAGCGAACAGCTCAGCAAAGCCAGCTCTTAGCGTGGCCTCATCTTCACCCCAGCGGGTGCGACCGGCAATATCAATGTCAAAGCCGTTTTTAGATAACCACTCCAAACCCAGAATCGTGGGCTTCCAACTGCGTGGGCCCCGTTCTTCTTCGTGCATGGTGGGGTTGAAGTGATCGATGGAGACTCTTAAGGTGAGTTGGTCTTTGTATTGCGCATTCAACCGCGCGAGGCCCTCAGCGCATTTCATCATGGGGCGCATGGCGTTGGTGAGCACCAAGCAACGAAACCCCCGCGATAGGATGGATTCCATGATCCCTAAAATCTCGCGGTTCATAAACGGCTCGCCGCCGGTCAGACCAATCTCTTCGGTGCCAAGGTTTAATTCATTAATCTCATCTAAGAAAGCCTCCACCTCAGCTTGGCTGATATAGACCAAGGCATCGTTGGTGGGTGAGGACTCAATGTAGCAATTGAGGCAGGTCAGGTTACACAGCGTGCCGGTGTTAAACCAAAGCGTGTCTAGTTTTTTTAAATCCACCCACGCGCGCGACTCACCTTTGGCGGTGGTGGTGAGATCATCAAAGGGTTTGAGCACTCGTTTGGCATCCATGGGCCCATGATAACGAGATTGGTGTGATTAGGTGGGCTTTAGCGGACGGCCACCAGCGTCCAAAGTCTGGAAAATAGGCCCATGGAAGGCGCCCAAGGAACGCACCACTGCGCTTGTGAGAAACCCACCTCGCGCAGGCGATCTAGGAGATCCCAACCGAAATGGTAATAAGCCAAAATCCCTTCACCATCGACGGGATCACCGTGGTATTCAGGAGGGCACAGATGCTCAATCTCACCTTGTTCATTTAAACGCGCCCGCACCAAGGTCTCATGGGTGCGATCGAGAAAAGGCACGGTGATGATCAACTGACCCCCAGGTTTTAACACCCGCAGAAACTCTGCCACGGCGGCCTCATAGTCTGGGACGTGTTCTAAAATTTCCAAGCACACCAGCCCGTCAATGGATTGATCTTTCAAGGACAGACGACAGACATCTTCCCAACGGAGCACTTCATGCTCGCCCAATAAATGAGTGACATAGGCACTTAAGCGCTCAAAGGCTGACACTGGGAAATACTCAGAGCCTCGAGTTCCGGGCCAATGTTGTTTGCTCGCTTGATAAAAGCGGGTGGCTTGCTCGGTGAGATAGAGTGCCCAGCGGCGGTTGGTGGGAAAGGCGTGCTGCATCCACGCCCACACCGCTCGCTGTCGGGCATTGAGCTGACAGCCAGCACACACCAGCGCTTCTCGAACATTGACTTCCTCTGTTTCAGGTGAATAGGTAAACACCGATGGGCGCTGACACACCCCGCAATGGCCCGGGAAGTCGCCGAGCTGCTTTTGTGTGGTTTGCAGTGACTCAGACCATAACGAACGGGCGCGCCAAAGGCCTTCGTTCAAACGAAGCTCGGTTTCATATGCATCTAGCGAATCAAAGCGGTGCCAGCACACGCCTTGGATCACGCCCTGCCCAGCGTCACTCATAACCGCCCCCAGCGTTGAGTGGTGTGAAAAGATCGGGGAAAAGCGCCAACTCTTCCGCCCGATCGATACTGACATCTTACACTCAATGAAGCCATGTCCGTCAATGTGTCATGGCCAGATGGCAAAGCGATGACATCGCATGTCAAGCTTTTATATGGTAAAAAGAGGACGCACTGAACCCTTAGAACAACGCAAGGAGGGAGTTTTGTTGTTCAAGTTGGGCTTATCTCCCGGTGCCTATCCTGGCCCGGCGTTCGCGTTGGGGGCACTTTTTTGGCTCTTTATGGCGCTCTGTAACGATGCCTTGGCCGATGATCCTCGCTGCCCAGCCATTGGGGGAGATTTCACGCTGACCACTGTCGATGGTGAGCTCTCATGTATCCACACGTTCACCGATGAGGGCAGCGACACGTTTGCTGTGCCAGTGGGCAATCTTGTTGTTGAGCTGTTGGCGGTTGGGGGTGGCGGTGCCGGAGGTCAAGCTGCCGGTGGCGGGGGCGGTGGTGGCGCCGGTGGACTCTTATACAACCCTTCTCTATCAGTGACGGGTTCGGTGGCCGTGAGCGTAGGCGCCGGTGGTTCGGGCATTGGTGCCGGTGGACAAAACGGCCAAGATTCGAGTTTTGGTGACCAAGTGGCTTTGGGCGGTGGTGGTGGTGCGCCGGCCGATGAGTTGGCCGGTCGCGACGGGGGCTCAGGCGGTGGCGGGTCTGGCGGTAACAACAAGACAGCGCTCGATACAGCCGGAGTGGCTTTGCAATTGCCAGAGTTTGGTCACGATGGTGGCTTGGGGCGCTTGGACAAGGATGAGAAAAAACATGCTGGTGGCGGTGGAGGTGGCGCCTCGGCCGATGGGAGCAAGGGGGATAAGAAAAAGAAAGGTGGCATTGGTGGAGCCGGCGGGGATGGCCTATGCGCTGGGGGTGCCGTGTTGCCTCAATGGATGGATGTGGTGGGTGACGGCTGTTTTGCCGGGGGTGGTGGCGGCACCTCACACGAGGACAGCACAGAAAATAACCGCGCCGGTGCTGGCGGCTTAGGTGGCGGGGGTGATGGCGAAGAGCCGACGGTCGGTGGCGTCAACGTGGCTGCCTCGGCAGGTGCGGCCAACTCAGGTGGCGGCGGCGGAGCCGCCAGAAATGGTGCCC
>CAJXNU010000124.1 GCA_913057255.1 uncultured Wenzhouxiangella sp.
TTGTGTCCGCGCTTTGGCCATCGATCTCTACGCGAGCTCTTTGAGTGCGGGGTGTACCACCGCGCCGTTGTCGACATTGACGCCACGGACCAAAGCTGGGTCATCGCGCCAATTGGGACTCGCCATCTTCATGACATACGGCAAAATAGCCGCTGAGAGCGCTTGAGACGAGGTTCTCGGCACGGCACCGGGCATATTGGTGACCGCAAAATGCGTGACGCCATCGACGACATAGGTCGGATTTTCATAGGTGGTGGGTTTTGTGGTTTCAAAACAACCACCCTGATCCACCGATATGTCGATCATGATGCTTCCAGGTAGCATCTGACTTACCATCTCTCGGGTCACCACGTGCGGCGCACGCGCGCCTGTCACCAATACGGCCCCAATGACCAAGTCCGCCTCTGAGACGGCCTCAGCCACCGCCTCGCTGTATGGATAGAGTGCAGATATGTTATCGGCCTGAGCCATCATGGCTTCCAAGCGGTCTGTTCGTTTATCGAACACCGTCACGCGAGCACCGCCGGCAGCAGCTAAGCTGGCTGCATGGCCACCTGCAGCCCCAGCACCCAGCACCACGATGTGACCTCGCTCAGCACCGCCCAGTCCACCGAGCAACACGCCCCGCCCGCCTTGGGGCTGATGCAACAGGTGAGTCCCCACTTGGACTGCGATGCGCCCAGCGATGATGCTCATTGGCGCCAGAAGAGGTAACTGACCGCCTGCTTCTTCCACTGTCTCAAAGGCAACGCCAGTCAGCCCGATGTCTTGTAGTGATCGCGTTAACGCGGGCTCTGCCGCCAGATGCAGGTAGCAAAACAGGAGATGATGGGATTTAAGATGTGAAAGGTCACCGGCGATCGGCTCTTTGACCTTGACCACCAGCTCAGCAAAATCAAACAAAGCGGCTGCATCGGGCACCACCTTGACACCAACCTTGCTAAAATCAGCGTCAGAAAAGCCGCTTTTGTCGCCGGCGCCCGATTGGATGGCCACTTCGTGGCCGGCTCTGACCAAGTCCCCACAGGCATACGGGACTAGAGCCACTCGGCCCTCAAGCGGTTTGGTTTCGCTCGGAATACCGATGCGCATGACTCACTCCTTAACAGTTATCAATGGCGGCTTCGCCCAAGTGGAAAATTATACATGGCTGACACTCAACATTGCCCACTACTCATCCTCGGATCTGGCCCAGCCGGCTACACTGCCGCCATCTACGCAGCTCGGGCAAACCTCAAACCCACCCTCATCACCGGGATCCAGCAAGGTGGGCAGCTGACCACCACGACCGATGTGGAAAATTGGCCGGGCGACTACCCGGATTTACAGGGCCCAGAGCTTATGAATCGCATGCTAAACCATGCGCAAGCCTTTGATACCCAAGTGATTTTTGACCATATTCACACCGCCAAGCTGACCGAGCGGCCGTTTATCCTCGAAGGCGACAGCGGGCGTTACAGCGCTGATTCGCTGATCATTGCCACCGGGGCCTCTGCCCGCTATCTGGGCCTACCCTCAGAACAAGCATTTCTTGGGCGCGGTGTCTCCGCGTGCGCCACCTGCGATGGGTTTTTCTATCGCGACAAGCCGGTGGCAGTCATTGGTGGGGGCAACACCGCGGTGGAGGAAGCCTTATATCTTTCCAATATTGCCAGTGAGGTGATTTTGGTCCACCGTCGGGATGAGCTCAAGGCAGAGAAGATTCTTCAACAGCGTCTGTTCGATCGCGAGGCAGAGGGTCGAGTCAAGATCCATTGGCACCATGTCCTCGATGAGGTTGTGGGCAATGACGATGGTGTCACCGGCATGGTGATTCGTTCCGTGCTTGATGAGACCACCCAACCCATCGATCTTGATGCGGTGTTTGTTGCCATCGGCCATGACCCCAATACCAGCCTGTTCGATGGACAGCTGGACATGCAAGATGGCTACATCACCATCCACAGTGGCCAGCAAGGCATGGCCACCCAAACGAGCATTCCTGGGGTGTTCGCGGCCGGTGACGTCGCTGACCATGTGTATCGTCAAGCCATCACGTCAGCAGGCTTTGGTTGCATGGCCGCGCTGGATGCAGAGAAATATCTCGATCAAGACCATTGAGCAATTTGGAAGTCTCAACGGCGGGCAGCCTCTTTGTCGACCCTCGTTTCCTGCAGGCACTCAGTGAGAACCATTGCATCGGCCCTGGCACCGGCTGGAATCCGGTTGAGGGAATCGATGCGCCTGTCTTTTTGAAGACCCATTCCCATGGAGAGTTTGTCTTTGACTGGATGTGGGCCCGTGCGGCAGGACAAGCCGGTATCCGCTGGTACCCAAAGCTATTGGTTGCCGCCCCATTCAGCCCGGTGACTGGGCCACGTTTGGTCAGAGACGGCTCCAGCGCAGATCATGCCACTAAGACGCTTCGTCAAATCGAAGAGTTTTGTGTGGATGCCAAGCTCAGCAACGCTGGCATCAATTTTTGCGCCTCATTGGATTGTGAGGTCCTTGATCGGTCCGACTGGCTGGCTCGGTTTGACTGGCAGTTTCATTGGGAAAACAGAGGCTACAGAGACTTTGATGACTTTCTCAGCACACTCAAACGAAAAGCCCGCAAAAACATTCGCGCGGAACGAAGGAAACCTGCCGCACAAGGCTGGCACTTTCGCTGGGTCGATGGATCTCAACTCGACGAGGCCTCGCTTGCGCTGGCCCATCGCTGCTATCAGACCACCCATGCGCTCTATGGCAACCACCCTGCCCTTAATTTTGGCTTTTTCTCGGACATCGCCCAGCATTTTGGAGAGCAGTTTCTGCTATGCATCGCCACACTTGAGGACCAAGATCTTGCCGCCGCTATATTTTTTCGCGATCAAGACCGGCTATATGGACGCTACTGGGGCAGCTTAGTCGAAACCAAAGATGTTCATTTTGAGACCTGCTATTACCAAGGGATTGATTACTGCATACGCCATGGCCTCAAATGGTTTGAACCTGGTGCACAAGGCGAGCATAAAATTAGGCGAGGCTTCTTACCGCAAGCGACCCATTCCTATCACTGGTTTGCATCCCAACAGCTCAAGGACGCCGTTGAAGACTATCTGCGAAGAGAAAGCGCCGCGCTATTGGCTTACCGTAACGACCTAGACACCCTCAGCCCTTATGCAGAATGATCTAAGGCATCTGCAAGGCGCTCAATCGGCATGAGAGAGGCACAGCACATACCAGAGCTCGCGACGGATCCGAACTCCGCCTTCCCAGATCCGGAACAATGCCATCATCCCGATGGCTTATTGGCATGGGGTGGAGACTTATCCCCGCCCCGGCTGATGAACGCATACAGCGAAGGCATCTTCCCGTGGTACGAACCTGGTTCACCGATTTTATGGTGGTCACCCGACCCTCGCGCAGTCTTTGTCCCGTCTGTCTGTATGCCATCTCGGCGCTTGGTCAGAACGCTGGGGCAACCTGGCTGGAGGGTGAGCGTAGACGCGGAGTTTAGCGCGGTAATCAGTGCCTGCGCTGAGCCTAGATCAGCAAAACCAGGCACCTGGATCACAACGGCCATGAAAGAGGCATATCTTGCCCTCCATCAGCTCGGGGTCGCGCACAGCATTGAGGTTTGGTTTGACGACGACTTGGTCGGGGGTCTCTATGGTGTCTCGCTGGGGAGAGTTTTTTTCGCCGAATCAAAGTTTCATCGTCGAACAGACGCATCGAAAATTGCCTTGGCCTATCTGATGGTGCTCATGAGACGCTGGTCTTTTTTACTGGTTGACTGTCAGATTCCCAATCCACACCTGATGCGACTGGGTGCCCAAATGATGCCGCGACAGAGCTTTCGTCAACGCATCCGCACTGGATTGACTGACCAGCCATCTCATCCCCACCATCGGCCAGGCCAATGGCTTAATGATTGCCCTGACCTCCGCACCATCGATTGGCCATCACAGCGACTGGTCAAATCCGATTGAGCTCAACCCCATCGATCGATCTCGGATCGCTTATCTTGCTCTGAACGGCCGGTATGGCTTGGCCCATCATCGGCGCCAGCCCATTGTCTGGCTTTATCGTCTTCAATGTCTTCTTCAAACTCCCAGTCATAACGCTTCATGGGTGGCCGATCCCATTGGCGGTACCTGATTGCACAACCAGCTCCCATTAAAGTGCCCGCCAAGTGCAATTCCCAGCTCATCGTGGTATCGAAAGGCAATACTCCCCAGACAATAGAGCCATAGACAAAGGCGACCATCAGAGAAACCCCTAGAGAGCGCAAATCTCTTCGAACCAAACCCGATACAAACAAAAAAGCCAACACCCCATAAACAATACCGCTGGCGCCGACATGAATGGCTTGACGTGCAAAAATCCAGGCCAAAAGCCCACTGCCAAAATAGATGAGCGGAACTGCACGAACCGCAGCATTGGGAAACAAATAGACCATCAAACTCACACCAACAAACAAAGGAAGGACATTTGACACCAGATGTCCAAGAGATGCATGCAGCAGGGGTGCAGTCAAAACGCCAATCAACCCAGACGCCTCGCGTGGCGCTAGGCCCCACACCAACAAATCTTGGGGAGTGAGGAGATCAATGATGTAGGCAAGCGATAGCCCGGCCACCAGCCAAAAGGCCAGCCTCAGCGCCAAAACAAAGTTGGCTTGGGCCCGCTTGGAGCTCGTATAGCCTGAGTCAGGTACTTCAATCACCGGCCACTCAAACGACCAAGGTCAAGCCTGAGGCGATGGCTTGGCGGGCAGACGCCATCAACTCAGGAATGTCTTGCTCATCAGCGTTGTCAGTTTCAATGGGCGCATGAAATTTAAGAACCACAGTATTGGGCCGAATGGACCAGCGTTTGGGGGGCATCACTTCGCGAGTATTGATCACGGTTAGAGGCAAAATGGGCATCTTTTGATCGATGGCCAAGCGAAACGCACCCTTTTTGAAAGGCAGCAATTGCCCGTCCATGCTGCGAGTGCCCTCTGGGAAAAATAACACGCCCGTGCCTGATTCGAGGCGGGATACGGCTCGATTGATTGCTTCAGTAGACTGCTGGGTGTTGCCTCTCTCAACAAAGACATGACCAATGGCACGACAGCCAGCGGCAACAAATGGTATCCATTTGATCTCTGCTTTCATGACCCATCGCAAATCGAGCCCACTGTAGCCATAGATCACCGGAATATCGAACGCACTTTGATGATTGGCGACCAGCACATAGGACTGAGCTGGATCGACATGGTCGCCCCCCTCAATCACGACCCTCACACCGGCTAAGCGTGTCAGGGCCTTGGCCCACCACACGGCGATATGAAGATTGGCCAATTGTGGTGAGACAAAAACACCCAAGGGGACCGCAATCAGGGCACCGATCACCGTCAACAAGATGCACACTGGGAGATAGACCAGCCACTGATAAAGGGCGTAGAAGCGCAGCCAGACCGCGTTGTGGTTCATGGTAGATTCCATGGGGCTATCCTACACAAAAAGGGTGCCCTCAGGCACCCTTTTCGTGGTTCAAGTGACCCGCTGGGTCAATGAGGTCTCGGCGATTATGCCGCTTTGCTGTCCTCATTGTCATGGGCTAAGACATTTGAGTGAATGGCAATCTTACGGGGCTTCATTTGCTCAGGAAGCTCACGCTTGAGATCAATATGAAGCAGTCCATTTTCCAGACGCGCCTGGGTCACTTCGACGTGATCAGCCAACTGGAAACGCCGCTCAAAAGAACGCGTCGCGATGCCTCGGTAAAGATATTCGGGCTCATCTTCACTGGCCTCACTTGCCTGGCGACCAGAAACGGTCAAGGTGTTTCTCTCGGTTTCAATATTGAGCTCATAGTCACTAAACCCAGCCACCGCCAT
>CAJXNU010000125.1 GCA_913057255.1 uncultured Wenzhouxiangella sp.
TGAGCCGGTAAAAGCGGTCAATGACGCCTTAGATAAATTGCAAGCCGAGACCGGTATCGACGTTCCTATCCATGTGGATGGTGCCAGTGGCGCGTTCTTGGCTCCGTTCTGCGCACCGGATATTGAGTGGGATTTTAGACTGCCACGTGTCAAATCCGTTAATGCATCCGGCCATAAATTTGGTTTGGCGCCTCTGGGGGCTGGCTGGATCATCTGGCGCGAAGCCTCAGCGCTCCCGAAAGAGCTCATTTTTGATGTGAATTACCTAGGTGGCAACATGCCCTCCTTTGCACTGAATTTCTCGCGTCCTGGTGGGCAAGTGATCGCCCAGTACTACAACTTCCTGCGCTTAGGGCGCGAGGGGTATGCCAAGATCCACAATGCGTGCTACAAGACGGCGCAATATCTTGCCGAAGAGATTGGAAAAATGGGGCCATTCGAGATCTTGTTTGATGGAGACAGCAGCAAAGGGATTCCTGGTCTGTGCTGGAAGCTAAAAGCAGGTTTCGAAGATCACGGATATACCTTGTATGACATCGCCGATCGTCTAAGGGGCCGTGGTTGGCAAGTGCCAGCCTATTCCATGCCGGCGAACCGAGAGGATTTGGTGATCCAGCGGATCCTCGTCCGTCACGGGGTAAGCATTGATTTGGCTGAGCTTCTCTTGGATGACATGCGCCGCGTGCTCGAACATTTCGAAAAATTTCCAGTGGCCTCGCCACTGACTCACGAAGAGGCGGGTGGCTATCGCCACTAGCCTTCGAGTCAATGGGTTTGGCATAGGAGATGATCCACATGAAAACGGAGCTCGGACCAAATGAGCAAATAACCAAGGATGGCCGTGCCAATGCCCAAAGAGGGCTTGAGGCGGTCGGAGGGCATTTGTACCTCACGGATCACCGACTCATTTTTGAATCGCACGCATTCAATGTTCAAAGAGGCGCGACCATTCTCGATTTGGCCGACATCGTGGCAGTTGAACCCGCTTGGGCTAGGCTTTTGGGCTTCATCCCACTCGTGCCCAACTCCATTAAAGTGGTGTTGCGCTCGGGCCGTGATTATCGATTTGTGGTGTCGAATAAATCACAATGGATCGCAGACATCTCCGCTGCTCTCGAAAATAAAGCGGTTGGGTAAATAAATGAAGCCGAAGGGTATCGACCCCGCAGTGGCGGGGTCTTTAGGCATCTAATTGGGTAGTCATGGGTGGCTGTATCCAGACACAGCATGTCCCAGTAAAAAAAGGCATAATAAAGGCTTGTGTCTAACCAACCCAAGTGATGCCCTATGAATCAGACTTTCGCTGTTCGCTTTATCCCAGCCCTTGCCGCCGCAGGCGCCTTGTTTCTCACCGCCTGCCAAGTGGAATCACCCCCAGCTGAGGCCCCCTCCCCGCGCCTAGGCGATTGGGGCGTTGAGATTGAACATGTCTCGGACTCCACCCGCCCAGGTGAGGATTTCAATGAATATGTGAACCAAGGCTGGATAGACGCCGCTGAAATGCCAGCAGGCTTCTCGCGTTTTGGCGCATTCACTGAATTGGCTCTGGAAGCTGAAGAGAATGTGGGTGCGATCATTGAAGAGTCCCAAAACGCAATGGCTGAGCCTGGAACCGCAGAGCAACAAATCGGCGACATGTATGCCGCGTATATGGATACCGAGACCATTGATGCCCTGGGCTTGTCTCCCATCCAATCAGAGCTCGATGAGTTATTGGCGGTGTCAGACCATGAGGCGGTGGCTCAATGGATGGCCAAAAACGGTACCAATAGCATTGTCGCCACCTACATCACACAGGATGCGAAAAATCCCTCTCGATATGTCACCCACGTTCGCCAAAGTGGCTTAGGCCTGCCAAACCGGGATTATTACAGTCGTGATGACGCGCCCTTCCCTGAGCACCGCGAGGCTTACGTAGACTATATTGAAGCAACCTTAGAACGAGCCGGCGTCGATGAGCCACGTGCCCGAGCCGAGGCCGTTATGGACCTTGAGACTCAACTGGCCGATATTCATTGGTCGCGGGTGCAGCAACGCGATCGCGAAGCAAACTATCAACTCAAAAGCCTAGAAGAGCTCATCGAGTTTGCGCCAGACTTTCCCTGGCAAACCTACTTGGCTGAGCGTCAACTGGGTGACATCGACGAGGTTGTGGTCGCCACCAACACAGCCGTTCAACAGAGCGCTGCCTTATTCCCAGAGGTGCCTGTGGATACCTGGGCCAGCTATCTCGCTTTTCACTGGATTAATAATCACGCCCCAGTCTTGTCAGCAGATTATGCCGACGCGCATTTTGATTTCTTCAGTCGCCGTCTCAATGGCGTCGAGGAGCAAAGAGATCGGGCTCAGCGCGGTATCAGCTTCGTTTCTGGCCGTCTGGGCGAGTTGATTGGTCAAGTCTATGTTCAGCGTCATTTCCCACCTGAGTATCGTGAGCAAATGGAGACCTTGGTTGAATACCTTCGACGTGCGTTTGCTGAGCGTTTGGCTACCTTGGAATGGATGGATGATGAAACTCGGGTGGAGGCACAAGCCAAACTTGAGGCATTCTTACCTAAGATCGGTTACCCCGACCGCTGGCGCGATTATTCTGCAGTCGAGGTGGAAGCCGATGACTTGATCGGGAACTTGAACCGCCTAGCCGACTGGTCTTGGGAAGATTCATTGGCGCGACTCAATGAGCCGGTTCGCGACTGGGAATGGTTCATGAGCCCTCAGACGGTCAATGCTTACTACTCGCCAACGCGCAACGAAATTGTCTTCCCAGCCGCCATTTTGCAGCCGCCTTTCTTTGATCCGTTTGCCGACCCAGCGGTTAACTTTGGCGCCATCGGGGGTGTCATTGGTCATGAGATGGGCCACGGCTTTGATGACCAAGGCTCACGGTCTGATAGTCAGGGTGTCTTAAGAAACTGGTGGACGGATGACTCAAGAGCAGAGTTTGAAAAGCGGACTGCTGCGTTGGTGGCGCAATACGATGGCTTCAGCCCCTTACCCAACATGACGGTCAATGGCAGCCTGTCTCTGGGTGAAAATATTGGTGACTTGGGCGGTCTATCCATCGCCTATCAGGCCTACCATATGTATCTAGATGATCACTCTGGTGGAATGGCGCCTGTGCTTGACGGGTTTACTGGTGATCAGCGCTTCTTCTTGGCTTGGGCTCAAGTCTGGCGCACCATCGAAACCGAAGAGTCGCTTCGCGCTCGCCTAATTCGTGGCCCGCATAGTCCTGCGATGTATCGAGTCAATGGCGTCGTTAGAAACATTGATGCGTGGTACGACGCATTTGATGTCACGCCCGAGGATGCGCTCTACATTGCACCCGAGAACCGTGTCAATATTTGGTAATTTCGGTCTTTTATAATGTGGTCACGCACCGAATGCGTGGCCACAATTTTAAGGAGAACATTGTTGAAAGCACGGCGCCTTAGTCTGCTAGTGGGTAGCTTTTTGGTTTTTTTAGGCCCGGTCTATGGGTCAGAAACACCGGCTGGTTGGTATCAAGCGGGGCAAGATTGGGTGCAGCAACGCCAAGAAGCGCTTGGGGATGAATCTGCGCCTAAAGCGCGCAATGTGATCTTGTTCGTTGGAGATGGCATGAGCTTAACGACCGTTGCAGCAGCGCGGATTCTTCAGGGCCAGCAGCGGGGGCAAACTGGTGAGGAAAACTACCTCTTTTTCGAACAATTAGACAACCTTGGCTTAGCCAAGACCTACAACACGAACCAGCAGACACCCGACTCGGCCGGCACAATGACCGCCATGGTCACAGGGGTTAAGAGCTTTGCTGGCGCAATCTCAGTGGACCAAACGGCAATCCGTGGAGATTGCGACTCGATCATCGGCACACAAAGAGTGAGCCTCCTGGATCTGGCGGCCAAGGCCGGGCTCGCCACTGGGGTCGTCACAACGACTCGAATCACACATGCCACACCGGCATCGCTTTATGCCAAAAGCCCGGACAGGCGATGGGAGAGTGATCGAGGACTCCCCCCGGCTGCGCTTGAGGCAGGATGTCGAGACATTGCTCAGCAATTAGTGGAATATGACATTGGTCGTGGCATTGATGTGGTGTTGGGCGGTGGTCGGCGTGCTTTTTACCCTAGCGATTGGACCGACCCAGAGTATCCCGAGGTCACCGGTCACCGAACCGATGAAAGGCATCTGATTGACGAGTGGCAGGCGCGCCATCCAACGGGAACCTATGTTTGGAACCTAGAGGGCTTTCAGGCAGCCATGAAGGCAGACTCTGACGGACCCATTCTGGGCCTGTTTCAGCCAGGCCATATGCAATATGAGTTTGATCGGCCAGAGGATCCAGCGGGTGAGCCTTCCTTGACTGACATGGTGGCAGAAACCATCAAGCGGCTGCAAAACCAAAGCGATCAAGGATTTGTATTGGTTGTGGAAAGCGGTCGCATCGACCATGCCCATCATGCCAACAACGCTTGGCGCGCGCTCACTGACACCATTGAATTTGATCGGGCCATTCAAACCGCGGTTGATCTTGTTGATCTAGATGAGACGCTGATCATAGTCACTGCAGATCATGCTCACGCCCTGACCTTCGACGGCTATGGTGCCCGCGGCAATCCTATCATGGGATATGCTGTGAGACCCGGCGATGGACCAGAATCTGAACGCACCATGCGAGATCATCAAGACCAACCGATGACTGTCCTGAATTATGCCAATGGCCCGGGTTATCGTCGTGACGACGCCACCGTTGACTTCAGAACCATGGATCCCCTAGAGCCTGATTTCAAACAAAAAGCCGGCACGTGGCAGTACTCAGCGACTCACGCTGGAGAGGATGTGCCGGTCTATTCAGCCGGTCCGGGCTCCAATGTCTTGCAAGGCACCATGGAGCAAAACGTGATTTATCACAGCATCATTGGGGCCCTGCCTTTACTTCAACAAACAGCCGCGTCTCTGGTTGATGACTCAGGCCTGCCACAATGGGACTCAGTGAGAGATTCCATGAGAGAGCCGAAGATCAAAAGTGATTGAGCTTCACTACCTCGCGCATTCGCGATCGCAGCGAGTGCTGTGGTTTGCCGAGGAAATTGGAGTCGAATACAGGCTGATCATTCATGATCGTGATCCTGCGACCCGACTGGCTAACAAGGACGTCAAAGAGCTTCACCCACTGGGTAAACTTCCCTTGCTAGTGGATGGAGAAAAAACATTCGCGGAGTCTGCTGTCATTCTTGAGTATATGGCGCGTCAGTTTGCGCCTCACTGGCTCATCGAGCCTACGAACAGCGACTATTGGGCTTTTCAGTATTGGATGCACTATGCTGAGGCATCCATAATGCCCCCCTTGCTGATCCGTCTGATTTTTTCGATGCTCAGAGGCGATGCGGTCCCTGCCTTTGTTCGCCCACTGACCAAGCGTGTGGCCGATCAAGTGGACAAATCATTCACCAACGCACAAATTGAGACCCATTTTCGTTTTGTGGATGATTATCTGAGTCGAAATGAGTGGTTTGCAGGATCAACGATCACCATCGCTGATGTGCAGATGTTATTCCCGCTGGAAACGGCGGTGGCCAAAAAAAGCATCCGCGCCGAGGCCTTTCCTAATGTGGTCTCTTATGTGACCCGCTTGCAGTCACGGCCCGCTTATCAGGCTGCACTTAAAAAAGGTGGACCTTACGAGTTCGGTCCAGACTGAGCGAGCGCTTCTAAAACGCGACTCTCGAGTTTCCCGCCCCGTGGCTTAGCCATGGAACCAAAGTGTTCGATCACTTCGCCATCGCGACCGATCAGATATTTGTTAAAGTTCCATCTCGGCGG
>CAJXNU010000126.1 GCA_913057255.1 uncultured Wenzhouxiangella sp.
TATTGGCTGTGGCACTGGCAGTCAAACGCGGACATTGGCCAAGCATCTAAATGCCGATATCTATGCCGTGGATTTATTTCCAGAGTTTCTCAGCGTGTTGGACAAAAAAGCAAGAGACAGCAATCTGAAATCCACCATCCACACTACGCCCTGCTCCATGGACGATTTGGATTTTGATCACGAAAGTCTGGATGTGATTTGGAGCGAGGGCGCTCTCTACAATATGGGCTTTAGCGAAGCGATCGCTTATCTGCAACCCTTTCTCAAAAAAGGTGGCCTGATGGCATGCTCTGAAATCACTTGGTTGACTCAAAAGAGACCCAAAGCGTTAGAAGACCACTGGCAATCTGAGTATCCCGAAATCGCTCGGGCGGAGGATAAGATTCAGGTATTGTCCCAGCATGGATTAAATTTGATGGGTTATTTCACCCTCGATGAGGCCTGTTGGATGGACAACTACTATCTCCCCCTACAAGATTCATTCCAAGCATTCTTGGGTAGGCACAATCATTCAGAAGAAGCCAGTGAACTGGTGGCGCTCGAACAACAAGAGATTGCTTTGTATCAGGAGAACAAAGCCTACATCAGCTATGGTTTTTATATCGCGAAAAAATAATAAGCCACGAGCCACACTCACTGGCGTCAAGCACCTGTATCACTGGATGTCTTCTAGGCTCGCACCCTTGGTTTCAATTCGCCAAACCCATGTCAGCACCGCCCCGAGCAAAGATGTGGCGACCAGGAGCATCAGCACCACCTGAGTGCCCCAGTCGGCCAACAAAATGGGGAATAAAAACGCGGTGAGCACGGCGCCAATTTTGGCAAACGAGGCAGCAAACCCAGCCCCGCGGCCGCGAACCGACGTGGGGAAGACCTCGCCTGCGATGAGATAGGTTTGCGCATTTGGCCCGAGATTGGTCATGAAGTTAAACACCATAAACCCAACAAACAGCACGACAATGGCCATGTGGCCGGTGAGGGTTAGAGACCAGGCCGCGAGCAACAGTCCCAGCGCGCAGCCAATGAAGCCGACCACCTGTAGCTTGATGCGCCCCACCCGCTCAACCAAAAAAATGGCGACCAAGATCCCCAGCACCAGCAACACATCCAAAAAAGCCGCGCCCTTCGCGGCCAAGATGTCATTGGCCAAGAGGTCGGCGACTGAGCGGGGATGCTCTGTTTTCGACCCGAAGGCAGCGGCTAGGATGGTGGGCGTGAAAATCCCAATGCCGTAGGTGCCCAAGTCTTGCAAGAACCAAGGAACAGAGGCCAAAGCGGTGGCTTTGCGGTGTTTTTTTGAAAACAACGCGCCAAAGTGGGCAGTTCTGCCATCCTCAGACTGGTCTTCTGAGGGCGTTAGGACCACCTCTGAAGGATATGGCGGCTCGCGGTTTAATAGCGCCTGAAGCTCGGTTTGGGCCTCGTCGTGACGTCCCGTGGCCAAAAGCCAGTGGGGACTCTCGGTAATAGAGAGTCGATAAATGATCACTACTAGGGCCGGCACAATGGCGGTGGCATACATATAGCGCCAAGCATCCAGGGTTTCAGTGTTGGATAAGATCAGATAGCCCACCAAGGTGCCAACCAGCGCACCCACGGCTTGGAAGGCAAACGCACCCAGCACTCGCCGGCCGCGGGCACTGGAAGGGAGTGACTCCGAGATCACCAAGTGGGCGGTGGGATAATCACAGCCCAGTGCGATCCCCATTCCCAAGAGACAAGCGGCGATCAGCCAAAATGACTGGGCGAAGGTCAAGACGATCAAAAAGCCAACAAAAATAATTAACTCAATAATAAATAGCCGACGTCTGCCCCAGCGGTCGGCCAATCCACCCAAACCCACGGCGCCAAGCAAGATACCGCCCAAGACAGCTGCACCAATCACCCCTTTTTCCGTGGCCCCAAGGCTCAACTGCGCGACCATTAAAGGCATGGCCACCCCGGTCATAAATACCACCATGCCCTCGAAAAACTTTCCCGCTGTGGCCAGCGTCCAAATTTTTAGCTGCATGGGACTCAACGGCGCAGCGGCGACTGGCGTCCCATCGGCCCAAGCGGGTGTCTCGTCGATGTAGGACTGAACCGTACGCGGTGACAAGCGGGTCTGTTCTGTCATTGTTGCGCAATTCTCTTGTTGGCAGGAATCATTAAAGCCATCGTTGGCCCAAAGTAAAAGCCAAATGGCCTCACCCCGAAAATTAGTCCGATCAAGCCACAAAGTCAATCTCAGTGACTGATCGACGATTGCCTCTGGCTGTCATCTCTATGCCACGCTTTGCTGAAATACTGCCATTTCTGATACAGTAGCTTTTTTGTTGATACGGTCTTCAAACCCATCATGAGCTCAAAACTTCATCGAGAAAGAAACACCGCCGCTGGTGCCATTGGTAACGTCTTAGAGTGGTATGACTTCGCGCTATTTGGGTTTTTAGCGCCGATCATGAGCCCACTGTTTTTCCCAGACTCCGATGCCTTGGTTGGCCTCATCAAAACCTATGGGGTCTTTGCCGCAGGCTATCTCATGAGGCCCTTGGGCGGCATGGTTTTTGGTTTTATCGGAGACCGTTTGGGCCGAGTCAAAGCACTTCGCCTCTCGGTGGCTATGATGGCCATTCCCACCATGTTGGTTGGCATCTTGCCCACCTATGAACAAGTCGGCGCTTGGGCTGCTGCTTTACTCATCATTTTGCGATTGATCCAAGGCGTGAGCGTGGGTGGTGAGCTGGTCGGCTCCATGACCTATCTGGTTGAGACAGCCGACAAGACACGGCGGGGCTTGACCGGCAGTTGGTCGTTGTTCGGTGCCTCTTTTGGGATTTTGCTGGGCTCGGCGGTGGTCTCTGTGTTAACCGACAATGTCAGCTCAGAGGCCATGACCCAATGGGGTTGGCGAGCGGCGTTCTTATCGGGTGGCATTCTCTTTATCATCGGTCTCTGGCTGCGCTCGGATATGGATGCTGACCTTGCAGCAGACGCTGAGCCCAAAGAGGAAGGCAACCCGGTGTGGGAAGTGCTCACCAAAATGCCTGGCCAATTGATCCAGCTCTCGCTGATCCTTTTGGTGTTTGCCTCCGGCTTTTATACGCTATTTATTTGGATGCCGACCTATCTGGGTCATATCCTGCCCAATCCCATTGACCATGCCGATGACATCAACAACATCGCCACCATCGTACTGATTATTTTCATCCCCATCTTTGGCTGGCTGTCGGATCGCATTGGATTTAAGCCGGTGATATTAACGGGCATGACGCTGTTTCTAGTGGCCATTGTTCCGATGTTTGTTTGGGTCGATCACGGCCAATTTAGTCATGCCCTGATTGCCACCGCGCTGATGGCCTGTGTTTTTGCAGCCATTCAAGGGCCGATGCCGGCTTTGTTGGTGGAAAGTGTGCCCACGCATTTAAGAGCCAGCGCGATTGGCATTGCTTATAACCTCACTTTGGGTCTATTTGGTGGCACAGCCCCGATGATCAATACCTATCTGATCGACAAGACCGGCAACTTAGCCTCTCCCGGCTGGTATTTGCTGATTCTGGCCGCCATTAGTCTCATCGTTACACTGACGCTTCGCTTAAGCCCACGGGCATCTGCATCGGCTGCCTAATATCGAGGTTTGGCTACTGTCATCGACCCGAATGAACTGCGATGATCTTGAGCTCGTTCATCCGAGCGAGCTCAGGTGGCCACATTCCAATTGAACTGCAATCAGGTCGAGTCTCTCATCACGCCAGAAAGCCTGATGGGTTTCTGATATAGTCCCCTTTGGTTTTTGCCCCGCACTGAGTCAAGCAATGAGCACGTCAGCCCGCCAAAAGAAAAATACGGCCGCTGGGGTCGTTGGCAATGTCTTGGAATGGTACGACTTTGCCCTGTTTGGATTTCTAGCCCCCATCGTCAGTCCTTTGTTCTTCCCAGGCTCTGATCCAGTGGCTGGCCTCATCAAAACCTATGGCGTGTTTGCCGGTGGCTATTTGATGAGGCCTCTGGGTGGCATCGTATTTAGCTATGTGGAAGGTCTTGTCGGGCGTGCCAAAGCGCTGAAAATCTTCATTGCCCTAATGGCGCTTCCCACCATGTTGATGGGCGCCCTGCCCACGAACGAACACATTGGTGCCTGGGCGGCTGTGTTGCTGATTGTGCTGCGACTCACCCAAGGGATCAGTGTCGGTGGTGAGATGGTCGGCTCCATGACCTCACTCATTGAAAGCGCCCCGAAAAATCGGCGCGGATTGGCCGGCAGCTGGTCGCTGTTTGGCGCCTCAACCGGTCTATTGCTCGCCTCCCTTGTGGTGGGTCTTTTATCTGATGCGCTCTCTGCAGAGGCCATGACCCAATGGGGTTGGCGAGTGGCCTTTGCCTCGGGTGGATTACTATTTATTGCAGGCTTTTGGCTTAGCCCCACCGATGAGCCCGCATCTGACCAAAAAGCACCTCAGCCAGCCAAAGCCTCAATGGGTGAGGTATTGCGGACAATCCCTGGGCGACTGGCGCATATCTCATCGGTCCTTTTATTGTTTTCTGCTGGTTTCTATACGCTGTTTGTGTGGATGCCCACCTATCTGGGGCGCATCATACCCAATCCCATCGCCCACGCCGGTGACGTGAACAGCCTTGCGACGGTGGTCTTCATTATTTTCATTCCGCTGTTTGGCCTGCTATCGGACCGGGTTGGATTCAAACCGGTGGTATTGACGGGGATGGCGCTATTTAGCGCAGCAATTGTGCCCATGTTTACATGGGTCGATCATGGGCAATTCAGTCATGCGTTGATCGCAACTGCCATCATGGCCTGCATCTTTGCTGCCGTGCAAGGCCCAATGGCTGCCATGCTGGTCACCAGCGTGCCAAGTCATTTGCGAGGAGGCGCCATGGGCATTTCTTATAATGTGAGCATTGGTTTGTTTGGGGGAACGGCGCCGCTGGTGAGCACTTTCCTGATTCATAAGACGGGCAGTTTAGCGGCACCAGGCTGGTACTTGCTGATCTTGGGCATCATCAGTTTGGTGATGGCGCTGATGTTTTCTTCCAAGTCCACCTAATAAAAAAGCCAAAGCGATTTCATCCGAGCGAAAGCCGCTTTGGTTGGGATCTTTTCAACCCCGTGCTATGCTATCGCTGGTTCTGCGGCCTATCAGATAACCTGTTTTCTGAATTATCCAGGTATCGTGCCGTTTTGGATTGCATCCATTTGTTGGAGACTGACAACTAATGCTGATTTTGCCCTCAATTCTTCTCACCTTAATTGGGACTTGGATGGCCATGCGGGGTTCTCGAACCTACGCATTGACCTGCTGGGTGTTGGCAATGGTCACCATGCTTGGCGCCATGTATGGCCACATGAGCGATCCGCTCAATATTGACTTGTGAGGTTTGCCATGAGCCAGCATAACCAAACCAACTTTCTGAGCCAGCCGTCTCTATTACTCAACCTTGCAGGCGCTTTGGGCATGTGCACATCGCTCCTGATGGCCTTTTTCTTTCAGATCTTTAATGGTGAGCTTCCCTGTCCTCTTTGCATGTTGCAACGCGTCGGTCTCATGATGGTCGCTTTTGGCTTCTTTCTCAACATCCGCTTTGGGCCGTCCGCCACGCATTACGCCATCATCATCTTGTCAGCGATGATCGGCGCAAGTGTCTCTTTGCGTCAGGACTTGCTGCATATTGTGCCAGGCACTGGAGGTTATGGTTCCACGATATTCGGATACCACCTCTACACCTGGGGCTTCATTGCCTTCATGTCGATGATCATCCTGTCTGCCATCTTGCTGGTGATTGATCGAAATCAGCTTTCTGACAAG
>CAJXNU010000127.1 GCA_913057255.1 uncultured Wenzhouxiangella sp.
GATCAGACTCACTGACCTCGTGGGGCAAACCCAAATGATCAGGATACACCGCGCGCATGAAATATAAGCCGTGAGCCGGTGCGGTCATGCCCGATTGGGTGCGATCTTTTTTTGCCAGCACCTCGCCCATCCAGTCGATGGGGCGCTCACCTCGGCCCACCAGCAACAAACTGCCGGTGATGTTTCTGACCATGTGATACAAAAAGGCATTGGCTTGGATATCCATCTCAATGGCGTCACCATCGCGCGTCACGGAGACCCAATGAACCGCTCGTGTGGCATGCTTGGCCTGACAGCCCGCCGCTCGAAAACTAGAAAAATCGTGCTCACCGACCAAGGCTTGCGCCGCCTCGTGCATGGCTTGGGCATCGAGTGGTTGATACACCCACGCGGCTCGGTGGCGATCAATGGCTGGCCGATGCACTCTATTGATGATGCGATAACGGTAGTGGCGTGCCGTCGCTTGATACCGCGCATGGAAATCATCGGCCACCGGTTTGACCCAGACCATGGAAATGCCTGGGTGCAGATGGGTTTGTGTCCCCAACACCCAACTTCTCTCAGAACGCTCGACATGGACATCAAAATGCACCACTTGTCGCCAGGCATGCACGCCGGTATCGGTTCGTCCTGAGGCGTGCACTTCAACGGGGTGGTCGGCCACTTGTGAGAGCGCTTCTTCTAAACAGGCTTGGACAGTCGGGGTTTGGCGCTGGCGTTGCCAACCATAAAACGGCAGACCATCGTATTCAATGGCCGCCGCCAATCGCTGAGTGCTTGAATCAGTCATGGACATGGCTGATCGCTGCCAAGGCATCGCGCTTCACCCGTTTGGCTTGGCGGATTTGTTTGGGGCTGCCGTGGGCCATCACCTCATCGAGCCAATGAAGCGCTTGGGTCGCATCACCCAAATCCACATAGCGCTGTGCCAAACCCAAGGTCATCTCAACGGCCTCAGGTGTCATGGTACTGACTGGCTGTTTGGCATGAGCACCGGCTGGCCTCGACTCATTATCCCAACGACCCCCGCCACCGACTTTAGAAAAAATCTGCAAAATCAGAACCGCAATCACCACCAGACCCACAGCCAATGCCACGCGCCCGAGCTGGTGCGGCTCGTGCCACCATTGGGTCTGAGCGATAAAGTCAAAGGAAAACCAACTCGACTCGTGCAATACCTCCTCGATTGGATCCTCAGCTGGGATTGATACTTCGACAATGTTCTCTTCGGTGGCGGGGGCTGGTGTTTGTGTGGGGAAATCTTCGGTGAGGGGTGCTTGCTCACCAGACCAGGCTGGATTGGGCTCCGGGATACTTGAATCCATTGAGACCGATCTCTCTGAGGCCGATCTCTCTGCGGCCATTGCCTCTGCTGAGACAACATCTGCCACCCGACGCTGGATGGGATGTCGAAGCATCGCGCCGCGCATCAAGCTATTGGGCTCATCGGTCTCAAAGGCCTGAGGGTTGGCCTGCATGATCTGATCTAACCACTCAGGCATTGTCGGGGGTGAGCGATCCGCCTCATCCGAGACCCTCTTCGTCTCACCCTCATTCCATGTTGCCAACCAATCGCTGCCAATGCCCCATAAGGTCATGCCCGCGCCAACTGGCCCAATCACATCGACCGACGGATCAACAGTGAGCTCAACGCGCTCTGTTTGACCATCGACTGAGCGCATGAACACCGCCGTACCAAGACCGGGTCTCTCGTCCGATCTCACCACCCATTGAATGTCGACAAATCCTCGGTTGTTTTGCCATTCAATCTCAGGGCGCTCGCTCATCTCAGGTGCCCAGTCTATGCTCTCGGCTTGACCCATCAGGGTGGTGGTTAAGCGCCACACACCCTCGCCTTCGGCTTCAATTTTGACGGGTTGTTGCGCCCCCACGGATGCGATCAGCACCAGCATCAGAGCAAGACACAGGCACACGTGGATTAGCCCATCGGTGGCCTTAATGGCGCGTGGCATTCGATGCAAGCCTTGCGTTTTCCAGCAGGGTCAAGATTTGGACGGCATTGAGGGCCGCACCTTTTCTCAAGTTGTCGGCCACGACCCATAAGTGCAGCCCATTGTCTTGATCCAGCGCGGGGCGGACGCGACTGACCCAAACAGGATCTTGATCGACCGCATGCGTCAATGGCGTGGCCATCTCATCGTCTTTGCAGAGGCTCACACCTTCGGCCTCGGCAATCAACGCTTTGACTTTGGGCCATTCGATGGGGCGATGGGTTTGGACAAACACCGACTCAGCGTGCCCAGTAAAGACCGGCACCCGGACGGCGGTGGCATGCACTGAGATGGTTTCATCGTCAAACAGGCGACGGGTCTCATTGACCATCTTCATCTCTTCTTTAGAAAAACCGTTGTCTTCCAAGGCATCAATCAATGGAATGACATTGAAACCAATCGGCTGCTTGAAGACCGATGGCTTGGGCTCTTGAAAGTTAAACCGGCCCATGGCTTGTCGGCCCAACTCTTCCATGGCAGCTTTGCCTGCGCCCGAGACCGATTGATAGGTTGAGACAACGATGGAATCGATGCCATAAGCTTGATGGATGGGCGCCAATGCCACGGCCATTTGGATGGTGGAGCAATTGGGATTGGCAATGATGCCGCCGGCAAAATTGGCCAGCACCTCGCCGTTGACCTCAGGAACGACCAGGGGAATGCTTTTGTCCTGACGAAAATAGGAGGTGTTATCGATCACCACAGCACCCGCTTCAACCGCGCGGGGCGCGTGAACTTTGGAGACCTCAGCACCGGCTGAGAAAATCGCATAATCACAGCCAGTAAAATCAAACCCTGCCAGATCATCCACCACCAAGGACTGGCGACCATAACTGACTTCTCGGCCAACGGATTGCTCGCTAGCCAGCGCATGGACTTTGGCCCGCTTACCCCATTGGGCAGCAAGAATTTCAAGAGCGACCTCGCCCACCGCACCCGTCGCACCGACCACCGCGATGGTGATCTCATGGGCTTGGCTCATGTTGGGATCCTTGGGGTTTGCGCGGGCACATCACCACACTGCGCGCGATGGAGCATGAGGTGGTCCATTAGGACCAAGGCCATCATGGCCTCAACGATGGGAATGGCTCGGATGCCCACACACGGGTCATGGCGACCGGTGGTGATCACCTCGGTGGGCTCTCCTCGAACATCGACGGTCTGTCCTGCCAAACGCAGCGATGAGGTGGGCTTAAAAGCCACCGCCACTTCAATTGGTTGGCCGGTGGAAATGCCACCCAAAATCCCGCCGGCGTGATTGGATAAAAACCCATCGGGAGTCATTTCATCTCGATGTTCGGTCCCACGTTGAGCCACGCTGTCAAACCCAGCCCCAATTTCCACGCCTTTGGTCGCGTTGATGCTCATCATCGCGTTGGCCAAATCCGTATCGAGCTTGGCATAGACCGGTGCACCCCATCCCACCGGCACACCCTCAGCTCGAACTTTGACTTTGGCACCGACGGAATCTCCCGATTTCCAAACGCCTTTCATGTACTCTTCCAAGGCTTCAATGCGACTGGCATCGGGACAAAAGAAGGGATTGGTGTTGATCACCTCGGCATCAAAATGTGCATCGCACACCTCGCTGCCAATTTGGGCCATCCAACCGGTGATGGTGATGTTATGGTGAATCTTTAAATACTTGGCGGCAAAGGCCCCAGCGGCCACACGCATCGCCGTTTCTCTGGCCGACGAACGCCCACCGCCTCGGTAATCGCGGATGCCATATTTGTGGTGGTAGGTGTAATCGGCATGCCCGGGTCGAAACTGATCTTTGATTTTGGAATAGTCTTTGGAGCGGGCGTCGGTGTTTTCAATCACCAAGGCAATTGGGTGACCGGTGGTTTGGCCTTCGAACATGCCTGAGAGAATCTGAACGTCTTCCTGCTCACGGCGCTGCGAGGTCCAACGGCTCTGACCCGTGGCTCGGCGCATCAACGCCTCTCGGATCTCTTCGGGCGTGATGGCCAAGCCCGGTGGGAAACCGTCGATGACACAACCAATGGCCGGCCCGTGGCTCTCGCCAAAGGTGGTGATGGTTAGAACACGACCAAAGCTATTGGTGGACATTGTCAGATCCTTCGAGAACTTCTAGACCGTCCATTATAGATTGGTATAGTTCGGGCCAGAACCCCCCTCGGGTGTCACCCAATTGATCACCTGATAAGGATCGGCGATGTCGCAGGTCTTACAGTGCACACAATTGGCCGCGTTGATTTGGAGTCGCTTGCCATTGTCGTCTTCGACCACCTCATACACGCCTGCTGGGCAAAAGCGCGTACACGGATTGCCGTATTCTTCCGCGCAGCGGTCAAAGCAAACATCCGGATCAATGATCTTGAGATGGATGGGCTGGTCTTCATCGTGTTCGGTGGCCGCAAAATATACCGAGGCCAAGCGATCACGCGGTGGCAAATCACGCTCCACCCAATCGTAATCAAACCCACCCTGCTCTAAAGTCCGATACTGCTCATGGTCAGCATGGTTTTTGAGCGTACTGGGAATCAGACCCAAAGTGACGGTCTCAAAGGCTGCCCGCGCCAAGCCGGCCCAGAGCCCCTTAACAAACCCAGGCCGAATGTTTCTGACTTTCTTGAGCTCTTTAACCACATCACTTTGCCGCAGCCGCGCATCAAAGCCTGCCGATGACAACGCCTCTTTGCTTTGGCTCGCCAAATGCTCAGCAGCCAGTAAGCCAGAGCGCATGGCTTGATGCACCCCTTTGATCTTTGGCACATTGACCAAACCGGCGGAGTCACCGATGAGCATGGCGCCTGGCATCTCCACTTTCGGAAGCGATTGATAGCCCCCTTCAACCAAAGCGCGCGCACCCGATGAGAGAATTTCACCCCCTTCTAAGAGCGCATGCATTGTGGGGTGATGCTTGAATTGCTGAAACGCCTCAAAGGGGCTAAACCCGGGGTCTTGATAATCCAGACCGCATACAAAACCCACCGCCACTCGGTTGTCATCCAAGTGATACACAAAACTGCCGCCATAAATGGGGTTGGGCAATGGCCAGCCGATCGAGTGGCTGATGTGGCCAGGCTTCACTCGACCCTCAGGGACACGCCAAAGCTCTTTGATGCCAATGCCATAGGTTTGTGGATCGGCTTCTTTATCCAACTCAAATTGCTTAATGGCTTGTTTGGTGAGATGCCCACGACAACCTTCGCTGAGCACGGTCACCGGCGCATGAATTTCGATGCCTTCGACGTGCGTGTCTTTGGGTGAACCATCACGGCCAATGCCCATATCACCAATCACCACCCCACCAATGCTGCCGTCTTCTTTGGTGACCAAATGCGCCGCGGCAAACCCCGGAAACAAATCCACTCCAAGCGCTTCGGCTTTGGGCGCAAGCCAGGCACACATCGCCCCTAAAGAGACGATAAAATTGCCGTGGTTTTTTTGCTGTGGGGGTGTGGGCAGCCGATAGGCCTTGTCTTTCTTCAAAAACAAAAACTCATCGCTGGTGGCTGGCACACAAATCGGTGGCGGGTCCTCACGCCAGTCGGGCACCAAGACCGATAAAGGCTCTGGTTCAATCACCGCGCCTGACAAAATTTGTGCCCCAATCTCTGAGGCTTTTTCGATCACACACACCTCAAAGTCTGGATTAAGCTGCTTGATGCGCATGGCACAGCTCAAACCCGCTGGGCCCGCGCCAACCACGACGACATCGTATTGCATCACTTCTCTGCTGCTGGATTCACTGTGACTCATTTCATTCATGGGAATTTCAAACCATCAATTGTTGGGTGTGGCCATTAAG
>CAJXNU010000128.1 GCA_913057255.1 uncultured Wenzhouxiangella sp.
TGGTCGGGGCGGCAGGATTTGAACCTGCGACCTACTGCTCCCAAAGCAGTTGCGCTACCAGGCTGCGCTACGCCCCGCTCACTCGTTCTTTCTTTAGCCGACCAATTGTAGTCGGATCACAGTCCTAGGTCAATTTGAATCAGGCTAAACTACGGACTTCTATCATTCATCAGCCTTGTGGAGGGATGTCATGCACAAAAGGACGCCTGTTTTGTCGATTGGGGCCATTTTGCTTCTGTTTGTCGTGGCGCCCCCTGCCGTGGCCCAAGCGCCTGAATCGAACTGGCAAAGCCATAGAGAAAAAAACATTCTCCAATGGACACCAGAAGAGCAACGGTCGGGTTATCCCAATATCCGCTCAATCAATCCCACGCGAGAAATACCCGCCTCTGACCAACCGCGGATTTTGCCTAAGGCTATGTGGATGGAAACGCCAGATTGGGGGGGCAGTATGGATGAGCTGCACCTGGCCGGCTTGCTGGTGATCCAAGATGGCAAGATTCGGTATGAGGACTACCGCCGAGGCCATTCAGCGAGTGATCGCTGGATGAGCTTTTCTATTGCCAAGTCAGTGGTTTCCTTGCTCTATGGAATCGCCATCAAAGAGGGGCATATCGAAAGCTTAGACGAAACGGTGGCCATGCACTTGCCGCAGTTTGTCGGCACGGCCTATGGAGACGTCGCCATTCGAGATTTGTTGCAGATGGCCTCCGGGGTTCAATGGAATGAAGACTACCAAGACCCAAACTCAGATGTCGCCGCTTTGGATAATGCCAGCGAGCAAGAGGTGTTGCAGCATCTGGCGTCATTGCCCAGACTCTATCCGGCGGGATCGGTCTTCAATTACAACACTGGCGAGACCATTTTGGCCGGTGCGATTTTAGCCAAGGCCGTGGGCATGAGTCTAAGTGAGTATCTACAGACTCGACTCTGGGCGCCCTTTGGCATGTCGGCCAATGCCGATTGGGCGCTCATGGGCGAAGATGGTGCCGAAATGGGTGGCTGCTGCATCAGCGCCACGTTAAGAGATTATGGGCGGATTGGACTGTTTGCCCTCCGGGAAGGAGCCCTCGACACCAACGATAGCCTTCTGCCGGCCGACTGGATGGCTGAATCTACTCAACCCTCACCCGGCGCGGATTATTACGGATATTTTTGGTGGCTAGGCGCCAATGGCGATTATCGTGCCTCAGGTATCTTTGGCCAAGGCATCTACATCAGTCCCGAACATGACCTGGTCATTGCCATGCATGGATTATGGCCGCAAGCGGTTGACCAAGAATTGTCAGCCAAACGCGCCCAATTGATTGAGTCCATCAAGCGCGTCTCAAGCCAATCTGCATCAAATTGATGGTCTCTCGCCGGAAACCGGCCTCACAGTAAGCCAAGTAAAAGCGCCACATTCGAATGAAACGCTCATCGAAGCCCATGGATTTGATTTGAGGTAGCTTGGCTTTAAATGCGTCATCCCAAAGATGCAGGGTTTTGGCGTAATCCAGACCTCGGAAAACCTGGTGCATCGCCTCCAGACCAGCTTGGTGTGCGGCCTCCACGAACACCTCTGGCGAAGGCAGCATGCCACCCGGGAAGATATATCGCTGGATAAAGTCCACCCCTTTTCTGTAAGCCGCGAACAAGTCGTCTCGGATGGTGATGACCTGCACCGCCGCTCTTCCATCTGGTGTCAACCGATCATGAAGCGTCTTGAAAAAATCGGGCCAATATCGCTCACCAACCGCTTCAAACATTTCAATTGACGCAATGCCATCATATTGGCCTGTTAGGTCTCGATAGTCCTGTAACTTAAACTCAATCCGATCAGATAGCCCCGCTTTTTGCACACGCGCCCGAGCCTCTTCTAGTTGAGCATTCGACAGAGTAATTGAAGTCACGCGACAGCCGGTGGTGGTCGCTGCTCGCATGGCAAACCCACCCCAGCCCGATCCAATCTCGAGTAGGTGCATATCTTGGGTGGGCTTTAGAATATCCAATATGGCATCGTATTTATTCATCTGCGCCGCTTCCAAGCTCTGTTCGGGCGAATCAAACACAGCCGAGGAATAGGTCATGCTGGGATCAAGCCAGAGCTTATAAAAATCATTGCCCAAGTCATAGTGACTGGCGATGTTGCGGCGCGCACCTTTTTTGGTATTCGGTCGAAAGGCATGAACACACCATTGCAAGGCCCGCATGAAAGGACGGCCTTGATCAATTCCTCCCAATATGTCTCGATTCATCTCACCGACACTGATCAAGGCGACCACATCCGGCGAGTCCCACTCACCTGCCATATACCCTTCGGCTAGCCCGAGTGTGCCATTGGCCAACAGGCGCATCATCAGCCGTGGGTGAAAAATTTGCAGGCTGGCTTCTGGCCCCGGTTTACCTCCAGCAAAAGTCATCTGCTCGCCATTGGGGAGCTGCAGATGAATTTTGCCGACCTTTAAGTTGGACAGGGTCTTAACCAGTGGTCGATAAATCAAATCGACTCGAGATGATTGCATCACATCAGACATCGGAGGAAATTTCCTTCTCTGGTGGTTTGGGTTTTTTATAAAACCTTGCGCCCCTGACCCAAATTTTTAGGGCTTGCCAGTGAATGGCCGCGACGACCTTCACTGTCATTAGGGGCAACATAAAAAAGGTTTTTAACAATGTCCAGTCATTGATCGGGACTTGTCTCATTCTTTGCGTGGCGATCATGGCTCGCTCATTTTCTTGCAGCCAAACGATGGAAACATCCAGCTGTTGGGCGGGCTCGCTGAAACGAAACTCATAATCCCCAGCAATTGGTAAAAAGGGCGAAACGTGGAATCGCTTTGGATGATGATGCGCTTTTGTGAGATCAAGCGCTCCCCCATTGGAGTCCCGCAATAGATAGCAGTGACGTTCTCCAAAGGTGTTTCTTACCTCACACAAAATAGCAATCAATTGGCCGTCTTTGTTCTCGCAATACCAGACACTGAGAGGATTGAAAACAAAACCCAGTATGCGCGGATAACAAAATAACCGAATTTGTCCCCCTTGGAGGTCAATGCCATGCCGCTGAAGACCCGACTCCACCCATCGACGGAGCGAATCAGGACCAGCGCCAGCTTCGGTCTCATTGGCCAGATGATCAGCATCGTAAAACGAAAATAAATTAAAGCGGTTGTATGAGAAAAGCTTCAAGCGTTTGGAAAGCTCGGCCACCGAATCAATGTCTAGGCAGACATTGAAGACTCGATAGGCGAATTGATACTTTGGTGCAATGAGGCGCCGGTGAAACACACGGCCTCGATAAAAAGCATGGGCGGTTGATTGGTGGTCCATGATTCGAGCTTAAGAATTAATCAAATCCGCCCCTGGTCCAGACCAGGGCTGATCATTTCTCATGTAGGGCGCACCAGGCACGCGAGCACGCTCGATACTTTCTGGTAAAGCAACGCCCATCTTTGCGATCGCTTCAACCGCAGAGCCCAGCCCATCTTCATGAAACCCGTAGCCCATCCAAGCGCCACAGTACCAGCAATGGCGGTGGCCCTGTAAGCGCCCCAGAGAAGCCTGCGCCACTCGCGTGTCTTGATTGAACACTGGGTGGGTATACATCGTCTCGTAATGGATAAGATCCGGCTCAGGCTCTATCAGCGGGTTCAAGGTCACAAAATAATTCCGTTTGGCTTGCAGTGCTTGCAGACGATTCATCCAGTAGGTGATCGATACTGAGGCGGTATCTCGCTCACTCTGGGTCAAATAATTCCAAGAAGACCAAGCGGCTCGCCTCTTGGGCATCAACCGATCATCAGAGTGAAGTAACGCACGATTGGGACGATATTGAAACGCACCCAGCAAGGCGCGCTCAGCCTCATCGGGGTCTTTTAGCATTGCCAGGCTCTGGTCAGCATGACTGGCCAGCACCACTCCATCATATGAACGCGTGTGCCCCTGCTGGTCGGTCACATCGACACCTTTCTCGTGTCGCTCGATAGAGACAACTCCACAACTTAAGTGAATGCGACCTGCGAGGTCTTTTGCTAGACGATCAAGGTATTGTTTGCTACCCCCCACCACGGTTCGCCATGCCGGTCGATCAGAGAGATCCAGTAGACCGTGATTTTCGAAAAACTCTAGCAAGGCCATGGCTGAAAAAGAGCGAATGGACTCACTTGGGCTAGACCAAATCGATGCGGCCATGGGAAGCAGGTAGCGTGCGGTAAACGCTGGGCCAAAACGATGGCCATCCAGCCATTCACCTAGACTCATGCGACCAGGCTGCTCATCTCTCAGCGCCTGCTTGCCCAGACGGTTAAAGCGCACGATATCGACGAGCATGCGCCAATGCGATGGACTCAGCCAGTTGCTCCGCTGCGCAAACAGTGCATCTCCGGCATACTCCAATCGACCGTCGTTTATCGACGCCCCAAAAGACATATCCGATGGCTGAGTCTCGATACCCAGCAAATTAAACAATGCCAAAAGCCTCGGATAGTTTCTGTCGTTGTGGACGATGAAGCCGGTATCAATTCCAAGCTCACCTAGGGGATCGTTCACCGATCTTGTATTGGTGTGGCCACCCAAACGGGCGCTTTGCTCGTAAACGGTGACATCGTGGCTATGACGCATCAGCCAGGCTGCAGACATGCCTGAAATGCCCGTTCCGATCACCGCAATTCTCACTGAATACAAGACCCTTGATTGATTCGATGGGCCATCATAGCCTTCAATTTGTGAATAAAGAAGCGCATCAGACGCGAAAAACCGAATCAGCCTCGGCAATCTGATCAAATTCAGTCACTTAAAGGAACCAGGTCGGTGATTTGAATCCCGCGCTTCCAAAGCCGATCAGCAAGAATCGGTGGCATCAGCCCAGCCTATCATGCTGTGAGCTATTGGTCTGTTGTGGGCACTGCAGGTGCCAGCAAATTCTGTTCTAAGGCGTTCTTTATCGCTTGCCAACGTTGATGTGCATTTTGTTGTAACTGGGCAGCCTGCGGGCCTTCAGTGAGTGCCGCTTTGTGTTCCTGAAGGCGGGTGTAGTGCATGACATGCATTTGATATGGGTTGTTGCCGGAAAAAGCTTGGTGCACATCAATGACGTTTTGCAAAATATCATCAATAAAGAAAATGTGCTCGAGTGTATCAGACTGAGTTTGCTCCAGTAAGCAATGGAGCATATCGCCTTTGTTTTGTCCGGCGCCATACATCACGCCCTGCTGATAGCTCACTGGGCGCGAACCTGTTGCACAGTAAAACGGGCTGGCAATGTTGGTTTGCGCGCTGCCCTTCCCCAACAAGGCATTTTGTTGGATTAGATCGAGGAAATGGGCGTATTTTCCACCGCTGAGCGTGTGATACTTGAACTGCCGCGCTGTGGCCGAGACATTGTTGGGACCTCGATCGGTTAAGACCAGCAGTTTTGCCCCAGCATCTGTGAGTTGTTCCAACAGATCAGGCAATTCTTTTTCGGTGTAATCGACATTAGTGACACTCAATAACAGGGCGGAGATCTCTATCAATTGATCCCTGTTATTTGCGACTTTAAAGGCTGAGTTCTTTGTGAATAGGCTGGTTTGCCAACTGTACCAAGCCGGGCCACCCAAATATTGGCAACCCTCAAAGGCTTTTCTCTCCGGGCAAGGCATCATCATCAGCGTGTCATCGTCATCCATGACAATCAAAGTCCGCTTGATCGCTTCAGGACTTAGCTCAACGACTCTCTCATGCAGCACGGCAAATGAATCTGCGGTGGGCAGAGAGGACTCGGCCATCGCATGAGCCATAAAACCA
>CAJXNU010000129.1 GCA_913057255.1 uncultured Wenzhouxiangella sp.
ACCGCATAATTTGCCACGAAAAACCGGCCAGCTCATCCATCACAGATGGCGGTCGCAACACCAGTCAATAGCTGGCGGAACTTTCCATCGCAGCACCGAGTCTGAATCAATGAATCCCCAAAAAAGGAGCTTCACATGACTCACCGCATTCCATCCTTTATCGGCGCCGGCCTGGCCGCCCTGTTGGCCACCGGACTAGCCAGTGTCTCCTGGGCGCATGACGCCATGGCCCATGCCCCCTCCGATTCGCCCATCCCCGGCGTGGAACGGCCAATCGATACCGTCGCAGAGGTTCAGGCCCTGAGAGCCCATCGACTTGAACGAATGAGAGCCGCACTGGACTCAGGGGAGCTCTCGCCACGGAAGGCAGAAGGCATCCAACGACGAATCGATCGCTTGGCCTCTAAGCCCTTACCGACTCAAGAACAGATTGACTGGGCCATTGAACAACGCTTGGCTCATCGCCATGAGGCCGCCGATCGAGGCGAGAGACGGAAGTCCATGCCCCAGCGCCCGCATCCTCGGGACCATGGGCAGCGATTACCTCACGAACGCGAACACGCGCCAGTTGGAAGACCCCCGCTCAGCGACAACGACTAAACCCCTCGACGAGCAGCAGGGCCAAGACGGCCCTGCTCAAGCGGCTGGCAATGGCTCGATGTCTTTGAGCCTATCCTTGAGTGCTTGAGAAGCATCCCACAAGTCCACCGCACGCTGCCCATTCAACCAAAACTCCGGCGAATTGCCAAATAAGGCAGATAGGCGAAGGGCCATTTCTGTACTGATGGCTCGACGCTCAAGCAATAGTTCGTTGACCGATTGTCTAGAGACACCCAAGCGCTTGGCCAACGTCGAAACAGTCAAACCATAGTCGGGCAAAAAGTCTTCTCTGAGCATGGCGCCAGGATGGGTTGGTCTTCTCTTTAACTGTCTCTTATTGGGAATCGTCATGACACCAACCTCATGATTTCGCAACGAGGATTCAATCACTTAGTTTCATCAACCCAGACATTGCGCCACAAGACTCAGGGTTTAATGCTCATCTTCCAAGTCGCTCAGCGCCTCATCCACGAATGCCATCAATGCATCGTCGGTTGCGTCTGTTGCCGCCACCAACGCCGATTGACGAGCAGCCTCTCGAGCAAATCCAGGCGCGCTGGTATCAGGCACCGACAGCTGAATGGGAGGTCGTCCACACTCACGCCATGCCACCCGATGGCGTTTCATGCGCTTTTTGACATCCTTGTTGCTGGCCATGATTTGCTTTCCCTAAAAAAGTGACGTATGACGCAGTGGCATGGATGACTCGATCACTCGATGGTATCGTCCGATGACTCAATGGGCCATCAGAAAACGCTGACAATAACACTCAGACATTGCCCACAGTGGCTGACTCTATATCAACACCTTCATCCAGCCACCTTGGCTATGACATCGCCTTGCCTCGGTGTGAATCCTTCCGATGCGAATCGTCTAGCTTCACCACCGGAGGCTGTGGCTTGGCCTGCGCGCGTGCCAAATCATAATTGAGCTGCATCATCAGCCATGCCTTGGCGGTACTCACGCCCGCACGCTCTAAACGAATGGCCAGATCCGGACTGATACCTGCATGTCCGTGACAGACTCGAGATAAGGCCACGCGTGACATGCCCAAGCAGTGCGACGCTTCAGTGATGGTCAAGCCTTGGGCTTTGATTACATCCTCTAACAACATGGCGCCCGGATGAGGCGGTGAATGGATGGTCATCTCTTTATCCTTTGACTGAAACAGCGTTCAGTGATAGTCCACATAGTTCACATCATCGACATCGTGACCCACAAAACAAAAGATCACACGCCAATTGGCATTCACCTTCAAAGACCAGTAGGCTTGGTAGCGTCCGCTTAAGTCGGTGGGCCTCAAACGATGGCACCCGCAGGTCCAATGGTGAGCTAGCCACTTCCAACAACGCCAAAATTCGCGCGAGCTTGGTGGCATGGGCTGGCTGAATCCCTTTGACCGAACCCGTCAAATGAAAACGCGCCAAGCCTTTGTGCCGAAATCTTATGATCATGGGCCAAAGGTCATAGACCAATGCTCACAAGCCAATGACCGAAATGACGCCGGCGTGATTGGCCTGTGATGAAGTATATCGTGTATCGATACCCGATACAATTGCCAGCTGGGCTAGCTGTCCCACCCATCCCGAATGTCCTCCTATTAAAAATCCACATCGAAACTTAGCTGGGAAGACAGCCCTAGAGATTGAGATTTAACAGTTGCTCACAAGCTCAGTGACATTGAAAAATGATGCGCCCAGTTCAGAACGTTCAGATCATGAAGACAATTGGGTTGGGCGGCTGAAAAAATCCGTTCGATGAAATTCATCCCGCCTCCCCAAAGAGGCATCAGAAAACTTCCTAGCTTTGTTAGACCGCCCAACCCTACTCTTCGGTGTAGTCGGCAGCCAAGACTCCCTGATCTTTGAGTGTTTGCACCAGTTTCTTTAAACGCATCATCGCCATGACGCCCAACGCCACGCCCGACAAACCAAACACAAATCCTGTTACAGCCAAACCTTCCATCATTGACTCCTTAAGTCCCATCTCTCAATACTTGTTTTTAATTTCATGCCATTGCAACCTGCTCGATTCAGACTACTCGATCGCCCACAAAATCTCTGCCAATGCCTCGGGCGAGGTCACCATCGCATCGTGTCCTGCGGCCAACTCCAAGTAGTTCCAATCGGCTTGGGCCTTGGCATAATCACGGCTTTTCTGGGTCGGCCCATAGTCCGGTGTGACGGCAATATAAGTTGTAGCCACCCCGTGGCCTGGGGGATGGTTGAGCGTGAGCGCATCTTCATAGGTTTTGATGGGATGGGGCGTTAGATGAGCGCTTAACCAACGCGCATCATCGGGATCGCTCACCCCGAAGGCTCTCGCCTCAGGCACTGGCATGGTCAAACCGCAAGAGCTCTCCAGGGCGGCTTGTCTTCTGGCCTGTTGGAGTTCGGGGCTCAATTGAGACATCGCGCTTTGTCCTGAGCGCGGGATCACGGCGTCCAGATACACCAAATGCCGAAGACGCTCAGGGCAGCGATCGGCGACCACGGTGATCGCATTGCCCCCAAAGCTATGACCGACCAAGATGACATCCCATAGGTCTTCATCGACCAAGACCTGCATCAAATCATCCACAAACGTCTCCAACCCAACGCTTGGGGAGAGGAGATGGGCGCGCTCACCTAAGCCGGTTTGCGTGGGTGTGTGAACCTGAGCGCCTCGGGCTTCTAAGAGCGGCGTGAGTTTTTGCCAGCACCAAGCGCCATGCCAGGCACCGTGCAGGAGCACATAGGTTCTATCAGGATGGGTCGGGCGACTCATTATTTTGATGAGCCATGATTGAATGAGCCCAGACGACTCATCTCAAGCAACTGGTCAGGGCTATTCATCCTCGTGGTCTCTTGAATCTGGCTTGTTGGATTTTTGGTAACTTAGCGCAGCGCCGATGGCCACACCGACAGCGATAAAGGCAGGATTGTCAGTGACCACAAAAACAGCCGCCCCGATGCCGGTGCCGAGGCCGAGCCATTGTGCAGAATGATTGGGTGTTTTGGGAGGCTCGCTCATGAAATAGAGAGTCAACAAATGATGCAGTGATCAATGAGAATTTTTCCATCCACTGCCTTAAAAATGGCTTGATTCATCAATTCATCATCGCTCGAGGAAATGGACTGCTTCCAAACGATACCCACAGATTGACTTCTTCGAAAGAGGCACACAAAATCTCGCTGGGTAAAGTAAACCGCTGGCTCACTTGCCAACTGTCTTTTGAGTTCATCGGGCGTCACGATCGCCTTCATTCGGTCCGTGAAATCTTTCGTGTGTTTTTCATGATTCCTCTCATTGGAGCCAGCCAAGCAGTTTTCCATGATGGGCTCTACTTTCTCAAGAATTTCTTCGACACTGAGATCAGATAATTTCACGGGCTACTTTTCCGATGCAGCGCCAGCTCTCGGCTCCTTAAAAGCCACTGTGATCTAAATCTGCGAAAAGATCAAGGGAATGACGGTCAGTGGTTTATTGAATCGAGGCTTTTGAGACCACTATGCGCCCAAGGACTGAGCCAACTGGCGGGATGGGTTGACCTCTTTAAGACTGGATCTGAGTTTGTTGAGCAGCCTGGCGTGGTTGCGATCGATGCCGCCCGGCCACTCAGCTATGCAGAGCGGCTAGCGCTTCGGGATTGCGCTCAACGATTTTCAGCAAGGCACGTGCTGGCCCAGCGGGGCGCACCCGTTTTTGCTCCCAATTTTGAAGGGTTTTCGGCTTGACGCCAATCAGGTAGGCGAAGGCGCTCTGCGAGAGACCCGTGCGCTCCCGAATGGCCTTGACGTCGGGCTCGGGGAACTCACGCACCATCACCTCAGCAACCGTTTCACCGCGCATATGGCGCCCCATGTCGCGCACGCTTTCTAACAATTCATTGAAGTGTTTGTCATCCATCTTTCACCTCCGAAGCCATCAGGTCTGCGAGTCGTTTGAGCTGATCTTTGGTGAGGTCAGCCGAACGGTTTTTGGCGTAGGCATACACCAGATAACACCGTGATTCGCTAACCCAGTGGTAGTAAATCACTCGTGCCCCACCTCGCTTGCCACGACCGGTCAGTGGAATGCGCAATTTTCGCAACCCACGACCACCTGGGATTAGGTCACCCGCTTTTGGGTTTTCCAATAGCATATATTGCAGTTGGGCCAGCTGATCATCTTCAAACAGCGCCTCCGCGCAGCGAATGAAGATGGGCAGCTCAACAAAAAGCATCAGTTACAACTATACGCTAGAAGCGGAGTGATTTGCAAGCGGGAGCGTCTTTAGTAGCAGCTCAGCGGTGTCGAAAGTCGACATGAAAAGACGTCACTCTACCGTCACTGACTTAGCGAGGTTCCTTGGACGGTCCACATCGGTGCCCTTATGCAGCGCGACATAGTAGGCCAATAACTGCAACGGAATGCTCGCGACGATCGGACTCAATGCACCCTCGAGACCCGCGACTTTGACACTGTGCTTGACATCGGTCTCATCCAGATGAACATGGTCAGCCACCACATTGATCAGCTCTCCTCCTCGGGCCGCGACTTCTTGTAGGTTGCTTTTTAATTTCTCGAGCAAGTGATCATCGGGGGCGACCGTAATCACCGGCATGTCTTCATCCACCAATGCCAGCGGCCCGTGTTTTAACTCGCCCGCTGGATAGGCCTCGGCATGGATGTAGCTGATCTCTTTGAGCTTCAACGCCCCTTCCAGTGCCACCGGGAAATGCACCCCACGGCCTAAGAACAAACAATGCGCTTTATCGACCAAATCAAACGAGAGCTTTTCAATGCCCTCGGCTTGAGACGTGGCTTGCTCGACCACCTGAGGCAGCCGGTGCATGCGATCGACCGCGGCTTGCTCGTCTTCCTGACTTAACCGGCCATGGTTCTTGGCCAACACCACCGCCAGCCAATAGAGCACCGCCAATTGGGTGGTGAAGGCTTTGGTCGAGGCCACCCCCACTTCCACACCGGCGTTGGTGAGCAAACGAAGATCGGCTTCTCTCACCAAAGTGGCGCCTGGCATATTACAAATCGCGATCGCGGTGACATAGCCAGGCTCACGTTCTTTGGCATAGCGAAGGGCGGCTAGCGTATCGGCCGTCTCGCCCGATTGTGAGATGCACACCAAAGCAGTGTTTGGACCAATCGCCGGTTCTCG
>CAJXNU010000130.1 GCA_913057255.1 uncultured Wenzhouxiangella sp.
CTCCACACCCAGCTCACCCAGATATTGCACCAGGTTGTAGGTGAACGAATCATAGTTGTCGATCATCAATACCGTAGCCACTGTCTTTCCCTAAGCTGCCGTTTAAATCTTCTATTGGAATCGTTGCCGAGTGTTTCTAGAGAACACGAACTATAGCCTGAAATCAAACACTCAGAAGTGAATTCAAAACGATTTGGGCAACCAGCGATCAGCTTTGCCCGCCGCTGGCCTCAATCACTGCCTTGACCACGGCTTGGCCTTTATTGAGCGTCTCTTCCCACTCAAGGCGCGGGTCAGAATCAGCAACAATGCCCGCCCCTGCTTGGATTTGCAGCATCCCATCTTTAACAATGGCGGTGCGAATGGCAATGGCCAAATCGGCCTCTTGGTGCCAGTTGAAATACCCCACCGCACCGGCATAAATCTCTCGCTCCACCGGCTCTAACTCTCTAATAATTTCCATGGCCCGAACTTTGGGCGCGCCCGATAACGTGCCGGCTGGGAAGGTGGCTTTTAATACATCCATGGGGTGGATGCCGGTCTCAATCTCACCGTGGACTTGGCTGACCAAGTGCATGACATGAGAGTAGCGTTCAATCACCATCTGATCGGTCAAGGTCACCGATCCGGTCTTGGCAATGCGGCCAATGTCGTTTCGACCCAGATCGATCAACATTAAATGCTCGGCCAACTCTTTGGGATCGGCTTTGAGCTCTTCTTCTAATGCCAGATCTTGCTCATGGGTTTTGCCTCTCGGTCGAGTGCCCGCGATGGGTCGGACCATCGCCTCGCCTTCTTTGACCCGCACCAGCACCTCTGGAGAGGCACCGACCACATGAAAATCCTCGAAATCGAAAAAGTACATGTAAGGCGATGGGTTCAATGAGCGAAGCGCTCGATAGACATCAATGGGGCGAGCCGCTAGAGCAATTCGCATTCTTTGCGAAAGCACCACTTGCATCACATCCCCCGCCAAGATGTATTCCTTGGCCTTTTTCACCGCTGCCTCAAACGCGGCCTGATCAAAATCAAATTCAAAGTCATCAAACGAGGGCGGTGGCAAATTGAGCGCCGGTGGATAAGTCGGCGCACCCACGCGCAATCGATGGGTCAGCTGATCTAACCGGCGCTGCGCTTTGGCCCAGGCATCGGGCTCAGTGGGATCGGCCGTTACAATGAGATTGAGCCTACCAGATAAGTTATCAAACACCGCCAATTCTTGCGCATCGACGACCATCACATCCGGAAGGGTTTCTGGATTGGGCTCGCTGATGAGTCGTGGCTCAATCAGGCCCACAATCTCATAGCCAAAATAGCCAACCAACCCCCCACTAAACCCCGCCAACTCATCGAGCTTAGGCGCATGCACTGACTCGATGATCTCAGACAATGCCCCCAAGGGATCATCCAACGATCGCTCGCTGATCACTTGTCCATGGACTTTTTCGGTGAGCACACGACCTTTGATCTGCCAAGCGCGCTCACAAGGCAGGCCGATGATGGAATACCGACCCCAGTTTTCTCCGCCTTGTACAGACTCGAGTAAGAAGGTATTCGGGCCATCGGCGAGCTTGAGATACACCGATAGGGGCGTATCTAGGTCAGCAGCAATCGAACGCCAAACAGGAATTCGGTTGTAGCCTGCTTGGGCCAGCGATTGAAACTGTGACTCTTTCATGCCTGCTTTTTATACCCTTAGCTTGATGTCCTGCGTTTTATGCCTGAATCAACTGATCGATCACGGATCGATAGTCTTTGGCCTGAAAGATCGCAGAACCTGCCACCAAGGTATCGGCACCGGCGGCTTTGATGGCAGCGGCATTGTCAGGCTTCACCCCACCATCGATCTCTAAACGAATCGGACGGTCTTGTGTGTCAATAAACGCACGGGCTTGTTTGAGCTTCTCGAGACTGGAGGGAATAAAGGCCTGCCCACCAAAGCCGGGATTGACCGACATAATTAAAATCAGATCAATGTGGTCTTTGACCCACTCCAAACAGGTCAGAGGCGTGGTGGGGTTAAAGACCACGCCTGCTTGCAGACCGTGGGATTTGATGAGTTGCAAGGTGGCATCCAAATGCTCAGTCGATTCGGGATGGACGCTGATGACGCTCGCGCCGGCGGCGGCAAAATCAGGGATCAAGCGATCGACGGGTTTGCACATCAAATGCACATCGATCGGCGCCTGAATCCCAAAATCCCTCAAGGCTTGGCAAACCAACGGCCCAATGGTGAGGTTGGGGACATAGTGATTGTCCATCACATCGAAATGCACCCACTCGGCACCGGCATCGAGGGCGGCTTGGGTGTCCTCACCCAGCCGAGCAAAGTCGGCAGATAAAATCGAAGGGGCAATCACCAGTGGTTGTTTCATATCGATCCCGATCGGTGTGGGGCGTATAATTTGAGGCTGGTGCCTATTGTAACCTGTTGCCGTGAGCCATTATCCAACCCCACCACTGGAGAGAATCCACCAGGGCAAAGTCCGAGACATCTATGCGGTGGATGAGGAACGCTTATTGATTGTCGCCAGTGACAGGCTTTCTGCCTTCGATGTGGTCTTGCCCGATGTCATTGAGGGCAAAGGCGAGATTCTGACTCGGATATCCAATTTTTGGTTTGAGCGGTTCAAGGCCACCGTCCCCAATCACATCGTCGCTCGAGGCCCCATTGTGGCGGGCGAGCACTCTGAGTTGTTCGAGGTGTTGTCCAAGCTCTTCAATGACTCGGCGCTGGCGGCGGCACTCGCGCCAAGATCCATGCTCACCAAACGCCTTCACCCCTTGCCCATCGAGGCGATCGTTCGAGGCTATATCACCGGCTCCGGCTGGTTGGATTATCAAAAAACCGGCGCCATCAGTGGCATTGAGTTGCCCTCAGGCCTGAAACAAGCCCAAGCCTTGCCCGAGCCGATTTTTACGCCATCGACCAAAGCCGATGTCGGTGATCATGACCAAAACATCGATTTTGATGCCATGCAAGAGAGGCTGGGAGCGGCCTTAGCCATCCAAGTGCGGGATGTCTCGCTCTCGATTTATCAGCAAGCCTCAGCGTTCGCGCGCGAGCGTGGCATCTTAATTGCCGATACCAAATTTGAATTTGGGACCGATGGGCAAGGCCATCTTTATTTGATTGATGAGGTCCTTACCCCCGACAGCTCTCGTTTTTGGCCGATGGAGTCTTGGACCATTGGCACCAGCCCACCGAGTTTTGACAAACAATTTGTGCGGGATTATTTAGAGACCTTGGATTGGGACAAGACCGCGCCTGGCCCGAGGCTGCCGGCTGAGGTGATCGAGCAAACCAAAGCGCGTTATGAGGAAGCGGCTGAGCGTCTCTTGCCCCCCGCCTAGACCGTTCAAGGTAGAATAGTGCCCATGAGTGAGACCAACCCCAATTCACATCGAGACGCCAGTCAAGAGCGGATCCCAGCCAATACCGAGCGGGTCTATCAGGTCAAAAAAAGCGACCTGCCTTTGAGCTGCCCAACCCCTGAGATGGTGTTGTGGAATGCCCATCCTAGGGTCTATTTGCCCATCGAAAAAACCGGGCAAGCCACCTGCCCTTATTGCGGCGCCCGTTTCGAGCTCATTGAAGACTGAGACCGATCCCCAGCTCATGACCCAAGCTTCTCAGCGCATCACCCAACTGAGCGCTGCATTAATGGTCTTGACCTTAAGCCTTGGCTTGGTCGTTCCCAAAATCGCAGGCTTTGGGTTTTTGGCCCTGTCCCTGATCTCTATTGTTTGGCTCACTTGGAACCGCGCTTGGTTCGATGGCCAACTCATCGCCCTTGAGCGTTTGTTTGTCCTGTTCATTTCTCTATTCGTCCTGATCTGGATTGTGGCTTGGTGGGGGCATGGATTGTCTGAAGCTGGCTTTGATGCTCTGGGCCGAATGCTCCGGCTCGCGCTGATCATTCCTTTATTCCTATTCCTTCGTCGCGTCGATCAGCTCGACCGCGCTTGGTGGCTGGGTCTATTGCTCGGTGGCTCTATCGCGGGTGGATTTGCCTGGTGGTTTTTCTTAACCGGCCAAACGGCCACCTTTGAATCCAGAGTTGAAGGTGCGACCAACCCGATCTATTTCGGCGGCATCGCTTTGGCCATCGCCGTGATGCTGATGGCCAAACTCTCCGATCAAGACCAATCGTCTCAGCACCGCGCTTTGGTTGGGGCGGCGATTGTCTTGGCCTTATGTGCCTCGTTGTTCAGTGGCTCTCGCGGCGCTTGGTTGGCGCTGATTCCCATGATGGGGCTCTACATGCTGACCTTGGGTCGACGACAGCCGGCCCGCTGGCGTTTTGGATTGCCATTGATCGCAGGCCTAAGTGCCGTGCTGGTATTGATCACCCCCGCGATCCCAACGAGCGAGCGTTTTGCGGAAGGTTTTTTTGAACTCAGTCAACTGAGTCAAGGTGAGATGACCGAAGGCGCGTTGGGAAGGCGCTGGCAGATGTGGTCGATTGCTTTTGAGTCGATGAAAGGCCATTGGCTGACCGGCATTGGACCGGGCGAGTTTGCAGCTGCTTTACAAAGCGCCATTTCAGAAGGCTCGGCCAGTGAGCTGATGCGAGACTATACCCATCCTCACAATCAGTACCTCTCGGCGCTGACCGATGGCGGCCTAGCTTTGCTGCTGGTGTTGGTGTTGATGATGGCCACCGCCGCCAGGCGTTTTTATCGTCTCTGGTCAAGTGGCTTGCAGCGCACACGCGAATTGGGTTGGGCGGGTTTGAGTGCGATTGTCTTGCTCGCCATCATGGCTTTGTCTGAATCAATTTTTGAGCGAAATGCCGGCATCGTTTGGTTTGGATTGTTGATGGCAGGCTCCATGGGCCTGGTGCATGCCCAACGTCGCCGCGAACTGGCCAAAGCGCGTGACATAAAAAACAAACAGCGCTTGAGTGTGATTCTCATCACCTTAAATGAAGCCGACCGCATTGAACGGTGTTTGAGTGCACTGAAAGACTGGGCCGATGAAATCATTGTGCTCGACAGTGGCAGTCAAGATGGCACACCCGATCTGGCCCGCGCTTTTACTCAGCATGTCTATGAAACTGACTGGCCAGGCTATGGTCGTCAGAAGCAGCGCGCGCTGGACAAAGCCACGGGCGATTGGGTGTTGTCTATTGACGCCGATGAGGTGGTCAGCGACGACCTAAAAGCCGAAATCGATTGGGTGTTGGCCCACGCAGGCGAAAGCGCCGACATTGAATTTGATGCCTACACCCTCCCTTGGCTCACGCATGCTTTTGGTCAAACCCTGCAACATGGGCGCTGGTCTCGAACACCGCTTCGTTTGATCCGCGCAGGGTCTGGTGCCTTCACGGACCTGCCTGTCCATGAGAGTGTCGTGCTAAAGGCCGGGATGAGGGCGGGTCACTTGGAGAGCCCGCTCCATCATTGGCCCTATCGGGATCTGGCCCATGCTCGAGCGAAGCTCGATCGCTACGCCGAGCTCCAAGCCAGCGCTCGCGCGCGCACCCACAAGCGAAGTGGCTCGGTTTGGATGGCCTCTGTTCGTGCGGCAGTGAACTTTATGGATAACTACATCTTAAGAGCCGCGATCTTAGATGGCCGAGCCGGCTGGCAATTGAGCCTTTTAATGGCCCGCTATACCTTCCAAAAA
>CAJXNU010000131.1 GCA_913057255.1 uncultured Wenzhouxiangella sp.
GGCTGGTCGGAGTAGTTGGTGGCCCGATACATCGTTTCATACATCCGCCCCGGATGCACATCCATGGTTTTTTCGGTAGGTTCAAAATACCAAGGGAGTGAGGAGTTGACATTGGCGTCGAAGTGAACGGTCACCCAGCGCGAGGTGTCTTCTTCGGTCGGCAGGAACTCGGCCACGGGACCATCCGCTGTTCTGCCACCAATCCCAGTGACTTCGCAAAACTTATCGTATAGCGGCACCATCAAATAGCCAAAGCCAAACATGGCCACCGCAAAGAGAGAGAGTCGAGCGACATATTTCAATTTAGAGCCGACCGTTGGCTGGCTGCCTGATTCCGACATACTCATAGTCCACCCTGAATGAAGGCGCGACCAATAAAGAATAGATAAATGCCCAGCACAACGGCCACCAAGAGCCATGCTGTCTTCAAGACAGCAGGGCGTCTGGATTTGTGCCGGTCATCGCTTGATGTCATTGCTGACCGCCTGTATGAGCAACTAAGTCAGGAGAATCAATGTCGGGCGGTGTGTCGAACGTGTGCAGCGGTGCTGGTGAGGGGACGGTCCACTCCAGGCCACGTGCGCCTTCCCATACGCCGTCTGTGGCTTTTTGGCCACCACGAGCACATTGCCAAACGATGTAGACAAACAGCAACTGGCCAATGCCGAAGGCGAACCCGCCGATGGATGAGATGACATTGAACTCAGTGAACTGGATCGCATAGTCAGGAATACGACGTGGCATGCCCGCCAGTCCCAAGTAATGCTGTGGGAAAAACAAGACATTGACCCAGAAAGCTGACCACCAGAAGTGGATTTTGCCCAGAGTCTCGTTGTACATGTGCCCCGTCCATTTTGGCAACCAGTAGTAAACGGATGCCATGATGGCGAACACTGCACCGGTCACCAACACATAGTGGAAGTGCGCGACCACGAAGTAGGTGTCATGGTATTGGAAGTCAGCGGGAACAATGGCCAGCATCACGCCTGATAGTCCGCCAATCGTAAACAACACCACAAAACCCAAAGCAAACAGCATTGGCGTTTCGAACGTCATGGATCCACGCCACATGGTGCTGACCCAGTTAAAGATCTTCACACCCGTTGGGACAGCGATAACCATCGTCGCATACATGAAAAACAGAGCCGCACCCAGTGGCATGCCAACGGTAAACATGTGGTGAGCCCAGACGATGAATGATAAGAAAGCAATGGAGGCTGTGGCATACACCATGGATGTGTAACCAAACAGCTTTTTACGAGAAAAGGTCGGAATGATTTCAGAGACAATTCCGAAGGCAGGCAAGATCATGATGTAGACCTCAGGGTGCCCAAAGAACCAGAAGATGTGCTGATACAACACGGGGTCACCACCGCCTGCTGCATTGAAAAAGCTGGTGCCAAAGAACCGGTCGGTCAACAGCATGGTCACGGCGCCTGCCAACACTGGCATCACAGCAATCAGCAAAAACGCCGTAATCAGCCATGTCCAAACAAACATCGGCATACGCAGTAAGGTCATGCCTGGCGCCCGCATGTTGAGAATGGTGGCAATGATATTGATGGAGCCCATGATGGATGAGATGCCCATCAAGTGAATCGCCAATATCACGAAGGCCAAGCTGTTACCCCCTTGAAGTGACAGAGGTGGGTAGAGCGTCCAGCCAGAAGCAGGTCCACCCGAGGGCATAAACAGCGTTGAGAGCAGGAGCGTGAAAGCAAATGGCATGATCCAAAATGACCAGTTGTTCATGCGAGGCAGGGCCATGTCTGGCGCGCCGATCATTAGCGGCACCATCCAGTTTGCCAGGCCGACAAAGGCGGGCATTACAGCGCCAAAAATCATCACCAGCGCATGCATGGTGGTCATCTGGTTAAAGAATTCGGGGTGCACCAGCTGCAGGCCAGGGGCGAAGAGCTCGGCACGAATCACCAGTGCCATTGCGCCACCGAGTAAAAACATCACTAAAGAGAACACCAGATACAGCGTGCCGATTTCTTTGTGATTGGTCGTGAACACCCAACGGGCTAATCCCTTTGGATGATGATCGTGTGTGTCGTGATGGGCCAAAGTTGCATCAGTCATGGTGTAAATACCTTCTCCGCCTTCGGTTGCTGTTTTCGCTGTCGTTGTGCAGTCAGTTTAAGTATTAAGTGTTGATCATGCTAAGGGGCTGCGCTTTGGTTGCTCGCAGTGCTGGCTGCCTGTTGGCTCGCCACCCAAGCTCGAAAATCTTCTTTCGAAACGGCTTCCACGACAATCGGCATGAAGCCATGGTCTTTCCCGCAAAGCTCGGCACACTGCCCCCGATAGATGCCTTCCTCTTCGATCAATGTCCACGCCTCGTTGACCATCCCGGGTATCGCATCTCGCTTCCATCCCAAATCGGGCACCCACCAAGAGTGGATCACATCGTCGGCTGTCAATAAGAAACGAATTTTTGTATCGACGGGCAGAACCAAGCGCCGGTCCACATCGAGGAGATAGTTTTCGACATCAGCCGGTGCCAAATCTGAATTCATCTGACGGGCGCGGTTGCTATCTCGGGCCAGTGCCGAGAAAAAGCTGATGTCATCCTCGAGATAGTCATATTTCCAGAGCCACTGGTAACCGGTCACCTTGACGTTCATCTCAGCGTCGCCGGTTTCTTCCATATCGATAAGAACTTGGGTGGCTGGAATGGCCATCACGACCAAAATCAGTATGGGGATGGCGGTCCAAATGATCTCAGCTTTAGTCGAGTGCGTGAATTTTGCCGGATCGCGGTGCTTGCTTCGCCGATGGAGCACAATCGAGGTGAACATCGCAGTAAAAACCAGTACGCCAATTACGGTAACGACACCCATCACGGTGTTGTGCAACACGTAGACATCTTGACTGAAAGGGGTGACCCCTGGACGCATGTTCTCGCCAACGGCAAATATGCCCCAAGTGATGACCATAATCACCGCCATCACTGCGATCCCCACAATCCACTCATTCGCTCTTTTCATATCAACGCCGTCTCTTTAATCGTCTCTCTGGTTAGGTTGCCCAAGCCGTTCGTTTGCTCAGTATTCCTTTGATTAACTGCTGAAGTTCTTGCCTCTCTTGAGTTGGCAAGAACCCGCCAATTTCTTGCTTCAAGCCCTGCCAATGCAGGTATACGTGCGCCTGACCTTGTTTATCGAGCGCCTGAGTGAGTCGTAACCAGCTGACACTCCACTCAAGTCGCCAACGATCGCTGGCTGTCGCATGCCGTATTGTAACGGTTTCCGGACCAAAATGGATAATTTGGCGGGCCCAATTTCCCCGCCAGGCACGTCGGAAGCACCAGCCGACCAAGGCCACATGGATCACCGCAATGACCATCACCGGCCATAAGCCGAGCATGAGCGGGTAGAGCGCCACCATGAGCATGACCGCACTCAGCACCAAAAAGACGGCGAAGAAGCGGTCGAGCGTCATCGAGAGATTGGACAAAAGCTCGATCGTGATGTCATCGGCCACACCGGGCTTTTCGTGAACTTGGATCATCGCTTGCTCGCTGTAATCTGAGTTTTTGCCTTGCTCTTTGACTGGTGTGCATCCATTGGGGCGGTTGTGGACAATCTCTGCTCCTCGTCATCGGCCATGGGTTACACTTTCGGCACCGATTCCGTATGCTGGGTCAAGCCCCAACTTCATGAAAAACTAAAGATTATTATGGCTGAACTGAGTCAAGATTTCGTCAGTAAAGAGCATGAAAGCCTGCTAAGGCCAGTCGATCAAGCCTATTTGCGGGATGAGACTGAGCATGTGGGTCTGTTGCAGGCCGAATTGCAAGCCGATCGGGCACTGCTTGAGGGCGTGACTGATGAGGCAGTGGGTTTGGTCCGCCGCGTCCGTGACCGAGCCCGCGATGTCAGCGCGATGGAAGCGTTCATGCGGCAATACGATCTCTCTTCTGAGGAGGGGGTGATTTTGATGTGTTTGGCCGAAGCCCTCCTTAGAATCCCTGACAATGACACCGCTGAAAAGCTCATCGCTGACAAGCTCTCTGATGCCCACTGGGAGACGCATTTAGGCAAGAGTGAATCAGTTTTTGTAAACGCATCGACTTGGGGTCTGATGCTGACGGGGAAGGTGGTTCGTCTAGGCCAAGACAAAAAGGCCGATTTGAGCGGGACCATGGGTCGATTGGTCGCGCGTTCCGGCGAGCCGATGATTCGATTGGCGATTCGCCAGGCCATGAAAATCATGGGACATCAGTATGTGATGGGAAGGACCATCACCGAGGCGCTTGAGCGTTCTAAGAAGAAAAACAACCGCCGCTTTCGCTATTCCTTTGATATGTTGGGCGAGGCAGCTTTAACAGCGCAAGACGCAGAGCGCTACCGACTGGCTTATCGTGAAGCGATTGAGCATCTGGCCGAGCACCGGGATCAAAACGCTGGCGCTGTCTCGATTGAGGCAGCACCGAGCATTAGCGTGAAGCTCTCGGCGCTGCATCCACGCTACCACCCCGATCAAACCGATCGAGTATTGGCTGAGTTGGTTCCAGTGGTTCTCGAGCTGGCACAGTTGGCGCAGGCCCATGAAGTGGCGCTGACACTGGATGCCGAGGAGGCCGATCGCTTGCACTTGTCGTTGTGCATTTTTTCTGAGGTGCTGACTCACCCCACATTGGCCGGTTGGGATGGCTTGGGCTTGGCCCTGCAGGCGTATCAAAAACGGGCCTGGTATGTCATCGATCAGTTGGGGGAGTTGGCGCGGCAGACAGGGCATCGCATCCCCATCCGTTTGGTCAAAGGCGCCTACTGGGACACGGAGATTAAGAACGCGCAAATCGAGGGCTTGTCTGGTTATCCCGTCTTTACACGCAAGGCCTCTACGGATCTGTCTTATTTGGCCTGCGCGAAGAAATTGTTGGCTCAGCCCGATGCCTTTTACCCGCAGTTTGCCACGCACAATGCCCACACCATTTGTGCGATTCGAGCTTTCGCGGGCGATAATCATGACTACGAATATCAACGTCTGCATGGCATGGGGGTCGAGCTCTATGATGAAGTCCTCGGTGACGATCGATTTGTGAACGCCTGTCGCGTCTATGCCCCTGTCGGTGCGCACAAAGACCTTCTGCCTTATCTGGTGAGACGACTGCTTGAAAACGGTGCCAACACCTCTTTTGTTAATCGGATCGTGGATGAGTCAATCTCTCCTGAGGAAGTCGTGACAGACCCAATGGTTGAATTGGCCACGTTCGCTGAAATCCCTCATCCGAAAATTCCCTTGCCGAGATTCTTGTATGGTGCCAGTCGGCTCAACTCAGCCGGCGTTAATTTGGCGAGTTTGGAAGACAAGGCAGACGTTGAGAGAGGATATGAGAGCCAGCGCAAAACCACCTGGTCTGGCGGGTACCGAGGGGCATGTTCCATTCAGCCTGCATCAACAACTGCCGTGCATTCACCGCACGACCAAACTGAGTTGGTGGGTCATGTCGGCTGGTGCTCTCCCAGTTGCGTTCCTGAGATCGTCTCCACAGCCTTGGCCGCTCAATCTGCCTGGGATGA
>CAJXNU010000132.1 GCA_913057255.1 uncultured Wenzhouxiangella sp.
GTTGAGACCAGCAATATCTTCGAAAACGGATCGGTTGGGAGCTACGACTGGTCAGGAAACGGTGATGATGCCGCGTTCAATTCAATGCTTGCTTTGAACTCAGTTTTGACCAACGACAAGTTAATGAATGAATACGTCACTGATGCGAGCATCGGCGCCCAGACAGAATGGGTCGTGACAATGCCAACGAAGCGTTTCCACGTTGATGCTAACCCCGCTAATGAGGGTGGGGCTGGGGTGACTGCTGGTTCTCCGGTGGCTCCTTTCACGCGGACGACAAAGTACAACAAAACAGCGGCAAGCCAGACGTTTGCTTGTGAAGACGTTTCTTTCAGCTTTTGGGATCGTGAAGAGCAACAGGTGTCAGAATCTGAGACAGCAGTGCCACCTGTGGTCTCACCGATGCCTCAAATCCCGAGTGAAGATCCGGACCTTTTCCAACTGTGTCGTGAAGCCAACGTGATTCGCTTTGCTTCAGACGATAGCTATCCAGACGCTTCTGGTATTTTGAAAGAGCCCAAGCGTGCTGATACCGTCTTTGGCTACAACAACTTTGAGCTTGCTTATTCAGAAGGCTGGATGGAGCTTGACTTGGCTGATGTGCCAGAGGCCTCTGAAATCAACGACACTGTTGATATCCGTAGGTCGTTGCCAGCGGATAAAGACGGTGAAAGTAAGGAGTTCACTGGTCTTCCGGTCGTTGGGTTCGCAGTCACGACTTACACCAACGGAAATGTTGGTGATGGCGTGCTGTCAAATTATGGTGGCACATTCCAGCATAGAACCAGCCGTACTATCGTATCTTCCGGTCAATAAGTTTCTGGAGATAACGAGAAATGAAAGAGCCATCTTCGGATGGCTCTTTTTTTTGCCTGAATTATGTGGGCAACTGCCCAAGCGCCGGCTCGCACGATCTGTAAGGCATCGCTCATTTTCCAACTCTTCCAAATCTGGGACTAGAATAAAGGCTGCACGACTTTAATTTTGAGGTTCACAATGAACAGTTTACGGAATACCCTCAACATTTTGACTTTGGTGGCTTTTTTGTGGGTGATAGACTCAGCTTCAGCGCAACAAACCCAAAAGTCACTATCGATCACTTACGAATCTCCGATCATCATTCGTCAAGGCGATGTTGAGGTGACTTTGGCCGATTTTGCAGCATTCCTAGAGTCGCGCGTCACGCAAGATGATCACCGGCGAAATTTGGCTAACCCAGCGAGAATCGAAGGTCTTCTCGAGGCCATTGTGTTAACAGAATCATTTATGCAACGTATTCAGCGAACCAATGCTTTGCAGGATCCGTTTATACAGGCCCGTATATATCAGGCAGCGGCGCGTGAGGCCCGCTCTATTTACCGAGAGCGCTTGCGAGAAGACCTTGAGCTGGACAGCTATGAGGATCAAGCTCGGGAACTTTATTTGGTGAACCCTGAGCGCTTCAGCCGCCGTGAAACAATCGATTTTGATCACATCTTGATCGCTGTCAATGAAGAGCAAGATGAGATCACAGCGATGCGCCGCGCGGCTGATGCTTCTGAGGCCTTGGCTTCTGAACAAGCTTTCGACGAGGTGGCTGCCGCGTATTCGGATGACCCTGGCTTTGAAGATCATCAAGGCAAGTTCACTAACATAGAAGTTGAATCACTCGTCCCCTCGGTTGCACAGGCCGCAGCCACGCTTGAAATTGGCGAGTTCTCGGTGCCGATACAGTCACGCTTTGGTTGGCACATTATCCGCATTACGTCAGTCAATGAGGCGGGCCAGATGGACTGGGAAGAGGCTAAACCCATGGCAGAGCGAATTGCGCGGGAGCGACACCTCAGTGAGGCTTATGAGCGAGTCTTGCGTGAAATCAACAGCCGACCCATGCAGTTTGCTGACGAAGGCGTGAAGACGATTTTGGATCACTATGGAATCGAGGGGTTTGACATGGAGATTCCCCAAGACGATGGCGAGTCCAGCACTGAGTAAAGATCAGCGCGGGGTGCCTGGGGCTCAGCCATGACCCAAAAACCATCCTGGGGACTGTGGTGGGATTTAACTCAGCGAGAGATTAAAGGCCGCCTCAGCCACTCGGCCATGGGGGTGATTTGGCTTGTGGTCACCCCACTGCTGCTTTTGGGGGTTTATGCGTTCGTATTTGGCGTGATCTTCCAGGCACGCGCACCAGAGAATTTCGACTTTCCATTCGTGGTTTGGCTCGCGCTGGGGCTTTGGCCTTGGTTGGCTTTTTCTGAATCGACTCTTCGCGCTGCGGGGGCCATTCGTCAACACAGCGCGTTGATCTCAAAGATTGCCCTGAACCGCTCAATGTTGGTCATTTCGGTATTGACAGCCACCTTCCTTCTTCAGTTGGTGGGCTATGGGGTCGTGCTGGCTGTGTTGGAGCTGATGGGCATTCATCTGGCGTGGCAAGGCCTGGCGCATGCCCTTTTGGTGCTGGTAACGCTCTATATACTGGCGTCGGGTTTGGGGCTGATGCTGGCCGCCTGCCAGGTCTTTATCCGGGATTTGGAGCAAGTCTTGCCCATCGCATTCATGCTGTGGTTTTTCTTGACCCCAATTCTCTACGCCCCCTCGTTTTTGCCCATTGAGCTCCAACCTCTGATTTGGCTCAACCCGATGACCTGGTGGATGGAAGCGCTCCGATCGGCTTTGATTGACGGACAAGCCATTCCCGATTGGCGATTTATCGGTCTTCTCGCGGGCAGTGTCGCTGTATTGCTTGTAGGCGCGTGGGTTTTTCGGCGCTGCAGTCCCTATTTTGAGGATTTTCTATGAGTGATGCGCTGTTGTCTCTTCAGGGCGTCTCAAAAAGCTTTGGTCACGCTGACCGGCGCGCACGCGCGCTGTTGAAGGTGGTCTTTCAAGGCTTGGCGCCAACCGGTAAGCCGGTGGTCACAGACATTGACTTGATGGTCCATCGGGGACAGTCGGTGGGGATCATTGGATCCAATGGTGCGGGCAAATCCACCCTCCTTAAGCTGATCACGGGTGTTTTGGCGCCTACCCAAGGCAGCATTGAAACCCATGGTTCCACAGCGGCACTTTTGGAGTTGGGCGCGGGGTTTGATCCGGAGTACTCAGGCCTTCAAAACCTCCATATGAATGCCGCCTTTTTGGGTCTCTCTCGCTCACAGATTGCCAAACATTTGGATGAGATCATTGCGTTTGCTGACATCGGTGATGCGATTCATGAGCCGGTGAAGCATTACTCTTCAGGGATGGTGGTGCGACTGGGGTTTGCGGTGGTCGCCGCCGTCAAGCCAGATTTATTGATCACTGATGAGGTGTTGGCCGTCGGTGATGAGTCTTTTCAGAAAAAATGCATCCGCTGGATAGAGGGCTATTTGGCCAATGGCGGCACTTTGTTGATGGTTTCACACAACATGTATCAAGTCCAAAAACTTTGCCAGCGGGCCGTTTGGCTGGATGGCGGGGCAATCCGTGCTGAAGGAGACGTGTTCGACGTGACTCAGCGCTATTTGGCTTTTCACGAGCGAAAAGACAGTCAAGCGCAAGTGGAGACTCGCTCGCATGGCAATCAGGCGCAATACGCGCTGACGGCGTTGATGCTCAACGGTGTCGCCGAGGGAGAGGCTCAACTCGGCGTTGGAGACACGCTGGAGGTGGAGATTTCGATCAAAAGCCCCGATGGGCGTGCGCCCGTGGCCATGGTTGGGATCGTGCGCGCAGATGGCACCCCCGTCTACGGCGTGGCCACTGATCATGAGGGCATCAGGCTGAGTTTGGACCCAGATGGCCAAGCGACGGTCCGATGCACGTTTGACCATCTTCAGCTGTTGCCCGGCGGTTATCAGATCAAAGCGCACACCCTGGATCCGGAAGGCCTTCGTGTGCATGACACGCTGGAGCGGCCATTGACCGTGGTGGGTCAGACACGAGAGCTGGGCACCACGCGTTTGGCTCACCGCTGGTCGCAACCCAATCCACATGTTGGACCCACAACGAGGTCACCATCATGACCACGGTGATTGTGCCGGTGTATGATGCGCCCAGTGCAACACAGCGCTGCTTGAGCGCGCTTCAGCGTTACACGCCGACTGACACCCCCGTGATCGTCATCAACGACGCCTCCCCCAATCCAGCCATTGGGCCTGTCTTGGAGAGTCTGCCCCCTGGTTGGTGTGTGGTCCACAATGACGTCAATATCGGTTTTGTGGGCAGCGCGAACCTGGGGCTGGCTTTGTGCGGTGGCGACGATGCGGTGCTGTTGAATGCCGATACAGAAGTCACCGAGGGGTGGTTGGCGGCATTAACCGCCTGTTTGGCCTCTGACCCAACCATTGCCTCTGTCAGTCCTTTGACCAACAACGGTGAAATTGCATCCATTCCTCAGTTCTGTGCGCCCAACCCTTATCCAGAAGATCCCAATGCCTGGGCAAGGGCATGTCGCCACGCCGGGGTTGATGGTGCCGATGAGGATTGGATCGATGTGCCCACGACGGTGGGCTTTTGCATGCTCATTCGCCGCTTGGCGCTGGATGAGGTGGGCTTTTTCGATGAGGCCGCCTTCGGGCGAGGGTACGGCGAGGAAAACGACTGGTGCCAGCGCGCCTTGCGGTGCGGTTACCGCCACGTGATCTGTGACCGGGCGTTTGTTGCCCATGAGGGTGGGGCAAGCTTTGGTCCCTTGGGTTTGGCGCCGGGGGGTGAGGCCATGGCCACCTTGCTCGAGCGATATCCCAATTACGAGGCGGATGTGGCACGATTCATTGACAAAGACCCATTGGCTAAGCGTCGACAACGGATCATTGAGTCTTACCAACAAACGGCGCACACTGGTTCACCATGAGCGCCGATACACCCAAACTCGACTTCACTGGCGAACGTTTTACGCCTGAGTGCGTTCGCGAGATTGCGTATGAACACTGGCATCGCTACGCCTGGGTCCTGCCTTGGGTTCAGGATTTAGACGTGTTGGACATGGCCTCGGGTGAAGGCTATGGGAGCGCCCTGTTGGCTCAGCGAGCGCGTTCGGTGGTGGGTGTGGACATCGATGCCGATTCGGTGGCCCATGCCAACGCGCGCTATGGACAACCCCATTGCCACTTTAAGCAAGGCCAAGGTCTCGAATTGCCCATTGATGACCACTCCATTGATGCGGTGGTGTGTTTTGAGACCATCGAGCATTTGGACGACCACGATGGTCTGATGGCGGAGTTTAAGCGGGTACTCAGACCTGAGGGCTGGCTGGTCCTATCCTCGCCCGACAAAGCCAGCTACAGCGATCAAACGGGCTTTGACAATCCTTTCCACCTCAAAGAGCTTTATCTTGACGAGCTCAAGCAGTTGCTGGATCGCCATTTTGGCGCCCACCGCTTGCTCGCCCAGAAACTCGCTTTTGTGTCTGCCATCTATCCCATTGATGATGCCAATCAGTCGACTCAACCTCCGGGGTGTTGGATTGTCAAAGACCATGATACGTGCACCCATCACACCCACCCGCCATTTCCGCCCCAATACTTTTTGGCGGTGGCCGCGGCTGGCCATAAACACTTG
>CAJXNU010000133.1 GCA_913057255.1 uncultured Wenzhouxiangella sp.
ACTCTATCGTCACGTTCCGAAGGCTCTAATAGAAAGACCCTAAATGGGCTTTGGTGTACCGATCAGCGCTTGGTTGCGTGGGCCTTTGCGTGACTGGGCGGAAGAGCTGTTGGATGAGAAGCGGCTCTCGGATGAGGAATTTTTTGATCCAGTGCCAATTCGGAAACTGTGGCAAGAGCATATCTCTGGTCACCGTCGGTGGCACGGGCCTCTTTGGACAATTCTGATGTTTCAGGCCTGGCATGCCGAGGGAATCAACCCAGTCAATGCGAGTTAGCCATGTCATTACCGGGCTGAATGACGGTGGCGCAGAGGCCGTACTTTTCCGTCTCTGTAATCACGATACGCTGCACCAACATTTCGTTATCTCCCTGACTGATGAGGGCAAGTATGGGCCCTTGCTTGCCTCGAATGGAATCGAGGTTCAGACGTGTGGTATGGCACCCAATCGCCCCTCACCTCTGGCGTTTATAAAGTTGGTTCAGTTGCTTCGTAGACAAAATCCAGATGTGGTACAAACTTGGATGTACCATGCCGATTTAGTCGGTGGTGTCGCTGCTCGGATTGCAGGAATTAAATCAATTGTTTGGGGTATTCGCCACACAACATTGGAGCCTGGAAAGTCAAAAAAGACGACAATTTGGATCGCGAAACTTTTAGCGAAGTTGTCACGATGGTTGCCATCCCAGATTGCTGTTTGTGCTCGGCGAGCGATCGATGTTCATGTATCCTTAGGTTACGATCGAGCAAAGATGCACTATATCCCCAATGGCTACGATTTTTCCGAGTTTGTGCCTAAGCCAGACGAAGCTTTGCATTTACGGGCTCAGCTCGGGGTGGCAAACAATATACCCCTGGTTGGCACGGTTGGTCGGTATGATCCACAAAAAGACCATGCCAACCTCCTGCGCGGACTGTCTATTCTGCGGAATCGCAGTGTCTCGATGCGCTGCTTGTTGGTTGGCACCAATCTAGACGAAGACAACAAAGCGATACTCAATCAAGTCTACCGCCTGGGTCTTGAAAAGCATGTGTTGTTGTTGGGTAAACGAACAGATATTCCCACCGTGATGAGTGCACTTGATCTCCATATATTGCCCAGTGCGTATGGCGAAGCATTCCCCAATGTGGTGGCCGAGGCCATGGCCTGTGAGACACCTTGCGTGGTCACTGATGTCGGCGATGCTGCCCATATCGTGGGGGACACGGGCTGGGTGGTGCCCCCACGCGATGCTGAGTCATTGGCCAATGCGATCCAGGAAGCCCTGCTTGAAAAGGAAAGTGGCCTTTGGGCTGAGCGGTGTCGATCGGCGCGCGTACGCGTGCAAGGAGAATTTGATATTAGCAAAATGGTCGATGCTTACCATGATTTGTGGAGGCAAGCATTGTGAGTGGCCATCTTGAGGGCGTTTGCGGTGTGAGTTGGCGAGGTGGATCCAGTGTGGGTAGTGACAAAGCCCTCATCTGTCTTGATGAAATAAGATGGCCCAAAATAATCAAACTCTGTACGGGCGCCAACGTGAGTGCTGACCTCCTCGGATTTGTAGGAATTGCCGCTGTCGCGATCTTCACACTGTTGATCGCGAGAGCTCATCCAAGTGCCGCCAAATTACTCACCGTGGCTTTTTTAATCCGATCGGCGGCCTTACTCGGTGGCCATTATTTCATTGCATTGCCAGGCAGCGGCGACGACTCGCTCGTGTTCCAGGCCACTGCCATCGAATGGTCGCAAGGCGGCTTTTTCTTGGCCTTGAGCCATTTCACCGGTCCAGACAGCTACTTCATCAGTTGGCTGCTGGCACTCATCTACGCTTTGACCGAGCCGAGTGCCCTGCTGGGTAAATCAGTAAGCCTCTTATTTGGTTTGGGCACCGTCTGGATGGGCTACCTGCTTGCGAAACGCCTCTGGGGCCCGCGCGCCGCCGTCAAAGCGGGTTGGTTTGTCGCGCTTTTCCCGACGCTGATTTTGTATTCAGCTCTGATTTTCCGTGAAGCCTATATCGCCTTTTTCCTTGTTGTTGCACTCTACGGCGTCGTCGGCTGGGCGCGCTCGGGCGGTGGCCTGTCTTTTGGCATCGCAATGCTGGGGTTTATAGGCGCGACGTTTTTTCATGGGGGGATGATTGTGGGTGCTGTTGTATTGCTCGCCATCATCGCACTTCAGGCGGCTCGCCGACTATTGAAAGCGCTGACCTATGGCCGGGTTCGCATTGTCCTGCTGGGCTTTGCTTTTTTGGCGTTGACCGGACTGGGCTTATTTGTCTCCGACGCGGTGGACGTTCCAAAAATCGGCACGTTCAGTGAAGCCATAGATTTAGAGCGCTTGGTTGAGAAAGCCCAAAAGAGCACCCGAGGGTCGGCAGGCTACCCTGAGTGGTTGGTGCCCCAGTCACCCATTGACCTTGCTTATGTGATTCCCATTCGAACGGTTTATCTGCTCTTTTCCCCGTTTCCATGGGAGGTCCAGAGCGCCACGCACCTTATCGGTGTTTTTGATGGGGTGTTGTACTTGGCGCTGGCCTTTTTTCTTTGGCGTCACTGGAGAGCCATCTGGGCCGATCCGGCATCACGCGCCATTGTGTTGATCCTTGCGGCATACTTTGTGGTGTTTGGCATCGCAACCGGCAACTTTGGAACCAGCATGCGCCACCGCGCGAAATTTGTGGTGCCGCTCATCGCCCTGGTCGCCCCCAGGCTTAAGTTGCTGCGTTTACCCACGTTGGGTCAGCTTGGACTCAGGCGTCAGAAAACCCACACCAGGCCTCAGGCCTCCCATTGATGAAGGTGTTGGTTCTGGGGGGCATTTCACGCTCCCTCATCAACTTTCGCGGCCCACTGCTACAAAAGCTGACAGCGCAAGGCCACCAAGTCGTCGCGGCCAGCGGCCGAGATGAAAATTCTGATGAAGTCGCACAAACGCTGAACAGCTGGGGTGTTGAATATCGCAGACTGAACTTCACACGCGCAAGCTTGAACCCCCGGGACGGATTTCAAACAGTCAGATCCATTCGCCGGCTGTTGGAAGCAGAAGGGCCGGATATTTTTCTCGCCTACACCGCCAAGCCGGTGATCTTTGGAGGCCTGGCGATCCCGAAAACCACAGGCACTCGGTTTTTTCCGATGATCACTGGCCTGGGCTACGCTTTCACCCATGGCTCAGGCCTCAAGCGCCGCTTTGTTCATCAAGCACTGACGGCCCTCTATCGCCGCGCCCTCCAGCGGGCAGAGGGCGTCATTTTCCAAAACCCCGACGACCGAGCACTTTTTTTAGAGCGTGGGATTTTGGGCGAGCCTGATCGCGCGCATTGGGTCAATGGCTCAGGCGTTGATCTGGAGGCTTTTCCTCCAAAGCCTTTGCCCAAGGAGCCCAGCTTTTTAATGGTGGCCCGGCTGGTGGCCGACAAAGGCGTGCGTGAATTTGTGGCGGCTGCTCGGCGGGTGCGGATCACGCACCCCAAAGCTCGATTTCGATTGGCCGGCGGTTTGGACCCCAACCCGGCCGGCATTACGTCCAAAGAACTCGAGGCTTGGATCAACGAGGGCGTCATTGAATATTTAGGCCCCGTGCATCCCATTCAACCTGAGCTTGAGCGGTGTCGCTACTATGTCTTGCCCTCGTATCGGGAGGGCACGCCCCGATCCGTGCTCGAAGCCATGGCGACGGGCCGACCCGTCATCACCACCAACACCCCGGGCTGCCGGGAGACGGTGATATCGGGTCAAAACGGGCTGCTGGTGCCGCCCCGAGATGCTCAAGGGCTTGCTGAAGCCATGATTGAGTTACTCGAATCCCCGCAAGAAACGATTGAGCGGATGGCGGAGGCGTCACTGGCATTGGCCCGAGAAAAATTTGATGTTCATGCTGTCAACCAAAAACTTCTGGACATCATGGGGCTGTGACCATGAGGCGCGTCTCCCTCTTGTTGCAAACATGCACTGACCCAAGCCGCGCCTTGGCCACACCCTTCCAACCCGCACCGATATCGCCCACAGCGCGCTTTTGATTCACTGAGATATTGATGGATCGGTTGGCTTATCTCATCAAAACCCATGCGCCGGGGCTTTTTGTGATCATCGAGCGCCTGGCGCGCCTGGTGGTGACCCTCCGCTACCGCCGACGGGTCCACGCGGCTAAGCAAGATGCGCTCACCACCGGCACTGTTCAGGGTCAGCAAGCGACAATGCGCGTCCTCACGGTGGACGACGCTCCCCAGCTGCACACATTTTTAAACAACACCTCAGCAGACTGGCTTCAATACTTCCAGCCGCACCCCTTTGACGAAAAACACCTAAAGCGCATTTTGGCCTCATCAGCTTTTCTCACCCATGGATTATTCATTGACGAGCGGCTGCAGGCCTATGGACTGTTGAAGCTCACACCCACGGGCTCAGCTTTTATAGGCCTGCTCGTTGATCCGAAGATGACAGGCTTGGGCTTGGGCACCTTCATTGTGGACCACCTCTACTGGCAAGCCTCGCGGCTTCGGTTAAGAGCGCGATCGACCATCAGCACTTCCAATCCAGCATCGCTGAAATCACATCAAGCGGTGGCCCAATATCGGGTGGTGGCCGAGCTCCCCAACAACTATATAATGATCGAATTTCCAAACGTCCCCCGACCGCGCCCCACGCTGCAACTGCCATGAACACTGACGCCTTGATCGAGCTTATCCGAAGTATTTATAACGGCGATGACGTGATTCCGTTGCACCGCCCCGTTTTTGCTGGCCGTGAACGCCAAGACCTCATCAACTGCATCGACTCCAACTTCGTCTCCTCGGTCGGCCAACAGGTCACCGAGCTGGAGCAGCGGGTCGCCGAGTTTGTGGGGACAAAGTTTGGTGTGGCGGTCGTCAACGGCACCAACGCCCTGCAGGTCGCGCTTCGTCTGGTGGGCGTTGGCCCGAATACCGAAGTCATCACCCAAGCGCTCACCTTCGTGGCGACCTGCAACGCCATTGAATACACCGGCGCTGAGCCTGTCTTATTGGACGTCGACCGGACCACGCTGGGCTTGAGTCCCGATGCCCTGTCCGCATTTTTAAACAAACACGCCGAGCGCCGCGACGAGGGTTGCTTTAACCGCACCACCGACCGGCGCATCGCCGCCTGCCAGCCCATGCACACCTTTGGCCATCCCGCCAGGATTGATGAGATTCAGGCCATTTGTGAGGACTGGGGCATCCCGCTGGTTGAAGACGCCGCCGAATCCTTGGGCAGCTTTTTCAAAGGCCAGCACACCGGGACTTTTGGGCGCCTTGGCGTGTTCAGCTTCAACGGCAACAAAATCATCACCACCGGCGGTGGGGGCATGATCGTCACCGACGATGAGAAGCTTGCCCGCCGCGCCAAACACCTGACCACCACCGCGCGCACCGATCACCCTTA
>CAJXNU010000134.1 GCA_913057255.1 uncultured Wenzhouxiangella sp.
CCCCGAAAAGCCCAGCGCCCCCAAAAGACCATGGGGCCAGAGAGTGTCCAACCCAGGCCATAGATCACGGCAACAGAGGCAATGACGACCCACGATAACACCATCGCGATCATGACTTCGATTTCTCAGCCGGTTGATCTTGGCTTGTCTCAGCCTCAGTCTCTGCCTCTGTTGGAATCATCACCGATACCTTGAGCTCGCGCTCCAAGACCGATTTCAGGACCACTTTGGCCTCGTCGTCACCGTGCACCAGGCGAACCTCTCTGGGCAATGGATCGATGTTGGCCACAAAATTGACCAAGCCTTTTTGGTCGGCATGGGCCGAATAGCCGTCGATCTCATGGATTTGAGCATGAATCTCATAGCGCTGCCCATCCAATCGCACCCAACCGGGCCCTTCATGCGGATTGTTTTTGGGGCCATAACGCAAGAGATCGCGCCCGGGGGTGCCTTCGGCTTGATAACCGACAAAGATGACATCGGAGCGGGGATCATCTAAGAGCGCTTTTAGATAATTGACCACCCGACCCCCAGCGCACATGCCACTCGCTGCGATCACCACCGCGCCTTGGCCGGTCTCTTTTAAGAACTTGACCATTTTCTGGTGTTCTTTGTGCGAATCGATGGTCATTAGTTGATCAAAGGCCAGAGGATGGCGACCTTGGCTGACGCGCATCTTGGCTTCTTCATCCCACAAGGATTTCAATTGCTGATAGCCGCGGGTGTAATCTGCAGCCAACGGTGAGTCGAGAATGATTTGAAGTTTGTTCCAAGGCTCAGTGTCTCCATAGCGCTGGAACAAATCTTCGATCTCATACAACAGCTCTTGGGTTCTGCCGATGCTAAAGGCTGGAATAATCACCGTGCCATCGTTTTTTAAAGCGTGCTCAATGATGGCCTTGAGATGGGCTTGGCGATGGGCCCTGTCTTCATGCAGGCGATCGCCATAGGTCGATTCCAACACCAACACATCCGCTCGCTCTGGCGAAACCGGCTCAGGCAACAGAGGCGTGTCATCGGCACCCAGATCGCCACTGAACACCACGCGCTCCCCGGTGCTTTCAGGATCCACAGGCGAGTCGGTGGTGGCTGTCTCGTCGATGTGCACCTCGACATAACAAGAACCCAAGATATGACCCGCCCGCTGTAGACGAATGGTGGCTTGATCCGATATCGGATACCACGCCTCTGGGTCAATGCCAATGAGCTGTTTGTCAATCACATCCAAAAACCGTTGGATGACTTTCTTATCGCGGGTAAAGCCGACTTTCAAAGCGTCTTCTAAGACCATGGGCAATAACATGGCGCTGGCTTTGGAGGCGATGATGGAACCTTTGTACCCAGCACCCAATAAATACGGCAGCCGGCCCACGTGATCGATGTGAACGTGGGTGAGCACCACGGCCTCGATCGGTGTGATATCAAAATCAATGATAAGCGGATCAACGCCCTCTTCGTGACGTCTGGCGTCTTTGCCTTGAAACAAACCGCAGTCGATCAATAATGAGTGAGGCGATGAGGCATCGATACAAAGCTCATGACATGAGCCAGTGACCCCCGCCACGCCCCCGTGGTGTTTGATGTGCACGTCTGCCGCCCTTTAAGCTGTGATGAGGTTTACTCTAGCACAGCCCACCCAAAGCTTTGCTACCATTGGCACATGGACTTATTGGGGTTTGTACCGATCTATCAAGACCGCGTTTGGGGGGGTAGCAATCTCCGCTCGGTGCTGGGTCGTGAATTGCCCCACGATGGCCCCATCGGTGAGGCTTGGGAGATTGTTGATCGACCCGAGGCGCAATCGGTTCACGTCCAGTCTCAGCAGACCTTAGCCGAGTTACTCAACCATCACCCAGAAGAGATCATGGGCCCGGATTGGGTCAAAGACCATGCGGCCAATCCAGCGCGTCGCTTTCCCATCTTAGTCAAATGGCTGGATTGCCAAGACCGCTTGAGCTTGCAAGTCCACCCGCCGGCTCATGTGGCCGATGACCTGGGTGGCGAGCCCAAGACGGAGTGTTGGTATATCGCAAAAGCCACACCGGATGCTGCGCTCTATGTGGGTTTAAAAAAATCCACGACCCGAGAAGACTTCGAAGCGGTTTTGACCGAGTCAGGCGGTGCGGGTTTGGCCCCTCTCATCCATCGCATAAGCGTGCAAGATGGCGAATCGATTTTGTTAGAAAGTGGTCGCATTCATGCCATTGATGCCGGCAACTTGATCTTAGAAATCCAACAAAACTCAGACACCACTTATCGAGTCTATGACTGGGATCGAGTGGGCTTGGATGGTGTGCCCAGAGACTTACACATTGAAGAGTCCCTGGCCTCGATTGACTTTGATGACTTTGAGCCAGCCACCACGCCTGCCAGCCATCACGCGGGTGAGCGCGTCTTGGCCGAGTGTCAACCGTTCCGCATCCGGCACCTGGTCATACCCAAAGGTGAGCGTCTAGAGATTGAAGCCAACATCACGCCATCCATCATTAGCGTGGTCTCAGGTGGACTGCTGGCACATGCCAACCACTCAAGCCAATCCCAACCACTCAATCGAGCAGACAATGTCATCTGTCCTTATGTGTGGGGTGGAAGTCTTGAGGCCACCATGTATTCGGTGGTCTTGATCACCGATGGGTTTGTCTAGCCCGCAATTGGCAGATCCGTGCTTTTTAGGGATGCGCGTCCATCCGGTCTGATGGACTGACATCCAGCGCCCGAAACGCGATGCCTGCTTGCGTTCTGTTTCTGACATTGAGCTTGTGAAAGATCTCAGACATGTGCGCTTTGACGGTTCGCAACTGAACGCCCAAGGCATCGGCAATCTGTTTGTTGAGCTGGCCTTGTGCCACCATCTCAAGCACACGAAACTGTTGCGGAGTTAAGGTCTTAATCCGCTCGGCCATATCATCACTGGGCTCTTGACCCGCCTCTTCCACCGCGCGTCTTAAGCGCGCGGGTATCCATTCTCGACAATCAAAGACGGCCTCTAGCGCTTCCGAGAGCTCAGAGAGATCGGCACTTTTGGGGATAAAGCCGGCCGCTCCATAATCGAGTGCCCGACGAATCACCAAGGGATCTTCATTGGCCGAGACCACCACAACCGCCACCGCTGGAAACTGCCCCCGAATGTGAGCCAAACCCGTCAAACCCCCATTGAGACCGCCTGAGGCGCCCGCTTGGCTTGGCATGTGCAAATCCAGCAAGACCAGATCAATGTTGTCATTGCTGTTTAAATGCTCAAAGGCTTCATTCAAGTCTCTGGCTTGCAAGACAGAGACATCGTCCATGCAATCGGCCAAAGTCTGGACCAACGCTGCCCGAAACAAAGGATGGTCATCGGCGATTAAAACTTGCGTGCTCATGTCACCGTCCACCCACCATCGACCACAATGGCCTGGCCGGTGATGTTTCTGGCAGCGGGGCTCAACAAGAAGGCACAGATACCGGTGAGCTCTTCGAAAGTAATGAACACTTTCTTTGGCATGGGTTTGAGCATGATGGTCTCGACCACCTCATCTTCTGAGAGACCATGCGCTTTGGCCTGCGCTGCGATTTGTTGATCAACCAAGGGCGTTCTGACATAGGTCGGACACACCGTATTGATGGTGATATCCGATGAAGCGGTCTCCAAGGCCATCACTTTCGAAAACCCCATCAGACCATGTTTGGCAGCGACATAGGCACTCTTATAAGGGCTGGCCACCAGCGAATGAATGGAGCCAATGTTAATGATCCGACCAAAGTCTTGTTCTCGCATGGAAGGCAAGAGGGCTCGAGTGAGCCTAGCCACCCCATTGAGCATGACATCCACCAAATGAGACCAATGGTCCATATCAAAGTCTTCTAGCGGGGCGACGTGCTGGAGACCGGCGTTGTTGATCAAGACATCAATGGGCCCGTGGCCTTGTGCCGCCACCCAATCAGGGACATGTTCAATGGCCTCGGGATCGGTCACATCCAACGCCATAGCCAGGGCTTGGCCGCCGGCCTGATTGATGGCATCGGCCACTGCTTGGGCGGCATCCAATCGATAATCGGTGACAAACAGCCGATGGCCCTGCTCGGCAAGACCTGTCGCGATGCCTTCGCCAATGCCACTGCCGGCTCCAGTGATCAATATATTCATAAACGAAAAGTCTAGCAGGTTCAGGGCCTGATTGAGCTTGTACCAAAGTCCATCCAAGCCGCCCTCAGACTCTGATAGCCTTAACTCATTAATAAACACCTTGGCCAATCATCGATATCAATCGAATGATGCCAAGCCATTTGATCAAAGGCAGCAGATACCATGACACGCGCATCACAACTAATCCTCGGCATGACCACACTCGTTTTCGTGACCGCCTGCAATGGTCCCGACTCAGTCGAGCCAACACCTGCTGACATCTCACAAGCTTCCGTTGAGATGACAGAACTCATCACCGAACAGGCCGATTTGGTCACTGGCGGACTGGGCCTTGCTGGCCTGCGCGCACCGCGGCCTGAGCCACAAGACCCGGCTGCCCCCACGCCCGACGAACTTCGTGCCATGGCCTTTCACACCCACTTCAATGGACTCTCAGCCATCAACCGACCCGATGGTTTGGGGTCATTTTCAAGTGATGGGCTACCCGTCGTCGCTGGCATGGAGATCATGACTCGACTGCCCGTCGGCGAGACCGATCACACCACCCGTGCGCTGCTACAAATCCCCACCAGTTTTAACCCACAGACACCCTGCTTGGTCGTGGCCCCGGCCTCCGGCTCGCGAGGCGTCTATGGCGCCGTGCCCCTAGTCGCACCCTGGGCGTTGCCGAAAGGCTGTGCGGTGGTCTACACCGACAAAGGCGCTGGCACCGATTATTTTGATGTGAGCCGCCAAACCGGCGTGCAATTGGATGGCACGCGCACCGCGCTCACATCAGACAATGCGACAGAGTTGGGCTTTGTGCCAGCGATGGGTGAGTCAGACACTGAGACGGCAGGACAAGCGATGGCCATCCCGCATGCCCACAGCGGGATCAATGTTGAGGCCTATTGGGGCGAGATCACCTTAGCGGCCACCGCATGGGCCATTGCGCGGTTGGCAGAAGAATTTAATGACTTCGATCCAGATAAACTGATCACCATGGCCGCTGGCTTATCCAATGGTGGACAGGCCGTCTTGCAAGCGCTGGAAAAAGACAGCCAGGGTCATCTGGG
>CAJXNU010000135.1 GCA_913057255.1 uncultured Wenzhouxiangella sp.
ATGAGATCTTTGTGTTCACACCGCGCGGCAAGATTGTGGATCTCAGAGCCGAGGCCACCGCCTTGGACTTTGCCTATGCCATTCATACTGACGTCGGCCACCGCGCCACCCGCGCTTTGATCGATAAACAAAACTTGCCACTGAACACGCGGTTAGAAAACGGTCAAACGGTGGAGATCTTGACCGATCCGAGTGCTGCGCCACGCGCTGAGTCGTTGAGCTTCGTGGTCACGCCCAGAGCGAGAACGGCGATTCGTTCGCACCTGAAAAACTTAGAGGCCGCCGATTCAGCCAAGATTGGCGACCGGCTTTTGGATCAAGCGCTTGAGCGCCGTGGCCATTCTCTTGAATCCATCTCAGAGCGACGCCTTGAGCGCTATCTCAAAAAGCTTGGCCTCGAGCGTTTGGAAGATTTGTTGGTCTTGATCGCGCGTGGGGATATGTTGGCCGGCTCGGTGGCCAACAAGTTGTTGTCACTGACCCAACGTCGACAAGGCGACGCGGAGACATCAACTGCCTTGACCATTGGTGGTGGCGAAGGGAGTGCCATCACCTATGCAGCCTGCTGTGGACCCATTCCAGGCGATCAGATCATGGGGTATGTCTCACCAGGCAAGGGTTTGGTGATTCACTCAGAGCGCTGCCACAACGTCCCTGAGTTAAGAAAAAATCACCCCGAGCGATGTGTTGATGTTCGCTGGGGTACCTTGGTCGAGGGGCAATTCAAAACCTTGGTTAGAATGGTCACGGTCAATGGCCCGGGCGTATTGGCCTCGATCTCCACCACGCTGGGGCAATTGGGCTCAAATATCGAAAGTGTGGAACAAAAAGATTCGACCCGAGACACCGCCACCCTCAATTTTGTGATTTCGGTCTCCGGGCGGGACCAATTGGCGCGCGTGATTCGTCGCCTGAGAAGAAACCCCTATGTGATGCGGGTCTCACGCGAGTTTGCCTAAACTCGGAGATCTGACCCAAAAACACGTGCTTTGTTTTAGGAGATGGATATGACCCAGAGAACCACCATCCACAGTGATCAAGCCCCCGCCGCCATCGGCCCGTATTCACAAGCCGTCAAAGTGGGCCAGACGGTCTATCTTTCAGGCCAGATCCCGCTGGATCCAGCAACCGGGGATTTAATTGAAGGGGACTTTGAGGCGGCGACGCGACAGGTCTTCAATCACTTGCGCTCAGTCGCTCAGGCCGCCGGCGGTGATCTCAAAGACATCGTCAAACTCAACATCTTCTTGACAGACTTAGGCCATTTCCAAACGCTCAATGCCGTGATGATGGAGTACTTCGAGACCCCTTATCCTGCGCGCGCAGCCATTGAGGTGGCGGGTTTGCCCAAAGGGGCTGAAGTGGAGATGGACGCGGTCATGGTTTTGTCTTGAGTGATCGCTTACTGACAGAATCTAAAGGCGTGGGCGCTCGGGTGGCCCAGCGTCTGGCCACACTGGGACTCGTGCGCGAGTCTGATGTGTTGTTTCATTTGCCACTTCGCTATGAAGACCGCACCACACTCACGCCATTGAATGCCATTCGACCGGGCCTGTGGTGTCAGGTCGAAGGCACGATTGTCCACCAGACCATTCGCTATGCGCGTTCTCGCATGTTGGTGGCGACACTGGCCGATGAGTCGGGACAAGTGTTGCTGCGGTTTTTTCGGTTCTATCCCAATCAGCAGCGACTATTGACAGAAGGCGCGCGGGTTCGCTGCTTTGGTGAAGTCCGCCTGGGTTCGGGCGGCTTTGAGATGGCCCATCCCCAGTGTCTGCCTCTCGGCGAGAATCCGCCACCACTCCCTGATCATCTGAGCGCCATCTATCCCACCACCCAAGGGGTGTCTCAGGCGCTCTTAGTGCGTCTGATCAACAGCGCACTCGACCGGCTAGACAGTGGTGCGCTGGTGCTCAAGGATTGGTTGTCCCCCCAACAAACATCGATCAGCCTAAAAGAGGCGTTGCTGGCTGTTCATCGACCCAAGGCTGAAGACAATATCGCTGCCTTGATTGAGGGCATCCATCCAGCCGTTCGGCGCTTAGCGCTAGAAGAAATGCTCGCGCATCACTTAACCATCGCCAGACAAAACAAAGCGCGGGCCCAGCAACGCGCCCAAGCCCTCAGGTTGACCGATCCCCATGTCAAAGATCTGTTTGATCGGTTTTTAGCTGGCGTGGGGTTTGCCCCAACCTCAGCCCAGTCACGAGTCATTGAAGAGATCACCCAAGACTTGGCGAGTCAACAACCCATGCGGCGCTTGTTACAAGGCGATGTGGGCTCCGGCAAAACCTTGGTGGCCGGTGCTGCCTTGGTGGTGGCGGCAGGCTCTGGCGTGCAGGCGGCCATGATCGCCCCCACCGAGCTGTTGGCGGAGCAACACCATCGGACCCTAAAAGGCTGGCTCGAGCCGTTGGGCATCGAGGTGATTTGGTTGACCGGTAAGGTCACTGGCAAAGCGCGCGAAGCGGCCTTGGCCCGCATTGCAGAGGGTGCATCCGTGGTGGTGGGCACGCACGCGATTTTTCAAGAGCCGGTGGTGTTCAAACACTTGGCCTTGGCCATTGTGGATGAGCAACACCGCTTTGGGGTCCACCAGCGCTTGGCCTTGGCCAACAAGGGCAAGCGTGAGGGGCAGTTGCCGCATCAATTGGTGATGACCGCCACCCCCATTCCCAGGACCTTGGCCATGACCGCCTATGCCGGTCTCGATGTCTCAGTAATTGATGTTTTGCCACCCGGCCGCAAACCCGTCCAAACGGTGGCCATGTCCAGCCAGCGCCGTGATGAGGTGATTGAACGCTTAAAAAGCGCGTTGGCTGAGGGTAGGCAAGCCTATTGGGTGTGTCCATTGATTGAAGAATCTGACGTGCTGGAAGCCGAAGCGGCCGAGACCCGAGCGGCTGAGCTTGCTGAGGCGTTGAGGGATTTTCAGGTGGGGCTGATTCATGGCCGCCTAAAGTCCAAAGACAAACAAGCGATCATGGCGAAGTTCGAGGCCGGTGATTTGGATTTGTTGGTCGCGACCACCGTGATCGAAGTCGGTGTCGATGTCCCCAACGCCAGCTTGATGATGATCGAAAATGCTGAGCGTCTGGGACTTTCTCAACTCCACCAGTTGAGAGGCCGCGTGGGTCGTGGGAGTGCGCAGGCGGTGTGCGTGTTGTTATACAAGCCCCCGCTGGGGCAAATGGCCACGGAGCGTCTCAAGGTCATGCGCGAGACCACCGATGGCTTTGTGATTGCAGAAAAAGACCTAGAGCTTCGTGGGCCTGGCGAGGTGTTGGGCACCCGCCAGACCGGCATGATGCGCTTTCGGATCGCTGATCTCGCCCGCGACGGGCGCTTGTTGGATACCGTTCATGCGCTGGCCGAGACCATTGCCCCTGAGGCGGCCGATGCCATCATCGACCGTTGGATTGGGCAGGCAGAAGCCTACGTTGAAGTGTAGTCAACCGGGTCTGGCTTGGATGAGGTCAGGGGATCGGAGGATGCATCAACGCCCACCATTCGCCCCCGAAGGGTCGGCGTTTGTGCCATACTAATGGGCGTTTGATCATAGGAGGCCCTCCGGTGAGCGACCGTAAATTGATTGTGACCGACCCTGAGACTGGAAAAACGCTGGAACTGCCAGTGGTGGCCGGTTCTGAGGGTGATCCAACCATGGACATTGCCAAGCTCTATTCTGAGCTCGGCCACTTCACTTTTGATCCTGGGTATGGCACCACCGCGAGCTGTAAAAGCGACATCACCTTCATTGATGGTCAGCAGGGGATTTTGCGCTACCGAGGGTATCCCATCGAGCAGCTGGCTGAGAACGCCACCTTCTTAGAAACGGCTTACTTGTTGCTGTATGGTGAATTGCCCACCGCGACTGAGTACAGCGATTTCGAGCGGGACATCACCTATCACACGATGGTCCACGAGAAGATCAACAATTTTATTCAAGGCTTCCACTACGACGCCCACCCCATGGCCATTCTCTCTGGTGTGGTCGGTTCCATGGCGGCCTTTTATCACGACAAGCTCGATGTCAAAGACCCAGAGCAGCGGGAATTGGCGGCCAAGCGTTTGATCGCAAAAATGCCCACCATCGCCGCCTCGGCCTATCGCCATCACATGGGATGGCCAGTGGCCTATCCGAATAACTCGCTGGAATATTCCGAGCGGTTTTTAGACATGATGTTCTCGGTACCGGCTGAGAACTACCGCGTCAATCCCGTGGCGGCGAAAGCATTGAACTTATTGTTCATCTTGCACGCCGACCACGAACAAAACGCCTCCACATCCACCGTCCGTTTGGTCGGCTCTACCGGTGCCAATCCATATGCCTGTGTCTCAGCGGGTCTGGCCGCACTTTGGGGCCCAGCCCATGGTGGCGCCAATGAGGCGGTGTTGAATATGCTCAACGAAATCGGTGACATCAGCCGAGCCGGTGAGTTTATGGCGCGCGCCAAAGACAAAGACGATCCATTCCGTTTGATGGGTTTTGGTCATCGCGTCTACAAGAACTTCGATCCACGTGCCACCATCATTCGGAAAGCCTGCTATGAGGTGCTAGAAGAATTGGGGCAGGCCGATCCACTGTTGGATTTGGCCATGGAGCTGGAGAAAATCGCGCTGGAAGATGAGTATTTCGTTGAGCGCAAGCTCTATCCCAATGTTGATTTCTACTCAGGCATCATCTACAAAGCCTTGAGCATTCCCACCAGCATGTTCACCGCCATGTTCGCGATTGGCAGAACCGTGGGTTGGGTGAGCCATTGGCTGGAACAAAGTGGCAGCCCGCATCGAATTGGTCGACCACGCCAGGTCTATACTGGTGCGACCGCTCGCGATTACACCGCGATCGAGAAGCGCTAGGCGGTCCACCTAAACAGGCACTGGCTGGATTTTGGTCGGTGCAATGAAAAAGCAGACGAGACTCTCCGGTCCGTCTGCTTTTTTAATGCTTGATTTTTAATTCAGCGATGTTTTTAACCCAGTGAGGTTTTAACCCGCGGTGGTTAACCCGTGAGTTGTCTAGCCACCGCGCGCCGAAAAGGCCAAAGCTTGTTGGCCACGCGAAGCAGCGAGCGGCGAGCGATTTTGGCTGGCAAGCGGTCATCGGAGTACAGCCCCACCACGGCACTGGTGACCAGATACAGCGGCAAGCTCGCCATGCGATGGCGGCGCTG
>CAJXNU010000136.1 GCA_913057255.1 uncultured Wenzhouxiangella sp.
TGTCGTGCGGATCTGGATTTCTCTACCACCTCGTATCTCAAGGAAGTGGCGCGTGCCAGAACCTTCGGCTTCTTGCGCGATATCGAATACCTAAGAAGCCGTAACCTGGCCCTTGGGGGCAGCATGGACAATGCCGTGGTGCTCGATGACTATCGGGTATTGAACCAAAATGGCCTCCGCTACGACGATGAGTTGGTCAAACACAAAGTGCTTGATGCGGTGGGCGATCTCTACTTGCTTGGAAGGAACTTGATTGGTTCTTTCGTGGGCTACAAATCAGGCCATGAGCTCAACAACCAACTGTTGCGCGCCCTGTTGGCCGATCAAAGTGCGTGGGAAGAAGTGACCTACGAAGACCCAGACTACGCACCCATCTCCTACGTCCAGCCCGCTCAGGCGGTCTAAATCTAAACATTCATGAATCTTCGCTGGGCCCAGCCTCGGGTCTCTCAGTGCTGTCTATGGATCTGCCAGGCCTAGGAGGCGAGGGTGGGTGTGACGATCACTTTGAGCTCGGTGAGTGAGCCATCCCAAGCTTGACGGGCCGCTTTGAGCATCTCTTGGCCTTCTAGATTCGCTCGGGCCACCCAGGCAGAGGAGGGGACAGAAACCACCAAAGTCTCACCTCGAACGCAGGCCACTTGCAGCTGACCTTGGAGTCTTGTGGATAAGACCCCTTGAATCTTGGCATCCACAACCGCATAACTCTGGGTGAGCGCCACGAGCTTGCGAAGCGCTGGATCCTTGGTTTTGGGGCTTTGTGTGAGCCCTTTGAGGTCTTTTTCTGCTCTATCGCTCATGCCATGCTCTTAAACAGTGGCCAGCGGCTGATCGGCCACGGGCCGCGGGCCCAGACTCTACAGTTTAGCCCCGATAAACGCTACAATGTTGGGCTAGATCATCCGGCAGGGGCCCAAACAAGCAGGTCAATGTCATACAACAACGGATAACACATGTTTAGAAGCCTCATCACCAAACTCATCGGCAGCCGCAACGAGCGCTTGATTAAGCAGCTCGAAAAGCAAGTGGAGGCCATCAATGCCCTAGAGCCTGACTTCCAAGCCTTAAGCGACGAGGATTTGCGTCAGACCACGGCCCGGTTGCGTGAGCGCCATGAAAAAGGCGAGAGTTTGGATCAGTTGCTGCCAGAGGCTTTCGCTGCCGCACGGGAAGCGGCGGTTCGTGCATTGGGACTGAGACACTACGATGTGCAGCTGATTGGCGGCATGGTGCTCCACCAAGGAAAGATCGCTGAGATGAAAACCGGTGAGGGTAAGACCTTGATGTCGACCCTGGCCGTTTATCTCAACACCATTGCCGATCGTGGCGTGCATGTGGTGACCGTCAATGACTATCTGGCACGTCGAGATGCCGCCTGGATGGCGCCTGTCTACGAGGCGCTGGGCTTGAGCGTGGGGGTGGCTGTTCCGGGCATGGGCGCTGAAGAAAAACGCGCGGCTTATGCGGCGGATGTCACCTATGCCACCAACAATGAGCTCGGGTTTGACTATCTCAGAGACAACATGGCGTTTTCTGTGGAGCAGCGCGCTCAGCGTGGCCAAGCCTTTGCCATCGTCGATGAGGTCGATTCGATCTTGATCGATGAGGCGAGAACCCCTTTGATCATCTCAGGACCTGCTGATGAAGGCCCTGAGCTCTATGTGAAGATCAACCGCATCGTCCCCAATCTCGAGCCACAAAAAGAAGAAGATGGCCCGGGGGATTTCAGCATGGATGAAAAGACCCGTCAGGTGTATTTGACCGAAGACGGGATGGCCAAAGTGGAGGGTTTGCTCAATCAAGCCGGCTTATTGGAGGCCGATGACAGCTTGTACAACGCCAATAACTTAGGCTTGATGCACACGCTCAATGCGGCTTTGAGAGCGCATCACTTATTCCAAAAAGACGTGGACTATATCGTCAAAGATGGCGAGGTGGTCATCGTCGATGAGTTCACTGGGCGAACCTTGGCGGGCAGACGCTGGTCAGAGGGTTTGCACCAAGCCATTGAGGCCAAAGAGGGTGTGCCCATCCAGCGTGAGAACCAGACGCTCGCCTCCATCACCTTCCAGAATTACTTCCGTCTGTATGACAAGCTCGCCGGCATGACCGGTACCGCCGATACCGAGGCCTATGAGTTTCAAACCATTTATGGCTTAGAGGTGGTGGTCATTCCAACCCACCGTCCCATGGTCCGTGAAGACCGAGCCGATTTGGTCTTTTTGGATCAAACCCAAAAGTTTGATGCGATTGTCAAAGACATTGAAGATTGCGTTGAAAGACAGCAGCCGGTGTTGGTCGGTACCACCTCGATCGAAACTTCAGAACAGCTCTCTGCGGTATTGAAGAAAAAGAAAATCGCTCATGAGGTCTTAAACGCCAAGCAGCACGAGCGAGAGGCCGCGATCGTGGCACAGGCCGGGAGACCGGCGGCGGTGACCATCGCCACCAACATGGCCGGTCGGGGGACCGACATTGTCTTGGGCGGCAATTTCGAGGCCGAACGGGCTGAGCTCGGGGACCATCCAGATCCCGCCAAAGTCGATGCGCTCAAAGCTGACTGGGAACAACGCCATGAAACGGTATTGAATGCCGGTGGCCTGCACATCATTGGCACGGAGCGCCACGAATCCAGACGCATTGATAATCAGCTTCGAGGTCGCTCAGGTCGTCAGGGTGATCCGGGATCCAGCCGTTTTTATCTCTCACTCGATGATAACTTGATGCGCATTTTTGCCTCCGACCGTCTGGGGTCGATGATGCAAAAATTGGGCCTCCAAGAAGGTGAGTCCATCGAACACCCTTGGGTCAACAAAGCCATTGAGAATGCCCAGCGCAAGGTCGAGGCGCATAACTTTGATCTGAGAAAACACCTCTTGGACTTTGATGATGTGGCCAATGACCAACGACGGGTCATTTATGCCCAGCGCAACGAGCTGATGGAAGCCGATGATGTCGGTGAGACCATCGCCTCGATCCGTGAGGAAGTGTTTGAAGATTTGATCAATCAGCACATCCCACCGGAGTCGGTGGAGGACATGTGGGACCCAGAAGGCTTGGAAAAGGTCTTAGAGGGTGATTTTGGTTTGGAGATGCCCATTCGTCAGTGGCTGGATGAAGACGACGATTTAGATGAGTCGGGTCTCCGCCAGAGAATCTTTGAGGGCATCGAGGCACACACGAAGGCAAAAGAAGAAATGACCGGTGAGTCGGTGATGCGTCAGTTTGAAAAAGCACTGATGCTGAGCATTCTCGACCAGCACTGGAAAGAGCATTTGGCGGCGATGGATTATCTTCGCCGGAGCATCAACCTGCGCTCATTTGCCCAGAAAAAACCGCAGCAAGAATACAAGCGTGAGGGCTTTGAGATGTTCACCGAGATGCTATCTAGCATGCGCTATGACGTGATCAAAGCGCTTTCTCGGGTGACGGTCAGAGACCAAGACGATGTGGATGCAGTGAGCCCCAAATCCAGGCCCGCGCAGTCCATGGAGTTTAGGCACCCAAGCAGCCAGTCGGCAACAGCGCCAGGTCAAGGTCAAAGCCAAGGCCAAGGTCAGCCCAGCTCAGGCAATGCCACGCCCACCGCGGATACCTTTGTTCGCGAAGGTCGTAAAGTCGGACGCAATGAGCCCTGTCCCTGTGGCTCAGGCAAAAAATACAAGCAGTGTCACGGTAAGCTTTGATGGCTCAGGGGGTGTCGGTGGTGGCGGCGGTGATCACACCGGCCAACAAGGCAGCCCCAAGCCATCAACCACTGGACGCCGAGACCTGCGTGTTGTTGTCACAACGACGCCCCGGCAAGCATCTGGCTGGATGTTGGGAGTTTCCGGGTGGACGGGTGGAGCCTGATGAAGACCAAGAGACTGCCCTCAAAAGAGAGCTCGCTGAAGAGCTTGGCATCACGGTGCATGCCGCTGAGCGCTGGTGTTCGCTGACCCACCGATACCCTGAAAAAACCGTCTCTCTGAGCATTTATCGAGTCACCGATTGGTCGGGTGTCGCCTCTGGGCTAGAAGGCCAGGCCATCGAGTGGGTGCCCTGGTCGCAGGTATCGGAGCGTTCCATGCCACCGGCCGATCAAGCCTTGTTGAAGCTCTTTGGTCTCGCGCCTTTTTATCTAATGGATTCCCTAGAGGCCAATGATCAGAGTCAAGCGCGCATTCTGGCCAACTGGCAGGAGAGATTGGCCAGCATTGAGCAAACTCCATTGGCGGGTGCGCCCTGGTTGGTGCAGTGGTCGGGATGTCCAGGCGAGACATCAGACGAAGCGGCCCATTTGGGGAGAAAAGCCGTCGAGCATGCACAACAAGCCGGACACATCTGTCTTGTCGATGGCACACCCGAGTGGGCCAAGCGTTTGGGTGCTGACGGTGTGACTGTATCTCGAAGCCAAGGCATGGCTTTGACCCAAAGACCAAAAGGTTTGGCATGGGCGGCCATGGTTTGTGATGACTCCGACTCACTAAAGCATGCCACCTCGCTCGGTCTGGATTTCGCGTTGCTCTCACCTCTACGGATCAGTCAGGCCCAACCCACCAATCGCCCATTGGGGGGTGAAGCGTTTGGGGCTTTGTTAGAGCAAGCCGGTCTGCCAGTCATCGCACTGGGTGGTTTGGACTTTGATGATCTGGCCTGGGTGAGAAGCTTGGGTGGATTTGGGGTGGCCAGCCGATCTTGTCTGATATCAGGCATGAGTGCATGATCGAGGTGAGGCAACATCAGGTGGGTTTTCCGTTTCCACGGCTTCAGCCGCCTGAGCCGGGTCGGGTCGATGTTTGGTTGATGGATTTGGAGAGCCTGCCCATGATGGTGGGTGCAGATCAAAGCCAGGTCAGCGAGCCATCACCATTGATGCATGCCAGAAGAGATCTGCGCATTCGACAGCAGCTCTACTTGCGCCTGCTGTTTGGTCGGTATTTGGGGCTTCCCGGCAAAGACGTCCGAATGATGAAGACGGCTGAGGGGAAGCCCTATCTCGCTGACCACTCGCTCGAGATCAGCCTCTCGCACACCCGACAGTGGTTGGCGGTTGGGGTGAGTGCCTCTGGACCCATTGGCATCGACATTGAAATGAATCGAGTGATTGGTCGGGCCAGCGCCATGGCCAAACGCTGCTACGGTGAAAAAGAGGCTGAATTCATTAACTCCTTGGATGAGCCGGAGCGCT
>CAJXNU010000137.1 GCA_913057255.1 uncultured Wenzhouxiangella sp.
AGGGTGCTGAGCTTTTCTAGTCCTTCGTGACTGCCACGCCGTCGACGAATGCCTGCCGTGTCGATCACATGATAGCTTTGTCCTTCACGAACGATGTCAGCATGTACAGGATCACGTGTGGTTCCAGGAATGGGGCTAGCCAGCGCACGCTCTTCGCCAACAAAGCGGTTCAACAACGTGGACTTGCCTGCGTTGGGACGACCGAGCAGCGCCAGACGGATGCCTTCGCCAAATACCGGTGCCTCGCCCTGCTCATCTGGCAGTAAACAAGCCACCTTTTTGGAAAGGTGATCCAAACCACGACGGTGCGAGGCTGCAATGGCGCAGCTTTCAGCCAGACCCAGTTCAGCTGCTTCACCGAGCAAGGTATCGGGATCCAAGCCATCGGTTTTGTTGACAGCATGCACAATGGGCTTATTGCTTCTGCGAAGCGATTGGACAATCTCAAAGTCTGCCGAAGTGAGGCCAGAGCGGCCATCAGTGACAAACAACAAAAGATCAGCTTCTTCAATGGCGGCTTGCGTTTGCGCTTGGGCCGCCTGGCCCAGTTGCTCGCTGGCTGCCTCCAGACCGCCAGTGTCGACCAAAATCACCGGTTGCCCATCGAGTACCGCACGGCCATAAATCCGGTCCCGGGTCACGCCGGGCATATCTGCGACGAGGGCATCTCGACGCCGAGTAAGCGCATTGAAAAGTGTTGATTTACCCACATTGGGTCGGCCAACAATGACGACAACATCCAGTGGCCTGATTGAAGCCATTGCTTAGAGTCTGGCTTGCCAGGCAGAAATCCGACCTTTTGTATCACGCACGTATAAGGTATTGCCCACCACCAAAGGTGCACCGAGGGCTGGATCGCTGCCGATTCTCACGCGCGCCACAAATTCGCCAGAAGCGCTATCGAGCCAATGCATATAGCCTTCGAAGTCAGTCGCCACCAGATAATCGTTGTAGAACACCGGCCGAGTGATGTCGCGACGAACCAAACGATCGTCTCGCCAAAGCGTTGTGCTGTTTCGCCGATCAACCAACCAGATGGCATCTTCTTTATCGACCGCGGCAAGTTCGGTTCGACGCAGGCTCAAGCCTTGCTCAGCACTGATGTCCTTGACCCATAGCAGACGCCCAGATTCCAGAGCCAAGCTCGCCATACGGCCTTTGTACGAGACCACATAAAGCTCTGTGCCAACGATGACCATCGGACCATCAATGTCAGTCATTCGATCCAATTCTGTCCGGCCCTCAGGTTCAGTCACGCGCTGCTCCCAAATCAGCTGCCCGTCATCAGAGCGCAAGGCAACCACGACGCCGTCATCAAACCCAATATACACCCGACCCGCACGAGCAACCGGCGCGCTGTTGCCACGCAGCGTCAGCAATGGCACGCTCCGATCGTAGACCCAATCGCGACGCCCCGTGTCACGATCAAAGGCATAGACACGGCCATCCAACACGCGCACGATGACTTTTCCATCGGAAACAATCGGTGCAGCCAAGACCTCCGAGCTGACATTTCTCTTCCAGATGACCGAACCGTTGCTGCGATTTAGAAGCACCACCTCGCCGTCGTAAGTGCCGAGCAAAATGTGCTCGCCCTCGATCCGAGGGCCAGCCGAGATGGCTAGTCCGGTATCGAATCGTGCATCAACACGCCCAGTTTGCGCATTAAGTGCAATCACATGGCCCGATTCATCCGCCGACCATACTTTCTCATTGGCAAAGTCCAGATCAATGGCTGGACCGGAACGACTGCTGCCATCCAACGCATTGGTTGACCAGATATTGGCCACCGTCAACGTGGGTGTGAAGTCCACCAACTCAGCTGGCGGCAGCGATTCATCTTTGTTAAACAGACCGCCAATCGTCTGACAGCCTGCCAACACGACTGTCAGCAGAACCGCCATCAATGGCTTGCTCAAAGAAAACAGTCTCATGAATCTGCCTGCAGTGCACCTGGGCCGGTGGCATCGAGTTTCATTTGGATAAGGGTAGTTCCGAAACCCATGTCACTGGGCGAATCCAATGCTGCCTGATAGGCTTGCCTGGCTTGCTCGAGCTGACCGTCACTGAAATAGATGTCGCCTCGAACCTCGGCCCATGGCCCTTCATAGCCTATGGGGGCAGGCGCGGACAGCACAGACAAGGCGGCATCAACGTCGCCCTGCCCACTGAGCAGACGCGCCAAGCGCAATCCAATCAGGCCGCGCAATGACTCGATGTCAGAACGCTCCATGAGCGTTTGATAGATATTCACCGCAGGCCCGAGTCTACCGGCATCTACATAGGCCTTAGCCATTGTCATGGCGCCTAGCTTGTAATAGCCACTCCGATCGAGACTCTCAAGCTCAGCAAAATAATCCTCAGCCATCTCGAGCTGCTCGCTTTCAATCAAACTCTGTAGCGTATTGAAATAAGTTGCCGCGGCACTCTGGTTCTCAAGCTGAGTCCGTTGGTATTGTTGGAAACCAAACACACCACCTAGCGCCAAAACAACGGCAATGATCAGCGCCAAGCCATTGCTTTGAAGCCAACGGCGGACGCGTTCACCCTGTTCATGCTCATCATAGAGTTCCACTGCCATAGCAGATTATTCCTTTAATTCAATTAAACGCTCGGCGAGATATTGTGCCAGATCTTCCTGCCGGAGGGTGTGTTGGTCCTCTTTGGTGCGCAAATCTTTCACCTGAACGGTACCGTTGGCTATCTCTTGTTCTCCCAAAATCAGTGCAAAGCGAGACAAGCTACGATCTGCTCGCTTGAACTGGGACTTGAGACTGCCACCCACCAGATCCACACCCACACAGAGATCTGGGCACGCGGTACGAAGCGCTTCTGCTTGCTCTAACAGTGTGGCCACCTGAGCGGAGCCGACCCAGTACACTGATGGAGGCAGCCCTGCCTCATGTTCCTTTGATGAGAGCAAATCCAACAGTCGCTCGGCACCCATGGCAAACCCAATGCCTGGCACATCTTTGCCACCGGCCATGGCCACCAGCCCATCGTAGCGCCCACCCGCACACACCGTACCCTGTGCACCCAACTTATCGGTCACCCACTCAAAGACGGTCCGGCAGTAGTAGTCCAGCCCCCGGACTAGACCGGTATTGACTCGGTATTGAATACCGAGCTGATCTAGCAACGTGCAGACTGAGGCAAAGTGCTCTCTGGCCGGCTCACCTAAGGTCTCAAAGAAACGAGGGGCGTCAGCCATGATGGCTTGTGTTTTTTCCACTTTAGAATCAAATATCCGCAGTGGATTGGTGTGCAAGCGACGCTTGGAATCCTCGTCCAATTCGCTCTCATGCGGAAGCAAATAATCCACCAGCTCTTGCCGGTATCGCTGACGGTCTTCGGGATCGCCCAAAGAGTTGATCTCCAGAGACAAATCATCACTCAGTCCAAGCTCACGCCAAAGCCGATCGACCAGTGCGATCAGTTCAACATCCACCGCGGGCTCTGCCAGCCCGAATACCTCTGCGCCAAATTGATGAAACTGGCGTTGCCGCCCGCGCTGGGGGCGCTCGTGCCGAAACATAGGCCCTTGATACCAGACTTTGAGGCCCGGCGGATTGAGCAAGCCATGCTGAATCACGGAGCGAACAACACCCGCTGTTCCCTCAGGGCGCAAGCTCAAAGAATCGCCATTGCGGTCCTCGAAGGTATACATTTCTTTTTCCACAACGTCGGTGGTTTGGCCGATGGCGCGCGTGAATACCTCGGTGTGCTCAACAATGGGTAAGCGAATTTCTCTAAATTGGTAACGTGCGAACAAGGCCGTGATCTTTTGTTCAAGCCACTGCCAGTGCGCGGTATTGTTGGGCAGTATGTCGTGCATGCCTCGAATGGATTGACGTTGACTCATTGCTTTCGGCTCACCTGTCCGGCTGCATCAATGTAGAAAGCCATCAATCCTTCACCCTGTGCTAATTCGAGGTGATTAATTGGCTGTCCATTGAGCTCAAAGGTCAAAGCAGAACCCAAACCAACAAACACCTCAAACGGAGGCTCGCCTTGATAGCTGTACTCTCTGTCCCGACGGAGCAAGTTGTGCTCTAACCGATTCCCCTCCGCGTCTTTCAATTCTACCCAGCTGTCCTCCGTCAAATACACTTTGAGGACATTCACCAAAGGCTCGGGAGCTCCAAGCAGCGACTCATTGTCCCTCGGCGCATTTTCTGATCCCGTCTGGTTCTGCGACAGCACCTCAGAGACAGACTCACTCAGAGAACGCGCCGGTACTTGACTGGCCTGAAGACGACGAACGCTCGGCGATGATGTCTCTATTGCTCTTGAACCCTCAAGATCATCAAAACCACCGGCAATCCACGAGGTGCTGTGATGAATGGAAAACCAAACCAACGGTGGGATGATAATTAACGAAGCCAAGGCATATCGCGCCCACCCAATTGAGCGCTCTAACCACAGGCGTCGCTTGGGCATCGGCAAGACCACTTGCAAGTCCGGCACGGCCGACTCGCCCAGATCATACTCATCCATTTCGAGCACTCTCAAATACCGCTTGAGATAGGCATCACGGTAGACGCCCGGCAATTGGCTTGTGCCATCCGACTCGAGTTGTTCCACAACCACTGCACTGGCGGCGATTTGCTCAGCCACATCCTCAATCGACCAACCACGCGACAAGCGCTCTTCTCTCAGGCGTTGAGCGAGAGTGGGGATATCATTTGAAGACGATGGAGTTTTCATGCACTCAACGCCTGCTCTGCCAGCTGGGTCTGAACGATACGACGACGCTCGCTCGGGCTTAACAACTCCCCAACCAATTGCCCACACGCAGCAGCGATATCATCCCCTCGGGTCTTGCGAATGGTCGTAACAATCCCCGCTGCGCGAACCGCCATTTGGAAGTCATACATCGTGGCATCATCAGAAGGCTTAAATGGGGTCCCTGGAAATGGATTGAATGGAATTAAGTTCACTTTACAGGGCAAGCCATCGAGGATCCGGCGCAGTCCACGCGCATGAGTCGGCTGATCATTCACGCCTTCAATCATGGTGTACTCGAAAGTGATCGAGCGACGCTTATCGTGGGCAACGTAGCGACGACACGCCGCCAACAGCGATTCAATTGGATACTTGCGATTGAGAGG
>CAJXNU010000138.1 GCA_913057255.1 uncultured Wenzhouxiangella sp.
ACCCTCGAAGGGCGCTAACCCTTGCCGGTTTTCAAGACCGGTGCATTCAACCGCTCTGCCACCTCTCCGTGGGGGCCTATTATATAGAAAACAAACTCAAAATGACCATGCATCTGGCCCATTTCAAATCTAGGCAGACGTCAAAGGGCCAACACAGCACCCTTTGTACATGCCCTAAGCCAAATTAAAGTGGCGGAGAGAGAGGGATTCGAACCCTCGGTACGGGATAAACCGCACACTCACTTTCCAGGCGAGCCCGTTCGACCACTCCGGCATCTCTCCACATCCAACTGGCCCACTAGTGTAAACCAACTGAGCCATTGATGCGCCACATCGAAATGGTCCATGGAGATTGCACACCACGCAATAACTATATTAATATACAGTTATTGTCAGTAATCGCATTGAGTCCGTGGTTTGTGGCCGCTTTAGATCAGCTATTAAAAGAACGCAGAGACATCTGGCTGGGTACACAGCGACCCGCCGAGCCTGTTTTGTCCACCGGAACCACCGAATTGGACCAGTGGTTACCTACACACGGTTGGCCTTGCAGTCAATTGATCGAATTGCTGCCCACCGCCCTAGGCAGTGGTGAGCTACAAATTCTTCTCCCAGTGCTCGCTGAACAAACCCAACAAGCCAAGCCTGTGCTGCTCATCGCACCGCCACTGATCCCCTGCCCGCAGGGCCTCATCCAAGCAGGGGTTGATCTTAAACACTTGATCATTGTTCGATCTACAAACAATACGCTATGGGCGGCTGAGAAAGCGCTGAAAAGCGGCCTGTGTGGCACATTGATAATTTGGCCTAATGCCAATGAGATGAGTGCTGTTGCCATTCGTCGGCTCCAACTGGCTGGAGAGCAAGGCCCTGCCCCCGTGTTTTTAATTCATCGTTATACCCATCATTCCGCGGCAGGACGATATGCCATCCGACTCAAAATAGAACCTGGCCCAAAGATCACCTTGGTCTCTGCGACCAATGTAGAGCCAATCAATCAAGACCATCACTCAATTGCATTGACTGCCCTGAATTAATCGTGTTGTGGCTGGGACTTTATTTTGAAGACGAGCCGGTGGGATGGGCAGACCATCCATCCCATGAGCAGATCACTGAACTGGCCTATGACTACAGCGACCAGCTCAATTGGACCAATCCGCACACATTGGTGTTAGAAGTTGAGCGGAGTCATCGGCTCTATCAAACACCACAGCAGCTCACTACTGATCTGCTCACTCATTTTCAGCCCATGCATCTGACGGTGCGATGGGGGCTTGCACCCAACTCTATTGCGGCCACCCTCATGGCCAAATATGACATTCAATGCCAAACTCATGCCAATTTGGTTAGGCAGTTAGACCCATGGCCAATTGAACACCTAGACATTGATCAAAAAACACAAAGCGCACTGATCAACTGCGGGATTCACACCCTAGGTGAACTCAAACAACAACCCAAAAGCCAGCGCCTGAGACGCTTTGGGCCGGAACTACAAAACCATATTGAATGCCTCTATGGCGAGATCACTGTGCCCTTGGGATACTGGCAACCTAGGCAAGATTATTATCGGCGCATTGATCTCATTGACCCCATCACACATACATCCAGATTACAGCGCCATCTTGAAAATGCATTGATTGATTTAGAGCGCTGGTTAATCACACGCGATCGCGCATTAAATCACCTAGATATCCGGTGCAAACATGAGCGCGTCAGTGGCCAGCCCATGCCTGATGTTGTGATTCATATTGGACTGGCGCAACCCGGGTTCAATTCAGCGCATTTAAAAGAACTGATTGCGCTTAAGCTTGAAAAACTGACTTTGAAAAAACCCTTGGTCACCTTAGTTATCCAAGGCCACAGCACCACCGAGCATCGCCCACCTCAAATTGATTTATTGAGCGGGCACAATCAAGGCCAAACTTGGTCAGATCTTTTAGATTGCCTACAAACAAAACTTGGCGCGCAATCCCTTGCCAGCTTAAAACCACATCCTCATCATCAGCCTGAAAAATCTTGGTCATGGGTGCCACCCAATGAGACTCAGTCAATTTATGATCCCAGGCCACGCCCTACGTGGCTGCTCGATGAACCGGCCCCTTGTGATCAGAGGCAACTGTTACTTGAGCAGGGTCCAGAAAGAATTGAAACGGGCTGGTGGGAAAAAGGCATGGTGTGCAGAGACTATTGGGTGGCTCGTGAGCCCAGCGGGAGAAAAGTTTGGGTTTTCCATGAGCACAGTCCACGCACAGGCTGGTTTGTTCACGGTATATTTGGATAAACCGACCATTTCTATCTAAGGGGCATCATGAGCCAACCCCAAATCACCATTGCTCTTATCCTGGGCGCGACCATCGTTTTGTTTCTCTGGGGACGGTGGCGCCATGACATTGTGGCCCTCAGCGCATTACTGGCCTGCGTTGTGACAGGATTGGTGCCCACCGATGCCGCATTTTCTGGTTTTGCACACCCCGCTGTGATCACGGTCGCAGCCATTTTGGTTTTAAGTCGAGCACTGCAAACATCGGGTGCTGTGGATGCACTGACTCGCCTCGCTTTGCCCGAGTCAAGCCAACCTGATCTCGCGGTTGCTGCCCTGGTTGTCTTAGCGGCCTTTTTATCCGCGTTTATGAACAACGTCGGGGCGCTGGCTTTACTCATGCCAATCGCCATCCAAATGGCCAAGCAGTATGAACTGCCCACCGGTCGCGTCCTTATGCCCTTAGCCTTTGGCTCCATTCTTGGCGGCATGACCACGCTGATCGGCACACCACCCAACCTGATTGTCGCTGGTTTTCGCGAAGAAACCGCAGGGGCCAGTTTTACCATGTTTGATTTTGCGCCCGTGGGCTTGGCGGTCAGTGTGATTGGACTGCTCTTTATCCTTATTTTTGGCCGCTGGCTGATCCCCACACGCACTCGCTCCGATGCTGAAGACTTCGATACAGGACATTATTTAACCGAAGCCAGCATTCCAGAGGGGTCCAAAGCCATTGGTCTGCGCATTCGTGAGGCAGAAGACATCATCGAAAGCACCGGCGCACAGGTGGTGGCGCTGATCCGAGGCGGCTCTCGTCTAACCGCACCCCATGGCAACACCAAACTTCAAGAGCAAGATACATTGGTCATTGAGGCAGAGCCCAAGCCTTTGATGCAAGCGATTGGCCTATTGGGTTTGGAAATGGCGCCCGCACCCGAAGACGACGCTACGGTGGCTGCGCCACAAACGGACGAAGCTGAGACTGCAGAGAGCGCAGAAGCGACAGATCTCATGGAGGTGGTGGTCATGCCCACCGCGAGCATCATTGGCCGCTCGGCGTTGAGTTTACGACTCAGAGCACGCTATGGGGTCAACATCTTGGCCATTTCTCGGCAAGGCCATCGAACCGTTGCGCGCTTGCGAAGCACTCGCTTTCGTCCAAGCGATGTGCTGTTGATGCAAGGGCCAATTGATCAACTCCAAGAGTTTGCATTCAACCATGGTTGCGTGCCACTGGCGGATCGCTCACTGCGTGTGCCTCAGCCAGGCCATGCTTGGTTGGCGGGTCTCACTCTATTGGCAGCCGTGGCTGGGGCTGCCTTTGGATTGCTCCCTGCCGCCATCACATTTTGTCTGGGCTCGATTTTACTGGCTCTCACTGGCGTGTTGGCGGTCGATAAGATCTATGAAGCCATCGACTGGCCGGTGGTGATCTTGCTGGGCGCCTTGATACCGGTGGCACAAGCCATGAGCACCACCGGACTGGCCGATCTCTTGGCCCATGGGGGTGTGGCGTTAATACCCGCCGATACCATCTGGTTAATCATTGTGGGTCTGATGGTGATCACCATGACGCTGTCGGATTTCATGAACAATGCAGCCACTGCCGCGGTGATGTGTCCCGTGGCGCTCAGCGCGGCTGCGACTTTGGGCATACAACCCGAGCCTGCACTGATGGCGGTGGCCGTGGGTGCATCGTGCGCTTTCTTGACACCCATTGGTCATCAAAACAACACGCTAATCTTGAGCCCGGGTGGATTTCGTTTCGGCGATTACTGGCGCCTTGGCCTGCCCCTGGAAGCCCTAGTCGTGGCTACAGCCACGCCGATGATTTTGTTGGTTTGGCCACCCTAGCGCCGGGCTTGGCCAATCAGAATAGGCTCTGGACCTTGGCCGATCCAAGCCTGAAAGGGATAGAGATCACCAGCCTGCATCGCCTCCAGGGCCTGCTGCTCACGGGTGTGGATGGTTTCTAGAAACAAATCCGGTGCGCCCATCTTTGAAAACGCATCCAAGCCTTCTTGTAAAAACGCTTGTAGCAAACCGAAACCAGCGAGCTTGGCTGGCGCACGCATCATACGAATCAGGCGGTGCACCATGGCATGCTGCACCGTCTCACCCAGCAGTTGACCCAACTCAAAGATCAGCGTGAGTTGCTCTCGCCTACCCGCCCAGTTTTGGTCTCGGCGATAAGCTTCAGCATAGCCCGGCTGGTCGATGACCTCGGCCTCAATGAGAAGGCCGGCCAATTTAAAATCAAAAGCCAAGGACATGGCCTGTAGCCGCAGAGCATCACCGACCGCCGCCAACAGGTCATCTGGTAGGAAGCGTCGCATCACCGGAGCGGCCTTTGTGAGCTGTCGATCACGGGCAGCCACATCACGCCCCCCATAGAGCTCATCTAAAAAGAACTCGCACGCTGCATGGTAGCGATCGCTGGAACGGAGATCAGCGTAGGTCGCATCCAATCGGGCCCTTTGCCACTGCTGGAGGGCCTGCAATACTCGCTTGTGATGTTCTGAGCTTTCTGAGATTTGATCTGCAACCGATTGATTATATTCAATTTGGGCAGAAAGATGCGCCATCCCGGGGCTTAGCTTTGTCTGCTGAGAAGCCATGCACCCATTATAATAAAGGTCAAAGCTTTAAGAATTTATCTGAGGCCACTATGTTAAAGCTCACCGTCCCACAAAACCCCCACCTCAATCAAGACAAACCCATGATTGGACTGGCCGTGGCCGGAGGCGGTCCTCTCGGGGCGATTTATGAGCTGGGGGCATTGCGCGCGCTGGATGAGGCCATTGATGGGCTCTCGCTACATCAGCCCGATGCTT
>CAJXNU010000139.1 GCA_913057255.1 uncultured Wenzhouxiangella sp.
GAGCCACCCCAGCTGGTACCGGTGGAGAGGTTAAGCAAAATTTCGAGCTTGTTGCTGTCGGCGTGGCGCCTGCCAACCTCACGGCCTGGCGTGATTCCAACTTCTCTCAGGTCCCCACGGGGATGTTTGGAGGAAGTAAGAGCTCTGGAGTGGCTGCAGATAGCTCTAGTGGGGATTATTTCGAAGTTTGGGGTGGAGCTGCTATCCCCGGGCGACTCGTTGTCGAAACTGGATTTTCTGGGCCAATTGATGGGTCATCCACGTGGAATAACAAAACGTTGACGGATTTGAAATTTGTGCCCGGTGATTATGTTTGGAAGACCAAGGGTGGCGAGACCATCACTTTAACTGTTGAAGAGCCGCCACCACCCACGACGGTAGACTCTGTTTTAAGTATTAACGTGAAGCAAGTTGGTGCAGATGTTGTCGCAGAAGTGACGGGAGAACTGGATCTGCGGGCAGAGACGAGGCTTGAGAGCACAAGTCATCCGTTGGGCCTTAAGTCTCCAGCTTTGTCCCCCGCTTTTAGAGGCTTCGTGTTGGGGCAGATTGGTAGCAAATCTGTCAGGTCTAGGTTTCAGGTATTCGACACTGTGCCTAATGTGATTCCTTTCACAGGCGGCGCAGCGCGGTTAGATGCAACAGAGGCCACCGGAGATCGTTTTGGACTAGCATTCAGTGGAGCTTATTACTTGTTCTACTCGGATGGTTTTACCAATGGCACCTTGAATAGTACAACCACATGGAAAAACACAACGCTCGCCCAGCTGACTCTCGTTCCGGGTTCCTATACTTGGGTAACAGAAGGTGGGGCAACCATTAACTTGATTATTGAAAGCCCGCCAAATGACCCAGAGGCAGTCGCCGCACTGGTAGCTTACGACGGGACACAAACACCACCCACCCTAGCCATTTATGAAGCGGCGGGCATTCAGAACGCAGTCGAGGCGAATGTCGCGGCCTATAACTCAGTTTTGGCTGAAATTGACGCAGCAGATGCTACAGCAGTTCAAGCCATGGTAGATGCCTACAATGCCGTCTTGGCCGCAGTGGCCGATGCAACGTTGGCGTCTGCCTTAACAGCCGCTCAATATCAGGCACTTGGGTTTATTTTGGCTGATGCCACCGGCTCCACCAGCTTACTGAACACAGTGATTGCCAGCACTGACTCTGCAGTCGATATCAACACACAAGAGAAGCTGCAGGCCATTGTCACGGTGGTTAACGGGCTTGTTGATTTTGCGAACTCAAAAACGGGCGCTTCAGCGCCAGTCTTTGGTGATTATCAGTTGCTCGGCATCAGTGGTTTGGTTGAGGGCAACTTGAGCTCTTATAACTCCGCTGTTCAGTCCAAAAAAGCACTGACCGGCTCAGCGGTACAGGCCATTGTCTCTGCCTACAACAAAGTATTGGCTGAAGCGGGTCAGGGCGAGTCAGCCACCGTCACCTCTGATCAATATGAGGCATTGGCTGTGACAGTTACAGTCAGCAATGGATCGACTGAAACTGAAGAACCCCTCGCAGGAGAGGTTCTTGGCATCGTCAATAGCGCAGTCGGTAGACAAGGAAAGACTGCCAGCGATACCGTAGCCGAGTTGCGGCGCATGGCCAAAGCAGCCGATGGCATTATTCAAACCGCTACAGAAAGTGCTGACGCTGGGCTGGTCACCGAAGACTTTGGAGTGCTGGGTATTGTGGGTGTCAGAGCGGGCAATTTGGCTGAAGTGGTCACTGCCGTCGAGGATGCGACAGCTTCAACACTGACCTCGGTTCCTGCCATTGAAGCAGCGCTTCCAGATTTAAGTGACCCAGAGGCCGTCGCTGCATTGGTCTCTTTCAATGGCCAAGGGACAGCGCCAAACGCCGCGGTCTATGAGGCGGCTGGCATTGAGGGCGCGACAGCCGGTAACGTCGCTGCCTACAACTCAGCCTTGACCAGTGTGACCATCGCCGAGGATGATTTGGAAGCCATCCAGTCTCTGGTGACGGTTTACAACGCCATCATCACCGCCGCTGGCGGGAGTGCGCCCCCAACGCTGACAGTTGCCGATTACGCCAAGATTGGTGTCACCGTGGTGAATGCAGCCGTTGCGGATCTGCTGAACAACGGGGTGGCCAAAGGAACAGTGGCTGATATAGACACAGTCGCTGAGATTCAGGCCATCGCCAATGCGGCCCAAAGCTTGTCCACATTGGCAACCAATGGCACAGGCACACCGAGTGCCACAGACTATGATTCAGTCGGGATTGAAGAAGTAGTCAGCGTGAATGTCGGTGCCTACAACTCGGGAGTGGCAGAGAAAAAAGCCGCGACGCCGGACGCTATCCAAACGGTTGTGACCAACTACAACACAGTCTTGGCCCATTCGGGCAACTCGAGCTCCACGCCACCCACAGTCAATACATACAATGCGCTCAATGTCACTGTCCCAACCAAGGCCTTGAGCTTGATGAACAGTGGAGTGGCCAGCCAAACCCGCGAGGCCAGCGATACAGTGCCCAAACTAAAAGCCATGAGCACAGCCGCTGATCGCATTGTGACCACCGCAGAGACCAGTCAGGATGCAGGGCTCACATCGAATGATTTCAGCGCGTTGGGCATTGAGGGCACCAATGACTCAAACGTGCCCGCGGCTTCTGATGCGGTGGCTGCAGCCAGCGTTGACCAAGTGCAGACGGTACCCGCCGTTGAGAGCTTGCTGTCTGATGTGTTGATACCGCCATTGCCAGTACCCACTCTGGGTATCTGGATGCTGCTTCTGATGGCGACGCTGCTGTTGTTGATGACCCGGCGTTTCGTTGTAAAGCATCAGCGACAGAACTGATTCAATTGTCATCGATCTAGAAAAGGCCAGCCATTGTGCTGGCCTTTTTTATTCTGGATCAGCTCTCTTCGTTGATCCGCGGCAGAGCACCAAAGCATTGCAACACACTGTGTATGCGGCCAACCTCTTCGATTTGGGCCTTCAATGAACATTTGACCCACATCAAGTCCCAATGCCCTTGTAAGCACTACAGCGGTGTTTTCAAGTGACCACATCGCCTCTTTGATGAGAAGAGGATTAGGAGCCTATGGTGCCCAATAACAAGAACAATCAGACAGCAATCAGCGCCGATACTGACTCACCCGTTAAACACTTTCCCAAAGTCAGCGCTGATCAAGTGCGTGACGCCTTTGAGTCCGGCCGATACCCTTATTCGAAAAAAATGGGCCGTCGGCTGTATGAAGAGCAAAAAGCCAAATTGCAGGCAGAGCTGCTGAAGGTGCAGTTATGGGCACAAGAGACGGGGCAAAAGTTCATTTTGTTATTTGAGGGCCGGGATGCAGCGGGTAAAGGCGGAACGATCAAGCGGTTTACTGAACACCTCAACCCAAGGTTTGCACGGGTGGTGGCTTTAAACAAACCCACCGACATAGAAAAGTCGCAGTGGTATTTCCAAAGATATCTGACTCACCTCCCCAGTGGCGGGGAAATGGTTTTTTATGACCGGTCTTGGTACAACCGAGCGGGTGTGGAGCGAGTGATGGGGTTTTGTACGCCCAATGAGTATCTTGAATTCATGCGTCAAGCGCCTGAAGTCGAGCGCATGCTAGTTCGATCCGATACTCGGTTGTTTAAATACTGGTTTTCTGTCACCCAAGAAGAACAACATCGGCGTTTCGAATCTCGGGCTCAAGACCCTTTAAAGCGCTGGAAACTCTCGCCCATTGACAAGGCCAGCCTGGATAAGTGGGATGACTATACTGAAGCAAAAGAGGCCATGTTCTTTTACACCGACACCGCGGATGCGCCGTGGACGATTGTGAAATCGAATGACAAGAAGCGGGCGCGGATCAACACCATGCGGCATTTCCTGGCCTCGCTCGACTATCCAGACAAAGATGAATCGATCATTGGTGAAGTCGATCCTTTGATCGTTGGTGCAGCGAGCCATGTGATTCATCGATCGGAGCATATTCTTGGGGCTTCAGTTCATCCTGACCACCGCCGGCGGTGAGAGATAACGGGCTGGCCAGAACTTTAAGCTTCAGCCCTCCTGTAGCATCAGACGCCAACCTAGAAATCCTCATACATTCAACGATCAAGGTTGGGCTTGCCTGCGGGTGGTCCAGAAAGGCCCAGCGCCGGCTTAAATTGAAAAGCCTGAACCATCAAACCCAGTTTGTTGTATAGTATTCGGCCGGATTTATTTTGTTTGGAGTGTAGGAGCTCTTTAATCATGAAAATCAAGATGTTAATTGCAGCCGCAGCCTTTGTTTCTTTCAACGCAAGCGCTGCGGAAACTTATGTTGGCTTCGGTTGGGGTGCCTCTGAATTTGATACCCAAACCAAGGCTGTAACTGCCAAATTGGACACAGACGATGATGCTTTCAAGTTCTTTGTTGGCTATGAGTTTTCTGAAAACATCGCAGTTGAAGGGTTTTATGCCGACTTAGGCAAGGGCACTTTGACTGGAAATGCTGGTGACACCTACATTCGTCAGGGCCGGGAACTTGCCATCTTAGATGATGGTTTAAAGCTTGCCGGTGAGCAAGATACGTTCGGCGCTGCCTTCATTTTCTCAACCAATGAGTACAACGGCTGGAAGGGTTTTGCCAAGCTTGGCGCCCACCGTTGGAGCTATGATCAAAAAACATTTGTTAATGGTGTCTTTGATGCAGCAGATACCCAAGGCAACTCCAGTGGGACCAACCTTATGTATGGCTTGGGTGGTTCGTACGCGGCCACAGAGAGAGTGAGCCTTCGCTTGGAGTATGAGCATTTTGATACCAACAATGGCGGAGCAAAAACTGATTTGATCAGCTTGTCGGTCGCATTTGGTTTCTAATTCAATTTTTAATTGAATCTCTATGAAGCCGCCTTAATTGGCGGCTTTTTTATGGGTCACTGATGCCGGTTTTTGCGGGCATGGCCTACGGAGTGATATCAAAATCATGGCTATGCAAAATCATAATAAGATGCCCAGAACAATTATCAATTTATTGGATGCGGACAAGGCTTGGTTGGACGCTGAAGCCAAGCGTCGAGGCCAATCCATGACCAGTCTCGTGAGTGAAGC
>CAJXNU010000140.1 GCA_913057255.1 uncultured Wenzhouxiangella sp.
TTGATGCGCTCAACAGAGGCTGAAAAACAGCAACAGGTGGCCCATACGCAGCAATGGCAGCGTCGCCACCAGGTGCAGTCTAAGGCCGATTTGGCGCACTTGCAGTCTGTCGCGCAACGAAAAGAGAACACCTTTGAGGCACTGATGCAGGCGGTCAAAACCTGCTCTTTGGGCCAGATTTCAAATGCACTTTATGCCGTGGGTGGCGAGTACCGGCGGAACATGTAACGCGCACCGATTTGAGCCAATATGGTAAATTGGCGCTTTCTGGGGGCAGTGTCCAACCAATATGGGGAGACGGATGAGCATGGATCAAACGCAAACCATTGAGTCATCGGGCTCGGTGGGGATAATGGCACGCGTGAGCTGGTCGCGGGTGGGCCGACGCTTGGCCGTCGGCTTGGTGGGGATATTGCTGAGTTTTGGTGTGGTGTATTGGGGGGCAGCCCTGATACTGGGTGATCAACATAAGGCCCGCTACACATGGACCGGCGAGATTCAGTTTCTGTTTTCTGGCGTGACTCGTGGCGAGTACCCCAATGGAATGGCATTCTCTGCCAGCGATTTGGTCAGTGATGTGGTGCTTGCTCGTGCGCTCGAGATGGTTGATCGGCCTGATCTTGATCTCGATGTGACCGCGCTGTCTTCACAATTGACTGTGACCTCCTTTCTTCCGAGACTGTCTCAACTCGCACGGGAGTATGAGCAGCGTTTGAGTGACGAGCTGACGCAGGTCGAGATCGAAGAGTTGGAGCAAGCGTACTTAAATGAGCTACAACGCGGTGTCCAGCGTCAGGCACAGCTGATTCTTACTGCCGAGGATCCGGAATTTCCCGGCACAGCAATCCTTGAGGCCATACCGCGCGCATGGGCAGAGTATGTAAGCGAGGAGTTGAAAACATTCTCCACCGATCGAATGCTCTATTCGGCGCGCTTGATTGATGAGGGGATTTTTAATGAAGCAGACTTCATTTCTGCCTACAACCTGATTTTGGATCAACTTCGGCTTCTGCGTGAAAACTTGTTGGTGCTTGATGCGGAGCCCAATTCAGGGCTGGTTCGGGATCCAGACTCCGGGCGCCGGCTGTCTGATATTCGTGCGCGTGCTGATCAGCTTGAGGCGGTTTATCTTGACAATTTGTTGTCGCAGGTCATTGGTCTTGGGCTTACCCGAAACCCTGAACAGACCTTGGCCTTTATCGAGGCGCGATCATCAGAATTACAACGGCGAGCCAATCTGCTGAATCAGCAATCGAAAGCCATTGATGAAGCACTGCAAAGCTATGGGCAGACCACAGGCAGTCCAGACTCGGAAGCCGGTCAAGTCGGCAGTGGTGACGCCTTTTTAGACCGGCTGGTCTCATTGGGCATGGAAAGTGGCGATCTTGAGTTTCGTCAAACCCTCACACGCGATCGTTTGGCGATTGACCTTGAAGCAACGTCTATCCAGTCTGAACTTCGTCGGTTGCGCGGTTTGACGGAAAACGTTTCTGAGTTATCGGCGCAAAATAGTCTGCAAGCGTCAAACAATATGGCGGTTGTTGAGACGGTTGCAGCGGCACTCGATGAGATTATTGTTGATATTCGAGCCATGTTCGGTGCAACCAACGGTATCGCCGAGCAAATGGATCGGCTGCAATTTGGAGATGGCACATCGCTTTATCGACTCAATCGCGTTTCTCAAACGCCTGAGGAAGTGGCCAGGTTGTTTACGGCTGGCAGTGTCTACTGGTTTTGGGTGCTGACAGTGGCGCTGAGTCTCATCGTTTTGGCTGGGGTGGTTGGACGAGAAATGCTGGACATTGTCATCCGTCGCCAAGCCGTGTCTTAACGGTCGCCCCATCATCCAGGCAAGCCACTTAGTGATAGCGTTTGGAATAATCCATGAGTACAAATGACTTAGACTCAATACAAGCATATCGGCCCGATGACGAGATTGACCTTCGCGAACTCGTCAAAGCCATTTGGGACACACGCTGGCCGGTCATTGCGGCCGTTCTCGGCTTCACCGCACTATTTTGGCTGGCTGTGGTAGTCATGGGTGTGCGCTCAGGCGTGACCTACACCTGGGATGCCCAAGTTCAATTTACGTTTGATGGCGTCGAAGAGGGGGTCTATCCTGATGAGAGCGCGTTTGATCCCAGCGATATGTTGTCGCCTATCATTGTTCAGCGGGTGTTTGAACAAAACCGTTTACATCAACATGGTCTGACCTTGGCCACTTTTTCTAACGCGCTATCTGTTGAGCCGTTTGCGCCGACGCGTCAGTTTATTGTCCAACGCTTCAGAGAGCAATTGGCTCAAGCGGATGGAAGCAGCGCTCAGATAAACGCCATTCAAGATGAGTTTGCTCAAGCATTAGAAGTGGCCAGCCGAGCCTATGCCCTCATCACGCTGGATCTTGACGATGGGGTGTCTCCGACAACAGGCGTTTTAGATGATCGCCTGGTCAAAAAGGTGTTGCTGGACGTGCCCAAAGTGTGGGCCCGGTATATGACAGAGCAGGCCGGTGTATTTGCAGAAAGCATGCGAATTTATAGTGCAGAGACAATAGAGTCGGGTGCTTTGGGGGTCATGGATGGCATTGTGTCGGCAGACATTTTGCGCGGTCAATTTGACCTGCTGGAGCAAAATATTGCCGCGATTGAAGGTCTCGCCAACAGTGGGACGGTCCGGGATCCGGAAACGGGCCTGCGGTTGGGTGATATCAAAGCTCGGGCAAACTGGTTGGAGAATTTTGTTTTGGAGAGTGCGCGCGTGTCTTTGGTCGCAGATGTGGATACTGTCAATCCACGAGCCAGCGTGCGGTTTTTTGAAGGACGTTTGGCTGAACTGATTCGTGAGCGCGATTTGTTGTTGCAACGCGCGGATCGAGTTGAGTCTGCCCTGGAGAGCTATAACCGCGGTGGACCATCCGCTCTGTCCGCGCGTTCCAATCGAACGACGACGCCGACGTCTTTGTCCTCTGAATTTGGAGGTGGCACCACCATTTCACAATTTGGCAGCGACTTTATCAGCCGGCTCATTGAGTTGGGCAGCAATGCTGCTGATTTGGAGTTTCGCCAAGAGCTGACGCAAGAGCGTTTAGACTTTATGTTGCAAGCGGCTGAAGTCAACGTCGAAATTTCACGTGTGCAGGCGTTAAAAGCCATCATTGACGAGCAAAATGGTGAGGTCAGCGACGGCGGGCGGTCGACGAGCACGCCGCGGCCGAGCAATAACCAGCTGACAGAGATCTCTTCGGGCATTCGTTCGCTCGTCGCAGCAACTGAGCGCCTGGCTGAACGACTCAATGCGCTCAGATATGGTGGACAAACCGCCATCTATACCGTGGTGAAGCCACCCGCTGATGGCACGGCGCCGGCATTGATCTTGACTCGATCCAACTTACAGCGCTTTGTGTTGGGCGCTTTCTTGGTCGCTTTGCTCACAGTCATGATTGTGTTTTTGGTGAACATGCTCCGTTCGCGCGGTGACGACGAGTCAGTGGCATGAATCAATGAGCCCCAATGCTTAAGTAGAGGGGGAGTTTATGGGTGTTTTGACCTATCAACCGCTGGTGGCTATGGCCAGTGCGTTTCTTGTGACTGCTCTATTGGTGCCCATGTTGAGCGCACCGGCTCAGCGCATGGGTCTCGTTGATGCACCAGGTGGGCGAAAGCGTCATTCGGGTCGGATTCCTTTGACTGGCGGGTTGGCTATTTTCACTGGGTTCTCGTTTGCGTTGCTTTTGCTGGATATTAATCTTCAGGCTTATGCGAGTCTGGTGGTGGGCATGGCCATGATGCTGGCCACTGGCATCATTGATGATCTGATTGAGGTTTCGGCGGGTGCAAAGTTGTTGGCTCAGATTGCGGCCGCCATTTTGATGGTCTCTTGGGGTGAGGTGCAAATCCACGAGTTGGGTAATCTTGTCGGCGTCAAGCCGATTGAACTGGGTGAGTGGGCGATCCCATTTACAGTTTTGTGTGTTTTGGTCATGATCAATGCGTTAAACATGGCCGACGGTACCGATGGCTTGGCTGGCGGGATGACCTTTGTGGCACTCATCGGGCTTTTTGCTGTTGGCCTGTTGGGGGAGGCTGGTCGGCCCGTTATGGCAGTTTTGGGAATCTTGTTGACCACAGTCTTGGCATTTTTACTGTACAACTTAAGAGTGCCCGGTCGACGTCAAGCGCGCACATTCTTGGGCGACTCCGGCAGTTTGATGCTTGGATTCGCATTGGCGTGGTTGGCGGTCTATATCAGTCAGAGTCCAGAGCGGGTGGATGTCTTTCCAGTTTCGATTGCATGGATATTGTTGTTGCCTGTTCTTGATGTCTTGACCCTTTATGTGCGTCGAGTGATGCGGGGAAGAAGTCCTTTTTCAGCAGACCGCGATCATTTGCATCACGTTTTATTGCGTTCGGGCTTTGGTCCCGGTGTCACTGTTCTAGTGCTGCTGCTGGTGATGGCGATTTTTGGGGGTGTGGGGATTTACGGTTGGCAACAAGCTTGGCCTGAGTGGGCATTGTTCCTTGGTTTGATCCCAGTATTCTTTGCGCAGTATTTGTGTTCAATCCGTGCCTGGCGTATGATTCGAATCTTACGTCGACTCCACAAAGCAGGCTCATGACCCAATCACAAAACGACCTCCCCGGCGCCAATCCCTCTCCTGAGCACATCCCCAACGCCACTGCTTTTTTTGGCCATCCATCGGGGCTACACACGCTATTTTTCTTGGAGCTTTGGGAGCGCTTTTCCTACTACGGGATGCGAGCGATATTGGTTCTCTTTATGGTTGCTGCGGCAGAGGCAGGTGGGCTCGGACTGCCTGATGCCACTGCGACAGCGATTTATGGCCTGTATACGGCCGGGGTGTATCTGCTCGCCTTGCCTGGAGGGTGGATCGCAGATCGGCTGATTGGCCAACAAAGGGCGGTCTGGTATGGCGGCAT
>CAJXNU010000141.1 GCA_913057255.1 uncultured Wenzhouxiangella sp.
GTTGCCTCTCTCAACAAAGACATGACCGATTGCACGACAGCCAGCGGCCACAAATGGTATCCACTTGATCTCAGCTTTCATGACCCATCTCAGATCCAGCCCACTGTATCCATAGATCACCGGGATATCGAACGCACTTTGATGATTGGCGACCAGCACATAGGACTGAGTTGGATCTACATGGTTGCCCCCCTCAATCTCGACCTTGACGCCGGCCAAGCGTGTCAACGCCTTAGCCCACCATACGGCGATATAAAGATTGGCCAATTGTGGGGAGACAAAAAAGCCCAATGGGACCGCGATCGAGGCACCGATCACCGTCAACAACATGCAGACTGGCAGATAGATGAGCCACTGATAAAGCGCATAGAGCCTAAGCCACCCAGCATTTTGGTTCATGGTCGATTCCATGGGGCTATCCTACACAAAAAGGGCGCCCTCAGGCACCCTTTTTGCGGTTCGAATGACCCAATGGGTCGATGAGACCTCAGCGATTATGCCGCTTTGCTGCCCTCATTGTCATGGTCCAAAACATTTGAGTGAATGGCAATTTTGCGGGGCTTCATTTGTTCAGGAAGCTCACGCTTGAGATCAATGTGCAAGAGGCCATTTTCCAGACGCGCCTGCGTCACCTCAACATGGTCAGCCAATTGGAAACGCCGCTCAAAAGACCGCGTTGCGATGCCTCGGTAAAGATATTCAGGCTCGTCTTGATTGGCTTCATTTGCCTGGCGACCAGAAACGGTCAAGGTGTTTCTCTCGGTTTCAATATTGAGCTCATCGTCGCTGAACCCAGCCACCGCCATAGTGATTCGATAGACATCTTCATCCAAAACGGCGATGTTGTAGGGAGGATAGCCAGTATTGGCATCGGTTCTAGCCGCGCTAGAGAGCATATCCGCCAGCCGATCAAAACCAATCGCTGAACGATACAGTGGGGTTAAATCAAATGTTGTCATTGCCTTATTCTCCTTTGAAGCAATAAGTGATTGAAGGAGGGCCCTAACGGCACCCTCATGACAACAGTTGGGGGTCTTAGCGCCCTTTTTCAAGGGCGCAGGGGGTAAGAATAGTCAGGCAATACCGCCTTTCGTTAACTTCAATGGATCCAACAGGGTTTTGAGCTCTTCTCGAGAGAGATCGGTCATTTCTTCCGCCACATCGATGATGGGACGACCCTCTTGATAGGCTTTTTTAGCACAAGCTGCGCCCAGCTCATAACCAATGACCCGATTGAGTGCAGTCACCAGTATGGGATTGCGCGCCAGCGCATCGTTGAGACTCTCATGGCGGACATTGAATTCGGCAATGGCTTGATCTGCCAGGAGTCGAACCGACTGGCTCAGTATGTGGATGCTCTCCAAAATCGTGGCGCCAACCACTGGCAGCATCACATTGAGTTGGAAATTACCAGACTGCCCCGCCACCGTGATGGTGCTGTCGTTGCCAATGACCCGCGCGGCCACCATGCAGACTGCCTCAGGAATCACTGGGTTGACTTTGCCAGGCATGATCGAGCTTCCAGGTTGCAAGGGCTTTAGTTCGATCTCACCCAAACCCGCCAACGGACCCGAATTCATCCAACGAAGGTCGTTGCTGATTTTCATCAAAGAAACCGCCAATGTTTTGAGCTGACCCGAAAGCTCAACCACGCCATCTACGCTTGATATCCCCTCAAACTTGTTCACCGCTGATGCGAACTCGAAACCCGTGGCTTTTGCCAGTGCCTTGGCGACTTCTTCACCAAACGCTTCGGGTGCATTGATGCCCGTGCCTACGGCGGTCCCACCTTGAGGCAGGAAGCGCAGTCGATCGAGTGCCGTGGTCAGTCTGGCGATGGCGCTCTCTATTTGCGATGCCCAAGTCGCCAGCTCTTGGCCGAGCGTCACCGGCATCGCGTCCATGAGGTGTGTTCGCCCTGTCTTTGCCACTGAGTCGAGCTCAGCTGAGCGTTTCACCAAGACCGCATGCAGATGCTTCAAAGCCGGCAACAATGATTCAGCCGTCGACAGGCAGGCACTGACTTGAATAGTGGTTGGGATCACATCATTCGAGCTTTGGCTCATGTTCACATGGTCATTGGGATGCGCTTTGAGGCCGGCTGAGTCAAGACCCACCAGATGTGAGATGACCTCGTTGGCGTTCATATTGGAACTGGTTCCCGACCCTGTCTGATAAACATCAACAGGGAAATGTTCATCAACTTTTCCTTCGATGACCTGGTCGGCTGCACGCCCAATGGCTTGGCCAAGCTCAGGCTCGAGCAGATCAAGGGCCACATTGGCCTCCGCACAGGCTTTTTTCACCAAACCCAAGGCCCCGATAAAAGCTCTGGGCATTGCTTGGCCACTGACTGGGAAGTTGTTCACCGCACGTTGCGTCTGCGCGCCCCACAGGGCTTCTTTGGGCACCTCAAGCTCTCCCATGCTGTCCCTTTCAATGCGTACATCACTCATCTGACCGATCTCCTAAATTTCAATTGACTCGTCTAGCCACCAAATAAGCAATCCATCCGGCATCCGCCTCGCCATGTTCTTGGCGGGTGTAGACACCATCCCCCTCTCCTGTCTCTTCATCCGTCCCCTCCCAATAGACGCCGACATCATTAAAACCGGCCTCTTTGAGCAACTCTTGAATTTCAGGCAGGGTCCACAGACGCCAATGGTATTCAAATGCCTTGTGCATTTTTGACCCATCCGGAAACTCGAAATGAATCTGACAAATCGTGTCGTGAGTGATTGGGTCGAAGGCATGTTGATCCCAGATATAGGTAAAGCCGTCATACTCCGTGCTCTCCTCGAGCTCTCGATGGGCTTCGAACCCCCCAAAAGAGTCCATGATCAGGACACCATCGTCCGTTAGACCGGCCAGACAGTGCTCGAAATAGTGACGTAAAGCATCTCTGGTTTTGAATAAGTAGTAACTAAAATTCATGGCAACGATGACATCGGCCTTGGGTTCACTCACTGCCAACACGTCATTGTGGACCATTTCGATGCGCGACTGCTGCTCAGGACTGAGCGCCTGGAAGTGGTGTCGGCGCCCCCAATCCAAGACCTCCTCATCCAAATCGATGGCAATGGCGCGGTTATCAGGATGGCTTCTCACCCAGTCACAGGCTGTATTGGCTGTTCCACAGAAATCTTCCCGAAGAAAACGCAATGGTCGTCCGGCCAAGGACTCGAAAGTTTGTGATACAAACTCCAGCTCGGGTTCAGTATCTTGCACACTGGCCTCGTACAAGCGATGCCGATCGGCTCGTTCAGCCATCGTTTGATTGGATTGGGGATAAGGCTGTTTCATGTTTTTAATTCCGTCTATCGATCAAATGGACCCAAGTGATTGCGAACGTCGTGAGACTGCATGGCCGGCTAAAGTCTATTGAGCCCTCAATGCAGGCCAGGCAGCCCGAAGGTACATGCTCATTGAAATGAGTGTCAGTGCCGCTGCAACCACCAGTAGCACTTGACCAATCGCCAGTATGGGCAGCCCAAACAAAGCCTCACCATACAAACAAAAACCGATCGCCACCATTTGTGCGGTGGTTTTGAGTTTCCCGATCCACTGGACTTGCACCTTGGCACTCTCTCCAATAATGGCCATCCATTCGCGAAGCGCGGAGACTGTGATTTCCCGGCCGATGATTACAGCAGCAGCGACCGCCAATATCAACCCCGGGTTGGCCTGAACAATCAGCACAAGCGCCACGGCGACCATCAGCTTGTCCGCAACGGGATCTAGAAATGCGCCCAAACGGGATGACATCTCGAATTTCCGAGCGACCCAGCCATCCGCCCAATCGGTTAACGCAGCCAAAATAAAAATGGCGACCGAAAGCTGATTGGCGCCGCTCCATGGAAGATAGAACGCCACCACCAAAATTGGAATCAAGGCGATTCTAACCAACGTCAATATTGTGGGTATGGTGATGCGCACGCGCCAACTCCCGACAGTCAACTGCCCAAGCAAACCCCTATTATAAAGGCCCGAGGCCCGCCCTACTGGCTGCTTTGCGGATAACTGGCGCGAGCAGACGGGGTTTTGTGATGCAAAGCCTCATGGAGGCGCCTAGCTAGGGTAGCGCTGATGCCTTCCACACGCTCCAAATCATCCACACTGGCATTCATTAGGCCCTCCTGCCCTCCAAATTGCTGCAACAGGCGCTTGCGCTTAACCGCGCCAATGCCCTCAATGCCATCGAGGATCGATTGATGGGCCACTTTCTGACGCTTGCGTCGGTGGCCGGAGACCGCAAATCGGTGCGCCTCATCTCGAATCTGCTGGATGACATGAGACGCCGGATGATGCGGCCCCGGGACCACTTCTTTGTCTGCAAATATCAAACGCTCATGCCCGCTGCGTCTAGCAGGTCCTTTGGCGACCCCCAACAGAGGAATGGCATCCAAACCCAATTCGGTCATCACCTGCCTGGCCCGGGACAGCTGTCCCTTGCCACCATCGATCACCAGCAAATCAGGCAACTGCGCCTCCTCTTTGAGAGCACGTTGATACCGGCGCCTTAGGACCTCTTCCATGGCCGCATAGTCATCCCCAGGTCTGACCCCCTCGATGCCGTAGAGTCGATAACTGCGCTTGATGGCACCTTCTGGACCGAACACCACACACGAACCCATCGTGCCCTGCCCGCTGCTGTGACAAGCTGCGCGGCAGCTGCGACAATCCGTCGACTGCCCAGGCTGCAACCGTGTGCTGGTGTAAAGCAGCTGCCGTGTGCAGCACTGGGCCGCACTTGCACTACACACCAAGCACGCAGCTCATGCTGCACCGCACCATGTTCCTCACGTCCACCGCGGCACTGCAACACGCTTTCCAGCAGGACCAGCCTGACCGTCCCTACCTGCATTCCCAATAGAATTCACGCATGCATCAAA
>CAJXNU010000142.1 GCA_913057255.1 uncultured Wenzhouxiangella sp.
CTGGTCAGAAACCCTGTTTTTCGGGATTATGTCCGATCTAAGGACTACGACCAGCCGGCTGAGTTTGTCTCTCCCCAAAGCGATCATGTTTTGCTCTCGGCTCGGCTCATTCCCTACGGCCGAGATCAGTATTTGTTGCTGTTTCGTGACGTGACCCCGATTCATCGCTTGCAGATGATGCGGCGTGACTTTGTGGCCAATGCTTCGCATGAGCTCAGATCGCCACTCACCGTCATTTCGGGCTATTTGCAAGCTTTCCCAGACAATGAAGAATTGCCCGACGAGTGGCGTCACCCCATCCGGGAGATGCAGAACCAGGCCAAACGAATGTCGGGGTTGGTGGAAGATTTGCTGGAACTGTCTCGCTTGGAAACAGAAACCGCTGGTGCCTCTGCTGACCAAGTGGTGGACGTGCCGGACTTAATCTCTAGAGTGCTGAGCTCAGCCAATAGTGAAGATGAGAGTCGGCACGTGCTCAAATTCGAGCGCTTAAGTGATCATGGTCTTTTCGGCGTGGAACGTGAGCTTCACAGCGCCTTTTCCAATTTAGTTATGAATGCCATCCGCTACAGCCCGGAGGGCAGTGCGATTGAGGTCAAATGGCGAGTGGGCGCTGAGGGTCAGGGCGTATTTAGCGTGACGGATCAAGGGATTGGGATCGACTCTAAACACATTCCCTTCATCACGCAGCGGTTTTACCGAGTCGATAGTGCGAGATATCAATCAAAAAGCGGGACGGGGCTTGGATTAGCGATTGTTAAACACGTGTTGCAACGCCATGGCGCAGCGCTTGAAATCGACTCTGTGCCCGGCGAGGGCAGTACGTTTCGGTGTATATTTCCCTCTGGCCGGATGAGTATATCGGCCGAGGGCGGAATGTCAGCACAAAACAGTCATGAAACTGAAACGCCCAAGTCTTTAAATAGAGCCGTATAGAGCCAGAATATTGGAGCCAAAAACATGAACCGTCGTGTGATCCGGGCCATTGCGGCCTTTTTGTTTGTCGTTCCCATGCAGTGGGCCATTGCTCAAACTGAAGTCGACCCAAACTTACCTGAGTATGTCCCCGTCTCTGGAATCTCTGGGAATCTGTCATCGGTGGGTTCAGACACGCTCAATAACCTCATGACATTGTGGGCTGAGGAATTCCAGACCATCTATCCCAACGTCAATATTCAAATCCAAGGCGCTGGGACGTCAACGGCACCGCCAGCGATGACAGAAGGCACAGCCAACTTTGGCCCCATGAGTCGCCGGCCGCGTCAAAATGAGCAACAGGCCTTCGAAGAGCGCCATGGTTATCCCCTAACCGTGGTGGGCGTCGGCATCGACACCATTGCGGTGTTTGTTAACCGAGACAATCCCATTGCTGGTCTGAGCATTGAGCAGGTCGATGCCATCTTCTCGGCCACTCGACGCTGCGGTGGTGCTGAAGACATCACTCGGTGGGGGCAGGTGGGCCTCGAGGGCAGTTGGGCCAACCGAGACATTGCGCTCTATTCCAGGAACGCAGTCTCTGGCACCTACGGTTATTTCCGTCAGTTTGCCCTGTGTGACGGTGACTTTAAAGACTCAATCAACGAGCAGCCAGGCTCTGCGTCTGTGGTCCAAGGTGTGGCTGAGTCAATCAATGGCATTGGCTATACGGGCATTGGCTATGGCACATCAGGGGTGCGTGCTGTGCCCATTGGCAATCCACCCGTACCACCCAATCGCGAGACTGCTGCCTCTGGGGAGTATCCGCTGGCGAGGCTGTTGTACGTCACGGTGAATAAGCATCCCAACAGACCATTGCCTCCACTGGAGCGTGAGTTTTTCAAGATGGTCTTGTCCAAGCAAGGGCAAGAGGTGGTGGTGAGAGATGGCTACATTCCTCTGCCTGCAGCCGTGGTCGAGCGTTTCCGAGCAGAGCTCGAGCTTGACTGAGTGGTCGGATGCCTTCTTCCTCGACAGTGTCTCAAACTCAAAGCGAGGCTGCGCGACTTCGTCATCGTAAGCTTCGTGGGTTAAGAGACATTGGCACTCGGGTGATGGTCTCCACCGCCGGTTACGGGGTGGTGATCTCACTGACCTTGATCTTTGTATTCTTGTTTATCGAGGTGGCTCCTCTCCTCCGATCAGCCAGCATCGGCGATCCTGTCAGTTACACAACCTCTGCGCCATCGGCCATGCAATCCTCTGAAGAGAGCAAGCCCGAGACGCTGTATCTGGCGAAAGAGCGCTACCAAGAGGCGGCGGTGCGTTTCTTATCCAATGGTCAAGTGGTCTTTTTTGAGCCCACCGACGGTGAGATTTTGTCAGTGGATAGGATCGACACAGGAGGGGCAACGATCACGGCGTTTGGGCACGGTGAGCCCAGGACCGAGATGGCGGTGCTGGGATTGTCGGATGGCCGGATGGTGATTGTTAAGCACCAATACGAGATTACCTATCCAGACGATGTTAGAAAGGTGAACCCCGATCTTGAGTTTCCAATGGGAGCGTCGCCCCAGGTACTTGATCCTCAAGGCGAGGCCTTGACTCAAATCGCCATTCAGGAGGGTGAGCGAGGGATCACCATTGTTGGCGTGACGGCAGATGGGCGAATGCTATTGAAGCGCTACACAGCCCGCCGGTCGTTTTTAACCGGCGAGACAGAATACAGAGCCAGTGAAGCTCAATTGCCCCCACCACCGGCCACTGTCCGGTCACTTCTTCTGGACATCACTCAAGAAAACCTCTTGGTGGTGGATGAAGCCAACGGCATGCATTACTACGATGTCTCGAACCCAAGCCAGTCGGTGTTACTGGACTCAGCACCTCTGCTGTCCGCTGCTCAACAAAGGGCAGGCGTCGACGTGACGGCCGTGAGTTATTTGCTGGGCACCGTCTCTGTGATCGTGGGCGGTAGCGACGGCACTTTAAGCCAATACATGCTGGTCAGAGACGAGAACAACATTGGCCGGATTGAATACATTCGGTCTTTTGAGTCTCATCCTGGAGCGATCACCACCATTTTTCCTGAGTTCTCTCGGAAAGGATTTTTGGTGGGAGATGCCACCGGTCATCTGGGGGTGCATTTTGGAACATCAACAAACACTTTGTTGATTGAATCGGTCTTGGATGGTCCAATTGAACGGGTCGCTGTCGCACCGAGAAACGATGGGGTGCTCTACACCGATTCCGATGGTGTGGTGTACTACCGGACACTGGAGAATAATCACCCCGAGTCATCCATACAGTCGCTGTGGCGTAAGGTCTGGTACGAGGGTCGATCAGCACCGGATTATGTTTGGCAGTCATCATCGGCCACCGATGAGTTTGAGCCCAAGTTTTCGCTCATGCCTTTGACGGTGGGCACATTGAAAGCGGCATTTTATGCGATGTTGTTCGCCATGCCGCTGGCCGTTTTCGGCGCCATTTATACGGCGTATTTTATGCACCCCACCATTCGAGGTTGGGTCAAGCCAGTGATTGAAGTCATGGAGGCCTTGCCCACCGTGATCCTTGGTTTTTTGGCGGGTTTATGGTTTGCACCTTTTGTGGAAAGTCACCTGCCGGCGATGTTTTCGATCGTGGTGCTGTTGCCATTGGTGATGCTCTTGACGGCGTTTGGTTGGAAACTGTTGCCCGCTGGCTTGCGTCATCGCGTCCCGCCGGGTTGGGAAGCGGTCATTTTGGTGCCCGTGATCATCGCCACGGTCTGGGCCAGCGTATCGGTCAGTCCTAGCGTCGAAGTGGCGTTTTTTAACGGCAGCATGCGGCAATGGTTCACCGATGTTGGCGTCACTTACGACCAAAGAAATGCGATGGTGGTCGGTATCGCCATGGGGTTTGCGGTGATCCCAACGATTTTCTCGATCGCTGAGGATGCCGTCTTTAACGTCCCGAAACATCTCACGCAAGGCTCGCTGGCCTTGGGCGCAACGCCTTGGCAGACCGTATTGGGCGTGGTGTTGTTGACCGCAAGTCCGGGGATTTTTTCGGCCGTCATGATTGGCTTTGGTCGTGCAGTGGGTGAGACGATGATTGTGTTGATGGCCACTGGCAACAGCCCTGTGATGAATTTCAATATCTTTGAGGGGATGCGAACGCTGTCGGCCAACATCGCAGTGGAGATGCCTGAGGCCGCGGTGGGCGGCACCCATTATCGGATTTTGTTCTTGGCTGCCCTGGTGCTGTTTGGCTTCACTTTTATTCTCAACACCATTGCTGAAGTGGTGCGGCAGCGGTTGCGAACCCGCTACAGTTCGCTGTGATCGGACGGAGATAGGGTTGTGATTCGACGCTGGTTTAAAAGTGGTGACCCCTGGATCTGGCTGATCGGCGGCGCGGTGAGCATCAGCGTGATCATGGTCATTGGCTTGTTGCTGATGATTGGGGTGCGCGGTCTGGGACATTTTTGGCAACCGTCCATCACTGAAGCGACCGTCACCATAGAAACGCCCTCCGGCAGCCAATCGCGAGACATTCTGGGGACTATTCGAACGGTGGAGACCGTGTCTGCTCAATCGGTCCGCGAGGCTGGTGTGGCCGTGCCCGAAGGCCAAAACTTTGTCGATCGTTACTTGTTTAAACTGGGGAACCGTGATCTTACAGGGCAAGATTTTGAGTGGTTTGTTGCGGATAACTTATCCGAGTTCAGGCGCCCTGAAGATGCCATCCAGCTGCAACGCCGTGAGTGGGGTGATTTCTTTGGCTACCTAGAAGCCATCACGCAAGACGGCCAGATCGTGGCCGAGGGCGAGGCGGCTTTTGACGCACTGAAAGAGCGCTTAAAACGTGCCACCGAGATCAATCGCGAAATCTATGAAATCGAGCGCTTTGACATAGGTGAGATCAACAAAAAAATTGAACAGCAGCGGCTAG
>CAJXNU010000143.1 GCA_913057255.1 uncultured Wenzhouxiangella sp.
GTGATCACGGGGCCACTGTCGAGGTCATTGAGATCCCATGTGGCCAGTGCCGTGTCCTCATTGCCCGAGCCCGGGGCGGCGATCAGCGCCACCAGCATCTTGCCATCGGCGCTCATGGACACCGATTGGATATTCGGGACCTTGGCAAAGCTCTCGGCGGGAATGGGCTCCGGCTTGGCTTGAGCCAATGTGGATGCCAGCGCGAGGGTGGCAACTGCGAATAGACGGGCAATCAAGCGAATTGGTGATGTCATGGGGTGATCCTGGGTGGTTTTTCAGTCAAACAATTGTTAGCTTTGAGTATACGGCCTTGTCGTGAGGGTGATCAATGGGACCTCTGGCACTGGACACGGGGCCTGGGGCGTCAGTGAACAGATCTCATGAGCCAAGTGCTTGTTTCAAGATGTTGGGGGCAGGGTCTCTTTGAAGTTGGGGTTGGAGCTGGGTGGGCAGTGGTGGTGTGTATAGACCAATGCGATCGACACCGTTATCTGCATTTGAAACATAAGGACGGGCCAGCAGTGGTTGGGCCCAAATCAGTGACAGGCTTTTTTTGATTGTATCAAGGCACCATCCGACGCGATCTTATGTGGATGCCGATCTGATCAGTTGTCTGTCACAGTCACCTGCGCACTGACTTTTTGGTTTGGGTGATGACTGGTATTGATTCATCATTCCACTGGTGGGCGTGTGCCCATGAAAAGCCCAGCCCAAAAGGCTCTCGGTGTTATCTCTTATCGCTGGTGTCGTCTTTTGGATCCGGGTGATCTTTTTTGATCTCTTTGAACTCAAGGACAGTAAGCACCAACGCAATACAGACAAGTGAGAAAACAATGATGGCCGGATAGATCAGCCCAAAGCTCATCGTTTCGTGCTCATCAGTGCGCACAGCTTGAAATAAATCCCAAACGTGAAAATGGAAGGCACCCAAATCGCGGTGAAAATGGCTTGCTCGCGATCTTGAATCACAAACCAGAGATACGCCGACACCACAAAAGAGATCATGACCGCAAGAATTATAAAAACGTCAGATTTTTTAAACATCAGGTTCTAAAACTCCACATTAACCACTACTGTTCATTGGTTTCTTGAAAAAAAGAGCCGATGGCGCCCAACAGGCAGCCGACAACAGCAACGGTGCCCACGGCTCGGACACCTGCTGTGACACCAAAGGCAAAGATGTCTAGGTTGATGACACCCAAAAACCCCAAAGCCAATCCAGCACTGCCGATCAAAATCAAGACAATGCCCGTTGCGATCAAAAAGCGGCTGATAACGTTTAACAAAAGAGCGCTCACTTATTAGCGGAAGCCATCCCGACACCGCAACGCGACAATGGATTCATCGTGCACGAGAAAGTTCGGGTGTGTCAAATGCCTGTGTTGAGCTGCATTGCCTTTAGCGCGTCCCCACAAGAACAGCGAGGCCTGCTCAATTTTTTCTACTTTAACGTAGATGATGCCCCCAGAGCGTGAGTGCGCAGAGGTGCCGCCTAAGTACTGGGTGTGCTGCTCTGTGACCGTGGCTATTGGACAGACGGGATGCTCTGGCAGAGAGATGACTGAAAAGCGCTTGATTTCAGTCTCCTGATGTTACATCTAAGTTACGTTAAAATGACATGGATCACCAAAGACAATGAAAGGGGGCAATACCGCACCATGCGGCGTTCTGACCAACCACGGCAACAATCCAGCAAGCGCTTAGGCATCCCCGTTTATGCGCTGGTGGTGATTGCCGGCCTGTCTTTGCCCACAATGCTGGCGCTTAACCTGGCTGCAGAACCGTTGCAAAAGTTTATCGTTGCCGGGGTAGCCACCAGCGGTCTGGTTGTTCTGATGCTGGGGCTGTTAGGTTTTGGTCAGCGCTGGCTCCATTTGCTGTGGGTCTACCCATTATTGGCTGGTTTGATGTTGATTCGGCTCACGCAGTACGGTGCCGTGGACTTCAGCGGGGCTGGATTCACAGATGAGTTCTTCTTGCATTTGAGCTTAGAATCCACGCGTTTGGCTGTCCAAGAGTACGACCGTGCCCTTGCCATCGCCGCACTCGTTCTGGTGATCATTATTTTTGCAATGCACAAACTGGCTCGCCAGGTCTCCAACCTCTCACCTCAAATTTTGGCAGTGATGTGTTTGGTGGGCGTTGTTTTTGCTTCAGGGGGCCGAGCCGCCCTACCTGAGTGGCAGTTCTTCCAAGCCTATCAAGACTGGCGGCATCCCTTAATCGCACTGGAAAGCACCGATCAACGCACCAGAACTCGCCTCATTGAGATGGGCTTACTGGACACACGCTTGTCCTACAAGCAGCAAGTCACCGCAACGCCCCCTAAACAGCCCAAAAACGTCATCGTGTTGTACCTCGAATCCGTGGGTATCAATTTGGCTGATCAGCCGGATTGGCCCAACCTCATGCCCAATTTCAAGCGCCTGATGGAGAAGCATGCCTGGGTTGATCATGTGTGGGCGAGTGGCTACATCACCATTGAGGGGCTCACCAACACCCAATGTGGGACCCTTGCGCCGTTTCGAAAAGGCAGTGAGTCCATTGCCGATGGTGAGGGCTTGGCCGATGCGCTCCCATGTTTGGGTGATGTATTGAACGCTGCAGGCTATCACCAAGCATTCTTGGGGGGTGCTGAGACCACGTTTGCTGGCAAAGGGCGATTCTTGTCCGAGCATGGCTTTGATGAGGTCTATGGTTTAGAACACTGGCGCGAGCAGGGCTTGAACTCAAGACCGAACACGTGGGGCTTGTCTGATCCAGATCTATTCGAGCAGTCACTAAAAAAAATAGAACACCTTCAGGCGCGACCCAAGCCTTGGCATTTGAGTCTGCTCACCATCGGCACGCATTTGCCCGGCTATTTTTATGACGAGTGTCGGCCCTATCCCAACGGCGATGCCCAGTTTCTCGACGCCTTGCACTGCACCGATCAACTCTTGGGGGCGTGGGTGGCCCAGTTGGAACAGACGGGTGTGCTCAATGACACCTTATTGGTGATCACCGCAGACCACCAAGTCTTTCCCAACCCAGAAATGAAGCGCCTGTTCGGTGAGGGTGTGTATGATCGCCGGCTTCCGATGATCGTGCTTGGCCCGGCCAGCGCCACGGCCGCTGTGTCAGCGGGGGCGGGCTATGATTTGGCGCCCACCCTTTTGGATCTTTTGGGCATCGACCACGATGCGCGTTTCGCTCTGGGCCGCTCGCTGGCACAAGACAGTGCGCGGCCCGATTACTTCTTAACTCGCTACAGTGATTTTTTCAATGGGGCCCAGGTCAGCAATGACAGCGATTGTGAGGTCAATCCGAACGAGAGTCTGCCCTTGAATGCGTGTCAAAAAGATGAGTTGCTGTCCATCTTGAGGATGATCTCCGAGCGGTTCTCTCGGCCACCATCAAAACTGGCCTGCGGGTTTGATTACGTTCAAACCTCTTCATCTGACGCTCAGTCGCTTGAGATCATGATTGGTGGTGACGACCAGTCAGTCAGGTTTATCCAAGGGGCGCGCCCTGTCGACATCCGCCAAGCAGGCTGGGCCATTATTTTTCTTGATGACACCGGCACAGTCATTTCCAGATCATTCATCCCAGAGGGCGAGGTCTCCAATGAGCAACTTCAAACTTTTGAGAACAACCGCGCGGCATCAACCAGCCAAGTTCTTGTTTGGACAGGGTCAGGCGAGCCATCACCCCTTCCGAGGTTGACAGACCTCACTGCCTCAGGCCCGCACGCGTGGTGGGCCGATGCCACTGGCAGCGTGATCGCTGAATCGGTGGTGGAGGCAGGCTATGAGGACAATGACAGCAAGTACTTGCGTTTTGATCGCGCCGTTTGTGGGGCAGCAAGAGATCGGGGGGTGCTCACCACATCCACCCTGACAAGATAATCCCTTAATATGGCTTGTGATGACAGCAAAGCGGGCACGCCATGGACTCAGGGCAGTGGCAATTTTGGATCGATCGAGGCGGCACGTTCACAGACGTGGTCGCCCGCGGTCCGGATGGCCAGTTTCACCGTCACAAACTGTTGTCTGAGGACCCTGCGCGCTACGATGATGCCGCGCTGACAGGCATCCGTCGTTGTTTGGGCTTGGCTGACGATGCTGATTTGCCCGGCGAGCGTATTGCAGGTGTTCGGATGGGCACCACCGTGGCCACCAATGCCTTGCTCGAGCGCGCCGGAGCGCCTGTGGCGCTGCTCATGACGCGAGGTCATGCCGATACACTGCACATTGGCTATCAAACCCGACCAAAGCTGTTTGACCTCAACGTCGAGCGCCCTTCGTTGTTGATGGAGACTGTCATCGAAGTTGATGAGCGCGTCGCGGCCGATGGCGAGGTTATTGAGCCGCTCGATCGGGATCGTTTGCGGACGTCATTGCTGGCCGCGCGCGATCAAGGGATTCAGGCAGTGGCTGTTTGTTTGATCCATGCCGATCGCCACCCCCAACACGAGCGGTTGGTCGGTGAGTTGGCGGCCGAGCTGGGGTTTACCCAGATCAGCCTGTCGCACCAAGTCAGCCCGGTGGCGGGCTTGATTGGGCGGGCCGACACCACGGTGGTGGATGCCTACCTGTCGCCGCTGATTCGTCGTCATGTGAGCAAACTGAGTCGAGCGCTGGGGCCTGTTCCGCTGTGGTTCATGAAATCAGATGGCGGTCTGAGCCCGGCTGAGACATTTGCGGGCAAAGACGCCATTGTGTCGGGTCCGGCGGGCGGGGTGGTCGGTGCGGTGGCCACGGCGAAGGCCGTCGACATTGACCACCTGATTGGGTTTGACATGGGTGGTCCCTCCACCGATGTCTTCCACTATGGCG
>CAJXNU010000144.1 GCA_913057255.1 uncultured Wenzhouxiangella sp.
CGATGCCGTGACACTTACCGAAGGTGTGACCACCAGCGGTCAATGCGACGGTTTCTTCATCGTTCATGGCCATCCGCGCAAAGGTCTCACGAATGTCTTTGGCTGAGGCCAGTGGGTCCGGGTTGCCATTGGGGCCTTCTGGGTTCACATAGATCAGACCCATTTGCACCGCAGCCAGCGGATTTTCTAAGTCTCTATCGCCACTGTAGCGCTGGTCTTCTAACCACTCGCCTTCTGGGCCCCAGTAAATGTTCTCAGGCTCATAGACATCGGGGCGGCCGCCACCGAAACCATAGGTTTTAAAGCCCATGGACTCGAGCGCGACGTTGCCGGCCAAAATCATCAAATCCGCCCATGACAGCGCCGCACCATATTTTTGTTTAATAGGCCACAGCAAACGTCGGGCTTTATCGAGGTTGGCATTGTCTGGCCAGCTGTTGAGAGGGGCAAAACGCTGTTGGCCTGCGCCACCGCCACCGCGACCATCGCTGATGCGGTAAGTGCCTGCACTGTGCCAAGCCATCCGAATGAACAGTCCGCCGTAATGACCCCAATCGGCTGGCCACCAATCTTGAGAATCGGTCATCAAGGCATGCAAGTCTTCCACGACCGCGTCCAAATCGAGCTTTTTGAAAGCTTTGGCGTAATCAAACGTCTCACCCAGAGGATCCGAGACGGGCGAGTTGGCACGCAGCATGGCTAAATTCAGCTGGTTGGGCCACCAATCGGCGTTGGTGCGTGCTTCGGCTTTGGCCTGCTTGGGCTCAAAGTGAATCACTGGGCACTTGGCTGCTTCTGACATGATCTTCCTCCTACACAAAAGTTTTGACGCTATCTAGTATATGGGTGTCCAAGCCCAGACTCCATCGATATCCATGATGGGTTTGATATGGGCTCTCTATGGGGCCTGTTGGCCGTGGCTCGAATCGAACAATTGTCGTGCCAAATTCAGGTACTGCTGGCCATGACGATCCAAACGATCACCCTGATTGGCCTCGGACGCCAAATGAACCGATTCAAGCTCCTCTGCCAGCCGGTCCATCTCGCCTCTCACACGCTCCAAGGCATTTTCTAGGGTGTAGGTCAGCTGATGGATCTCATGGCTGGTCTCTGCCGTGATGGGAGTCTCGTGTAAAAGCCTCATCAGCGTTTGATTACCCTCGTGAAGGTTTTCGAGCGCCTGTTCCAGCGTTTCAGCCGGCTTTCCCTTGAAATGTTCGACACGATCGGTATCGGCAAAAACACCCAGTGCTGGGATCAAAAAAGCGAGCAGAACCCCCACTTTGATTGCATTTGAAACGTTCCCCATCATCCATCACCACCTGTCTTGTTGCGTTAAAAAGGCGATCCATGCCTGTCGTTTGACATAGATCAAAGCGATTACTTAAGCAATATCTAATAATAGGATACTCGAGTTGGAGCCACTCGAGAAATTACACAAATCCAAACAACTAGGGAGTCATATCACTATGTTTCGTTCGTTTCTGACCCTGTCAATGGGTGTGGCACTGGCCAGCGCCAGTGGACAAGCCCTGGCCAGTCCGGACGCTGAAGCGCTTCATCGGACCGCGACAGCCATGTTCTCACCCCTGCCGTCTTATGTTGCCAAAGAGGGCAATCCCAAAAATGACGCCAAAGTCGAATTGGGCAAAATGCTCTACTTCGATCCAAGACTGTCACAAAGTGGGTTCATCTCATGCAATAGCTGCCACAATTTGGCCACCTATGGCGTAGATAATCTCCCCACCTCACTGGGTCACCGCTGGACGGCCGGTCCTAGAAATGCCCCAACGGTATTAAATGCCGCGCTGCACACCAACCAGTTTTGGGATGGGCGTGCCGCTGACGTGGAAGAACAGGCCAAAGGCCCCGTTTTAAACCCAATTGAGATGGCCATTCCAGGCGAAGATCTAGCCGTCGATCGCATCGCCTCCATGCCTGAGTATGTCGAGCGCTTCGAAGCGGCCTTCCCCAATGAGGAAGACCCGCTGAACTACGACAACATCGCCAACGCGATTGGGGTGTTTGAGCGCACGCTGACCACGCCTGATCGCTTTGATGCGTTCCTAGAAGGCGATCTCAATGCCCTAAATGAACAAGAATTGGCCGGCCTTCAAGTCTTTATCAATCAAGGCTGTGTGGGCTGCCACGCAGGCCCTGCCTTGGGTGGTCAGATTGAAGCAAGATTTGGTGTGGTGGAATCGTATTGGGAAGCCACCCGAGAATACATCGGCGTGGACCAGTCCACGATGCCAATGGATGTGGGTAAATTTGCGGTGACTCACAAACAAGACGATCTCTATGTCTTTAAAGCCCCTTCCTTGAGAAACATCACTCGAACCTATCCTTACTTCCATGATGGTTCGGTTTGGGATTTGAGAGATGCCACACAGATCATGGCCCGTGTGCAGTTGGGCAATGATATGAGCGATGAAGATTTGGATGCCCTGATGGCGTTTTACGGTGCACTGGAGGGGGAGATCCCAGCGCAAGCATTGCAATTGCCAATCTTGCCGGCTTCAACCTCCGAAACCGAACGGCCGACCATGCGTTAAAAAGGGCCGTGCCCTGGGAGAAAGACGGGCACCGAATGGTGCCCGTTTTTTATTTACATCACGTCTTCAAGCATGGTGATGGTGGTGCTGTCCATGACGTAGCCTGCTTGTCGTCCGGCCTCAACGTTTTCTGGCTTATCCATAAATTCGTTGAACGCGGCTTCCGATGGTGCTTCAAACAAACACACGATGGCGCACTCGTCATCGGCGTGTCTGCCAATAAATAAATCACGGATGTGCGCTGCTTCTCGCGCCGCTTGATGGGCTCGGAATCCATCCAGCCATTGATCAAACGATTCCACTTTGAATGTCACCAAGACTTTCATCATTCGAGACCTCCTAAATTATTGATCGCTGCAGTAAGTGTTTTAGTACACTCAAGTTTCAATTATATGAAACTCATTGGAGCCTAGGGGATGCTTGAGTTACTCACGCTACTGATCATCGTGGTCATCATCGGTGCGCTATTGGGTGCTGATTCTTTTGGTGAAACCATCCGCACCGGCTGTGGGTGTCTCGGCATGATCATTGCCATCGGATTACTCGGATTGGTCACACTGTTTTTCCTCGGTGGGCAGGCCCATTGACGGCGCAAAAGTACTCGGCTTTTGACCTCAAATCCTCGCCTACTTTTCCCCATTTGGGCGTATGATGCACTCGATATTGCAGCACAGGCATCCGCAACATGATTGAAACAAATTTAAAGAATGCACTTGGGCTTTGGGCCGGTGGCGACCAAGAGGGTGCCCTGCTGCTGTGTCAGCAAGTCATGCGTGAGCATCCGAATGTTGAGCAAGTAGCTTTGACTTATTCTGGGCTGCTCCTGCACCGTGAAGATTTTGAGCAAGCCGCTGCCGTTCTAGATGATTTTCAAAATCAATACAGCGCCTCGCCCGCCCTGTTGGCTAACTTATCTATTGCGCTGAGAGGACTGAAACAATTTGAGCGTGCAGCCAAACTTGCCGAGCGGGTCACCATTGAGGCGCCACAATTGGTTTCAGGCTGGAATAGTCTGGGTTTATGCCTGATTGAGCTGGACCAACCAGAGCGAGCAACCCAAGTTTTCCAAACGGGACTCCAACATCATCCTGAGAGCCCAGCGCTGAGCCATCATCTTCATCAACTGAGCAAGTCTCCACCCAAGGACAAACTCAGTGAGGCCTTGGCCAGTCCAATCGTAGGCCTGCTGAAAAGTGCTCAGACCCTTTCTGATGAAGGCAATCCAGTCGCTGCAGAAGCCATGATTCGGAAAGCCATACACTTTAATCCAGACTCCAGCTACAGTCACAGGGCCTTAGGTTGCTTCCTGCTGCGGCATGCTCGAATAACAGAAGGAATTGAGGCGCTCGAAAAAGCCCATACCCTCGATCCGAGCTGTCCCACAACCCAGCATTTTCTGCAACTGGCACGCGGGGAGATACCCAACAAGCCCAGTTCAGAGTATGTTGAAAGGCTATTTGATGACTATGCAGAACGCTTCGATGAGCATCTGGTTGGGCAACTAGATTATCAAGTGCCAAGAATGCTGGTTGAGTTGCTGGCCTCCATTGAGACCAGCCAAAATCTGGGCGAAGTGCTTGACTTGGGTTGTGGCACCGGGCTCATGGGTGATGCCCTGAAAGATCAGGTGTCTCATATCGATGGGGTTGATTTGTCTCAGAAGATGCTGGATCTCGCCAAAAGGCGCAACATCTATCGATCACTCGTACGTCAAGACATCGAAGCTTACCTGCATCATACCGATCAGCGCTGGAACGCCATGGTTTGTACTGATGTGTTAATTTATGTGGGTGATCTGAGACTTGTCATTGATCAAATCGCTAAACGTCTGACTCCCAAAGGGTGGCTTGGGTTTTCGGTAGAGAGCACTCACACTTACCCTTATACGGCTGACCCGGCGTCTGGTCGCTATCAACACCATACAGAGTATCTTCATGAGTTATTGAGCAAGGACTTTGGCACGCCAGTCACTGAGGAAGTCCACTTGCGGAAGAATATTGGTCTGCCCGTCCGAGGGACTCTGGTTGTTGCGCAAAAAAAGAGCGTTTGATCAAAACAGATTCAATTCGTTTTTGTGATGAGTCCCGCCATCCGGTGAACTGACTCAATAGCGTTTAAAGCGGCGAGTCTGTGCCCTCTCCCCAAGTCCGCACCATCACCAAATAAGTAA
>CAJXNU010000145.1 GCA_913057255.1 uncultured Wenzhouxiangella sp.
CGAGACGAAGCCGAGGGCGTGGCGAGAGACATCGTGGGCACCCACCATGGCAACAGAACCCCCTGGGGCCAGTGCGCGGTGCTGTATCGGTCCAACCAGCAGGCCAGAGCCCTTGAGTTGGCGTTACGAGAATTGGGCGTGCCCTACGTGGTCTCCGGCGGGCCAAGTTGGTTCGATGCCCGAGAGATCCGAGATGGTCTGTCTTATCTTCGATTGCTCCTAAACCCCAATGACAACCCAGCCTTTATGCGGGTGGCCAATTCACCCCGCCGGGGCTTGGGCTCTGTGGCCATGGCCTCACTCGGACGCTACGCCGACAAAGCGCGTGTGAGTTTCTTTGAAGCCGCGCTCAATGAAGGCTTTCAGCAAAGCATCAACCCCAAAGCCGCCAGCGCTTTTCGCGGTTTCACCAACATGCTCATCGATTTCAATGACCAGCTCGAGCGCAACGGCATCACCGCCTTGGGCTCAATCTTTAACGAGATGATGGAGCACATGGACTATCTCGACTGGGTCAGCGCCAACGATGAAATCAAACAAAAAGACCGGCGGCGGAAGAATTTAAAAGATCTGGTGGGTTGGGTGCAACGCTTAAGCCAAGAAGAGCTGAGCGCCGATGCCCTGCTCGCCCGCCTGGCTTTGGTCGCGGGCCCCGATGACGATCGCCATGACGGCCTCGACCAAGTGCGCTTGATGACCCTGCATGCAGCCAAAGGCTTGGAATTTGATCGGGTGTGGTTGGTGGGCTGTGAGGAAGGGTTGTTGCCTCATTCAAGAAGCCTTGAAGATGGGCAAATTGAAGAAGAGCGTCGCCTGATGTATGTGGGCATCACCCGTGCTCGACGCGTTTTGTCGATATCCCATTGTGCACAGCGTCGTCGAGCGGGCGAGGTGGGGTCAGCTGAGCCCAGTCGTTTCTTAACCGAGCTGCCTGAAGACTGCATCGATTGGCCTGAGGCCAGTGGCCGTGTGGCGACCACGGGTGATGAAGCCAAGGCCAACATTGCCGCCCTTAAAGCCTTGCTTGAAGATTAAAGTTCGCTACACTGAGGCCATGACACCCCATGCTTTGACTCGATATTTTTTTGCTTTGGCACTCATGGTGACCCTGAGTGCCTGTGCCGATGACCGGCCATGGGTTGAGGTGAAGGGTGAGCGATATAAAGTCTCCATTGCAGACGATGATGAAAGTCGGGCACGCGGTCTGATGTTTGTGGATCATCTGCCTGACGATGAGGGCATGTGGTTTGTTTTTCGGCGCGAGGAGCCACGCGCTTTTTGGATGCGAAACACACGCATCCCACTGGATATCATTTATCTAAACGGCCAACTGGAAGTGGTCGATATCATCGAAAACGCGAAGCCATGCCGATCTCAGCGATGCCCGACCTATCCCTCCGCGCGCCCCGCCCAGCATGTCCTAGAGCTCAATGCTGGGCACAGCGATCGCTTGGGCCTGGAAATTGGCGATGTGGTCATTGTGAGTTTCCTAAACCAGAAGCCACAATAGGCATACCCCATGAGTCAACGACCCTTTACGCTGATCCAGCTGTCGGATGCCCATTTTTTGGAAGACCCCGAAGGGCTTTATCGAGACCAAAGCCCCGATGCCTGCTTGGCACAGCTCAAACCCGCGCTTAAAGCGCTCAAACCAGATGGTTTGGTGCTGACCGGTGATATGGCAGAAGATGGATCGAGGCCAGCTTATGAGCGGGTGGTCACGCATCTTGAAGGTTTGGCGCCTCAGGTGGGATGGATTCCAGGCAATCACGATGATGTGGATGAAATGGCGTCAGTGTTTGGCTCAGCTGGGTATGACTCGGGCCCATTGCTTCATTGGGGTGGATGGCGCTTAGCGCTGCTCAATAGCGTGGTTGAAAACGATCCCGCGGGCGAATTGAATCAAGACCAACTCAGCTTGCTAGACTGCTTGGGACAAGACCCACAGCCAACCTTGCTTTTTGTTCACCACCAGCCCATGGCAGTTCAATCGCCATGGATTGATCGGTTTCCATTGCGCTCACCGGAAGAGTTGATGAATCGATTGGATCCACAGTGGGCCCGCGCAGTCGCATTCGGGCATGTTCACCAAATCTTTAGCGTGGTCCATGAGGGGGTGCAGTATCTCTCTGCGCCGGCCACATCGGTCAACAGCCAGGCGCAGATGGAAAGGTTTACAGTCGACCCCACCGGCCCAAAAGCTCGTTGGTTTCGATTGATGCCCGAAGGCCGCTGGGCCACGGGCGTCATTAGTGCGGGGATGGTCTAGAGCAAAGTGATGGGTGTTGCTCGCTTAGAGCTCGACCATTTCAAAATCTTCTTTGCCGGCGCCACAGTCTGGGCAGACCCAAGACTCGGGTACGTCTTCCCAACGGGTGCCAGGCGGGATGCCATCATCAATCGCGCCCTCTTCTTCGTGGTAAATCCAACCACAGACCACACACATCCAACTTTTATACGCTTGTTCGTCGCTCATTGAATCGATCCTTCCATTCAGCGGTGATTGTTGATGCAGCACCCAGCATTTTAAAACAACGCTCAGCTCGCCAATGTCAAAAAGATAAAAATGAAAGGATTTCTTGAGATACCAGGGCCCCAATTCTCATTCGGAAAGAAAAGGCCCGCGTGGCATAATAAGCAAACAAACTTAACAAAGAGAGCGCCCGATGAATACTTATCTGATCCCGTGGAAGAAGTACATGGACTTCAGTGGTCGTGCCCCCAGAAAAGAGTTTTGGACTTTTTATTTGGTCAATGCGGCAGTGGTGATTTTGGTGGGCGCTTTTTATGGAGATGGCCTGATGCGCCACCCTATGGGCATCAGTGTCTACTCGCCAAGCGTCGACACTTTTTTATTCGCTTTCTTGGTTGTCGCCTTTTTCCCGACACTCGCGGTCATTGTCAGACGTTTACACGACACCGGTCGCCGTGGCTGGTGGGTGTTGCTGGGATTTGTGCCGGTGGTGGGCGGCCTGATTTTGCTGATCTTGTTGTTGTTTGAAAGCCAAGCGGGGGCCAATCGCTACGGACCGGCGCCCAATCATTGAGCCTGCTGGGTCGGTGCGTGTATTCATAGACAAACCCTAAGGCGCTGAACTCATGGTAATTAGCCACGACCGCATCAAGCATTGGGCGATTTTATATTCAACCGCCTGGATCCCTAAAAAGCCCCGCACCTATATCCGTTATCGTTTGTTTGACCGCCAACGAAGAGGGATGCTCGAGCGGGGACAGGTGGTGATGATCCGCCACCCGAAAACCGGGTCGACCTGGCTTCGGACGTTGTTAACCCAGCTCTATCACCATCGAGATGGCATTTCGCCCAAACGGGTGTTTGTCGCCGATGAGTTGGCGTTACAGAAAAAAGGCCTACCGCGCTGGATCATCTCCAATGGTTGGTACAGCTTAGAGCATTTGATTGCTGAGGCGTATGCAACCAATGATGCGCTGATTCATGGCAAAAAAATCATTGTTTTGGCTAGGCACCCAGGTGACATCGTGGTGTCTTGGCATCGTCAGTATCAGAAAAGAACCAAGGCCTTTAAGCGCGAGTTGATTGAGGCCGATGTCAATCCAGATGGGCGCATTGATTGGCAAGCGATGGATCGTTGGACGTTTGTCCAAAACCCACAGCTTGGATTGCCTGCGATCATTCGCTATTACAACTTCTGGGCGAGAACGGTGGCGGGACGAGACGGTGCCTTGCTGGTGCGTTATGAAGACCTTCGCCACGATACGGAAGCGACTTTGCGAAAAATCACCGAGCTGTTGGGCGAGACTTTTAGCGATGAGGCTTACCAAAAAGCCATAGAGTTTGGGTCGGTGGAGAACATGCGACGCTTAGAAAAAGAGGGGTATTTCCAAAATGAGTCACTGCGTTTGCGAGATGCCAACGATCCAGAAGCCTTAAAGGTCAGAAAAGCCAAAGTGGGCGGTTTTCGGGGGGATTTGGATGAGGCTCAGGCTCAGTGGGTACAAGACCAAATTGATGCCCATCTAGACCCCAGCTTGGGTTATCACAGCCGCCCTTCCGACGTATAACAGAAAAATCTAATATAATGCCGAAATGATCGTCTAGCGATCCATCCACCCTGTGATTGGTGACAAATTCCTTGGGTGGTTGTGGCAACCCAATAGGTGAATGCGATGACTCAAATAAATGTCCGTGGAATGCGTCTTGGCCCAATGCTGGCGGCCGCCACTGTCGCCCTCTTTGTATCGACCGCACCACTGAACGCGCAAACCTCTCCAAGCAACGGGCCTGAATGGGTGCGCGTGGAGTCATCACCGTTGGTCGAGTACGCTCGTTTGGATGGGCGGATCGAGGCGGTTCAACAAAGCACCGTATCCGCACAAACCTCAGGCACGGTGGTGGCCATACCCTTCGATGTGGACGATGTCGTTGATGCGGGTGAATTGATTGTTTCCTTAGATGACACCGAACAGCGCGCCCGAGCCAACCAAGCCGATGCGAATTTGGCAGAGGCTCAAGCCGCCTTAACCGATGCCCGTCAGAGACTGGAGCGCATTGGCCCATTGGTTGAGCGCGGGGTGGCCTCGCAAGCTGAGCTCGATCAAGCCAACAATCAGTTCAATGCCGCACAGGCTCGCTTATCTCAAGCACAAGCGGCCGCCGAGCAAGCCCAAGAGCAGTTGTCCTATACCAAAG
>CAJXNU010000146.1 GCA_913057255.1 uncultured Wenzhouxiangella sp.
CGCCGACAGGCGCAGTGGCTTTATCTACGTGGGCGCAGCGTATGCGACTGGGATTGGTCTGCGGGTCATTTCTCTGAGGTCGATGGCTGATGCTTCGATGGGCATCAGGAAACCCTATAGGCGTTTTTGCCGATCGTTTCCAGCCTGGCGTCGCTTGAGCCCTTTTGTGTGGATAGGATTGCAAGAGGATCTATTATGGTGCCATAATGGAGCTATTACAGAACCCAGAGGGTCAAAATGAGCAATCTTTCAATCAAAAACGTGCCTGAGGATTTGGTCATACAGCTACGCGCTCGTGCCAAAACCAATCATCGATCCCTCCAGGGGGAGCTTTTGTCGCTCATCTCTGCTGCCGTTCATGCGCCAGATCTCCAGCACCATCGAGGTGTGCCTGCGCTGGGCGAAACGACCGGGACCAAATCCATCGAGCAGGTCGCTGCCGAACATCGGGCGAGCCAGATTGAGCCGATCGCCGATGCCCCCCTGGCCGTTGATCTTGTCAGGCGTAGCCGAGACGGCAAATCGTGAAGCGAAATCATGAAGTGAGATCACGATGACCGGTCGTGATGCATCGCTCGTGGTTGTGACTTAATGCACCATCAGTCACTCATTGTTGCCGAGCCGGTCGGACGCCATGCCCGTAAGCCACCGCTGGTGGTCGACTGCAGTGTTCTCGCGGCCGTGTTGTTCGATGAACCCTCACGCGATGAGGCCATGCTGGTGATGGTGGGAAAAGCGCTCTTTGTGCCGGATTTGATTCATCACGAAATGCTGAGTGTCGCATTGAAAAAGGTAAGCCAATACAGTGAAGCTCAGATGATAAGCGCGCTGCAGGACTTGGCAGATCTTGAGTTGACGCGTCACCCTATCGATCCAATTTCCCAATTTCAATTGGCGCGTGAGACTGGATTATCCGCCAATGATGCCGCCTATCTACAATTGGCCATTGACCTTAAAGCGCCGCTGGCGACTTTTGATAAAACGCTTGGAAGAGCAGCAGAAAGTTGGCTGACTGACACTCAAGCATAGTCTTTATCCTGGCATGCGGAGATGGGGTCCTCTCTGAGCGCTGATTTCAGATCAGTCAATGACCAGAGCGCATTCTAATGCTTGCGGATATGAGTGGGGATGCTTCAGCTAAAAAGGCCTTTTTTATCTATCGCTCCTGCCGGGCCAATCAGGCAGGCTACGGACCCGTGGCTTGGAATCGATCCGAAAATATTTCATCAGGTCTTGGGCCAGTAGTGAAATCAAAAGTTGCGCTGTATGGACCCAGGTCAGGGTCATCAGCATCCAAAAGGCTATTGATGCCCCGCACACGCCATCGATACATCGTGTTGCCTTGGAGCATCTCAGGGGTAAAGCTCGTGTCGTCTACCGACCCTTGATAGACCGTGGTGAGGCCATCGGCAGTTTCAAGTTCCAGCTCATAGGCATTGGCCAGCAGAGCACTGGACCAAGTCAGCGTCGGGACGACATCAACATCTGTGGCATCGTCTGCGGGTGCGGTGAGCGTGGGAGCAGCGGGTTCGGCTGTGTTTCCGGGTGGTGGAAGTAAGGGCATGGATCGAAGATAGGGATAGGAGGCAAGACCGGTGGCTGGGTCAGTGATCGTCCAGACATTGTCAAAGTCCCAGTTGGTGGCGATTTGGTCTAATTGCCTCATGTCACTGGAATCAAGGCCACCCATTTCGTCATTTGCCCCGCCTCGCGCGCTGGTTTGGCCTGTGCTGGAGACATCCCAATACGAATCTTCGGTATCAGAACCGTCGGTGCCGAACAAACCGCCCGCTAGGGTTTCGGTCCCAACGGGTCCAACAGCGCCAGCGGCATAACAGCGTCGTGTTGCTCTTGTAGCCCACCCAAACAAGCCACCAATGCCCTTAGGGTCAGCTGGAATGCTGTCCGGGTCAGATATCGAAACAGAGCTCACCGCAAAACAGTCTTCAACGGCTCCGAGCTTCCGACCGATTAAGCCACCCACTTCGTCGTGGCCTGCCACATCAACAGCGCTAAAAATTTCTCTGGCTTCATTCGCTTCCAAGGTTCCTATCAAGCCCCCAACTGCGATGGTGCCAGAGACGCTTCCACCCACAACATAGGCTCGCTCCACGGAAAAGCCCAATTGACCAAAACGCAACCGGCCGATCAGTGCACCAGTATATTTTCCGCCGACAATGGCCACGTCCGATAATCCAATATTTTTAATCTGGGCAGGCGTCTCGCCATCGGATGATACGGGTGGTATCCAATAACCGAACAGCCCCACGTAGTCGAGGTCTGGGCGATTGATAAAAAGGCCGGCGATGATATTCCCGCCACCATCAAAAGAACCCGTGAAGAAGGGACCGCTGCCTATCGGCAGCCAGCCTTGACCTGCATTGGCTGTGGCGCCGGCATATGTGCTGTACCCATCATCTGAGGGAGCCAGTGAGGCGGTGAGTAAGTAGTGGGCACTTAAGTCATTTCTGATGGCATTGAGTTGTGCCCAAGTGGATATTTGATATGGATTAGCTTCGGAACCGTCGCCGCCATCGAATGTGACCACGCCATTGGCGAACGCTAAGTTTCCGACCAGCGTGAGTACAAGCGCTGGTAGGAGACAGTGTCTTTTTGGAATGGCACCTAGCAACATAGCGAACTCCCCAGAGAATTTCGTCATCAGGCGTGTAGACACAGCCATTACGCATAAATAAGGGTAACGCATTTGCCGAACAGGTACAAAGGCGGCAATCCTGCTTTCATTTCTGCTGGTTTGTGCCATTTTTTTGTTTCAGGCCAGTGACATCGACCATGATCGCATTAAGGTGACTGTTGGCTACTCATCGGTAAAACGACGGATCAACCTGCCCTCACAGACAGATTCATCGCCACTCGGGTGGCAGATCCAACTCGGGCTGAGTCTACTCTAGTCAGAGATTGAGTAAAACAGCACCGAGTTGGCTGGCTGATAGCCGAGTACAGTCTTTATGCTTGCATGCAGATATGAGCGGGGAGGCTTTGGCTAGAGCCTTTCTTATCTGTCGTTACCACACGGCCAATCAGGCAGGCTACTGCCCCGTGGCCTGGAATCGATCCGAAAATATTTCATCGGGCCTCGGGCCTGTGGTGAACGTTGCATAATCACTAAAGGGCCCGAATACAGGACTGGACGAATCATGCGTGGTGTTAATGCCACGGACACGCCAGCGATAGGTGGTGTTGCCCTGCAATAAAGAGGGGGTCTTTTCAGTCTCGCCAATGATCTCGCCATTGAAAACAGTGACGGACCCATCGCTGGTTTCGAGCTCCAGCACAAAATTATCGGCCAGCACCGGATCTGACCAAGTCAGCGTTGTGGTGACATCAACTGCTGTGGCACCATCGGCTGGAGAGATCAGCGGGGGTGTGCCGGGGGTGGTGGTCAGTCCAGGGGCTGGGCTGATGGGCATGGATCGAAGGGTTGGATAGGCGATGGCGCCAGTGGCTGGATTTGTGATGGTCCACACGTTTTCAAAATCCCAGGTGGTGGCGATCTGATTGAGGGTTTTGAGCTGTATGGAGCTTAGTCCTCCCGAATCTTCGGCATCGGGGTCGGGATCTTCATTGGTGCCAGTGCTACTTTGCTGGCCTGTGGTCTCCGGGTCCCAATAATTATTCGGTTCAATCCACGCGGTCCCAAACAAGCCACCGGATGACTCGCTGTCGTCAACAGGTCCGATGGCGTAGCAGCGTTCGATCGTTCGACCGTTATAGCCCATTAAGCCACCCAGCCCTTTTGGATTGGATGGAACGGCTTCCGAATCCGATAACTGAACTGAGCCCAATGCAAAACAGTCAAGAATTACCCCAGCACTTTCACCAACCAGACCCCCCACTGCATCCACCCCTCTCACTGAGACGTTGGAATAGATGCGCTGAACGACTCGATTATCGTTGAGTCCAATGAGGCCGCCCACTCTTCGGGTGCCTGCAACGGTTCCTTCACTGACAAAGACATCTTGTACAACGATGGTCGCACGCTTAGCCGCTAGATCTGGATCACCACTGAAGGTGCTCGTAGGTAAAATCTCACCAATCAAAGCGCCAGTATCTCTAACCCCGGTGATGTTGACATCTAGGAGCCCGAGGTTTTTGATTTGGATGGTGGCTTCTCCCTCTTCTGCAAAGTTGGGTTGATACACCCCAATAAAGCCGGTCCAATAAAAGCTGTTGCTGTTAATGTTTAAGCCTTGGATCGTAAACCCCTGACCATCTAGAGCGCCGCGAAAAGGCGTAGAGTAATTCGGCCCCAAGGGCAACCAGCCTTCACCCTCATTGGCGGTGGCGCTTGCGTGGGCTTCATAGCCACTTGTTTGAGTTGTTAGGTCATTGGCCAGTTGGTAATACGCATCCAAATCGTTGCGCATGGCATTTAGGTGATTCCAATTGGTGATCTGATAGGGGTCATCGTGCGTCCCTGTGCCACTGGGGAAGGGGTCTTGTACGGTAAACGACTGGGATACGGTCGATGCCGGCTCGAAGGCGGCGCTACCTGCTTGGTCTGCAGCGATCGTGCAGGTGCCGGTGGTCACAAACGTCAATGCACCGCCGCTGGTGATCGTGCACACATCAGTCGTTGAGGAGGTAAACGTCACCGTTAGC
>CAJXNU010000147.1 GCA_913057255.1 uncultured Wenzhouxiangella sp.
GCCCGTGCCAAAAATCATGCCCGCATCGAGTAAGTCTGCATCCGCCACGACGCCATCGGCCAGGCAAGACTCACACTCTGCAAAGTATGGCGCCATTAGGCGTTTAGCCAGTGCATCCAAGTCATGACCGCGATGAGCATTGCCATCCTTTTGGGCCTTGCCTTTTTTCCATTCATAAAATCCGCGCCCAGACTTTTTGCCAAGCTTCCCGTCGGCCACCATGGCCTCTAAGATTTTCCTGTCCTCACCGGCCGAATCACCCATTAAGGTGGTGATGACCCCAAGGCCCACATCCAAGCCGACGGTGTCTGCCAACTCAACTGGACCCATTGGCATTCCAAACTGTTCAGCCGCTTTATCGATGGCTTCTTTTGGCACCCCTTCTCGATGCAATTCCATTGCGTTTCGCATGTAAGGCGCCAGGACCCGGTTGACCAAAAAGCCAGGTGTAGAGGTCACGGGTAGGGCATATTTCCCAATTTGTGTGGCAAAGCTCGCCCCATCATCAATCCATTTTTGCTCAGTGCTTGTGTCGTAGACCACTTCCACCAGCGGCATCTGTGCCACTGGATTGAAAAAGTGCAAGCCCACCAAGCGCGATGGGTCATCCAATACCGTGGCAATCTCTGCCAATGGAATGGCGGAGGTGTTGGTGGCCAAAATGGCGTGTGGGCTGATGCGTCCATTGAGATCAGCAAATAAGGCTTTTTTAGCGTCTAGGTTTTCAAAAATGGCCTCGATGATGACATCGGCTCTTTCAACCCCTTTGCCTTCGGGATCGGCCACCAACCGGGTTTTGGCAGCGCCTACCAGGGTGGGCTTTTTGAGTTTGCGCTTAAACAGCTTGTGCGCACGTTCAATGGCAGGCTCGATATATTTCATTTCACGGTCTTGCAAAGTGACCGATAGCCCTCTCAAGGCACACCACGCAGCGATGTCTCCACCCATGACGCCGGCGCCAATAACATGCACACGATGCGCCTTAAAGTCGCTTCGTTTGCCTTGCCCCTTGAGCTGCTCCATGAGTCGGAAAACGCGCCTCAAATTTCTGGAGGTCTCGCCGGCCAGCAAGCGAGGCACTTTTTCTGCCTCCAAAGCAATCATTTGGCTGGTATTGTGACCGGCTGTTTCAAATGCATCGATCAGTTCAAACGGTGCGGGGTAGTGATCGCGTCTGGCTTTTGCCGCGGTTTGCTTGCGCATTTGACCTGCTAAAAAACGTCGCACAGGGCCGATCAGCGCCAGTCGTTTGATGAGGCTTGGTTTGGCATGTTTTTTATTGCGTAGCACGGCATTGCGAGCTGCCCATTTTAAAGACCCATGGGGTGAGACCACCTGGTCAATGAGTCCCAGAGCGCGCGCAGGACGCGGTTTGAGCATTCGACCCGTGAGCATAATAGGCATGGCATTGAGTGCGCCCATCGCAGCGATTGAGCGACCAGACCCACCAAACCCCGGATAAATGCCCAGCTTAACTTCTGGGAAGCCGATGCGTGTGTGCTCGCCATCGAGAGCAATCCGCCAGTCAAAACATAGCGCCAATTCCAGTCCGCCACCTAGGCAGTAGCCTTCAAACGCCACCACCGTAGGAAAAGGCAGATCTTCAACGCGTTTGAACAAGCCATGGACGCGGCGGACGTTGTCCTCGAGTTCGAACACCTTATCGGTGGCGTCAAACTCGCGGACATCTGCGCCGACGATGAAGGTCTTGGGTTTGCCTGACATCAGCACCAATCCGCGAGGATGATCGGACTCCAACTCAGTGATCAAAGCATCGAGCTCAGCAAGGACAGCTGTGCCGAGGGTATTGACCCCTTCGGTCGCATGATCCAGAGTCAGCCAAGCAATGCCATCTAGGTCTCTGGTCAGACGCCAGTGCGCGAAGTCGGTGTGGGTGGGGGAGGTCATTGATCTGTTCTCCGGCATAGTCAGTGCAATCAATTCCCTAGCTTAGCACCACACCGGTTTACAGGGCATTTTTTGCTCGTATTTTCGGGCAGTTTTTCTCGCCCACGCAGCCCCAAAGTCTCCGTCAGGGCAGTTGGAATCCGAGTTCGCGAAGCTTCTGGCTCAGCGCAATTAGGGGCAGTCCAATGATGGCGGTTGGGTCATCGCTAGAAAACGATTGCATCAACGAGATGCCCAACGACTCTGTTTTCATTGCGCCAGCGCAATTGAGCGGCTGGTCATGATCAACGTAACGGGCCGCCTCAGCGGCATTGAATGGGCGCATTTGGATAGTGGTTGGCACGTAGGAAGCCGAGATTTCTGAATTGGCCATCACCGCCATGGCGGTGTGAAATGTCACTGTTTGGCCGCTCAAGCGCATGAGCTGGGCGATCGCGCGCTCCACAGTCAAGGGTTTTCCCAGCATTTCCCCATTGGCTTCGGCTACTTGATCGGAGCCGATAATCACACAATTGGCGGGGGCGTTGAGAAGTCCAGCCACTGCTTGGGCCTTTTGTTCGGCCAGCCGGCAAGCCAGCCCCTGCCCAGATTCTCCGAGCAGCGGGCTTTCATCAATCTCTGGCGCCATCACCTCAAAGTCAAGTTTGAGGCGCTCAAGCAGGGCCCGCCGGTAGACAGAGCTGGAGGCGAGGATGATTTTCATGATGCATTCAATTATTGTCGGTTGTCAGCCCTCAATGATATACTAGGGGGCTTATGTCACGGAATTATCCTGATCGGGTAAGGCCCGGAAAAGTGGCAGCCGCCAAGAAGCGTTTCTCGGGAGAGATTCCTCTGGCGTCTTTAGACAGGCTCGAGGGTCTGATTGTCACACCAAAGCCAGATGATGTGGTGAGATTCGATGTCTCGTTCGCACACGATGGGCAAGGACATGTGGTCGCTGATTTGTCAGTGGAAACAGCAGTCTCTTTGGTGTGCCAGCGAACCTTGCGTTCGTTTGTTCACCGCGTTCAGAACCAATCGCGGGTGGGTGTGGTGCAAAGTGAGGCCGAGGCCAATGAGTTGCCAGCCGACTACGAGCCACTGATCTGCGAGGGTGAGGATTTACCCTTGGCACGGTTAGTAGAAGAAGAGATCTTGCTGGCGTTGCCTTTGGTGCCAATTGATCCAGAGGCGCCAGAGCCGCCTGAGATGGCCGATGAGCGGGCTGACGTAGATAATGAACCAACACATCGCCCGTTTGAGGTGTTGGCTGATTTGAAGAAGAACCATACGGATGAGTGATGTCCGGCATTTTTGGAGATAGAGACAATGGCAGTTCAAAAGAGTCGTAAAACCCCCTCGCGTCGTGGCATGCGTCGTTCGCATGACTCATTGACCTCGGCGGCTTTATCCGAAGAGCCAACAACGGGTGAAACACACCGTCGCCATCACGTGTCTGCCGAAGGTTTCTACCGCGGCCGTCAAGTGATCGAGGTCGCACCTGAGGTCGAAGAGACCGAAGAAGAAGTCAACGAGTAAGACCTCGCATTCATGTGCCAGTCCATGCGGCTGGCACATGGATTCCTTCATTATGCTTCTCCTCGCATGATAAGCATTGCCGTTGATGCCATGGGCGGCGACGAAGGGCCGGCAACCGTTGTTGCCGGCATTTCGCTGTCTGCGAAGAAGAATCCCGACATCGGGTTCATCCTGCACGGACCCAAGGACCAGCTGGAGCCGCTGGTCGCCAAGCGCCGCGCCACCTGTTCGCCGATCGCTGAGGCTCCACCAATGATCAAGACCCCTCGCCTGACCATGCGCTATTCGCCCTCATTGACATTTTGCGCTTCGCGTAACTGCAATAGGTGGTATGAGGCGTGCGAACCCCGCCTGAGTACCCACCTGCGCCATTCCGAAGCAGCCCAATCGTTCGGGTTGTACGTGAAGGTTTTCACAATTCCATAATTTTCCCAGAGCCAATCGGCGTCTGCCGATTCCAAAGTGGCGCCCTGATATGTCTTATTTTCAAGTATGTGATCTCGCTGCACAAGAAAAGTTGGCCGATTGCTTTTAACCGCTTGAATCCACCAATTTTCCGGATGAGATCTTTTAAATTTCAGTACTGCGGCACTCGTAAGACCCACCTCATCAATCGTCTTAAGTCTGGCGTAGTAAGGAATGTATCCTGCCGGCTCAAGGAATAAGCTATCACCAGGCTTAGCAATGCTTGCAATATATTTTCCAACCGATGCGCGAAACCCCATTTCTTGCCGGCCCTTATTGTACGAAAGCAAGAGTTGATACATCAAAATCGTAGCAATAAGCACGACGAATGCCCCCCTCGCAATAGCCATCAATTTGGATTTTTGATTCCAGATGATTGCTACCAAGACAGAAACGAAAACCGCCTGGTAGAGGAACTTAGAAGGCCAAAGATACCATGGAAATACAACACCACCCAGGCTAAATGCCCCAGGCACAAGCCAGATACCGGCAAGTATTGCCGCAATGACCGGGAAGCATTTGGAACCAGTGCGCCATGCCCAAACAAAGAGCGAGACTGAAAATACTATTGCTAGGACGCTAAAGAACGGATACAGCGGTATGAGATATATCGAAGAGAATGGCGAAAACAGAGCCGAGCTAAAGTATAGCCGGACGATTCCG
>CAJXNU010000148.1 GCA_913057255.1 uncultured Wenzhouxiangella sp.
AATAGTTATGCTGCAGGCGAAGTCAATGGAGGAAGCTCGGGGGATGCATTTGCCAACAGCAGTACCGATTGCACGGCTCACAGTGCGACCTTTTTTGACAGCGAAGTCTCAGGGCAAACATCTATGCTGGCTTCAGGCCAGAGCAGTGCGCAAATGAGGCAGTCGGTCACTTTTTCGGGATGGGACTTCACCGCAAACACTGGTATTTGGGCAATCGAACAAGGCGATCGCCGGTCATATCCTTACTTGCAAGCCATTGTGTACGATGCGCCAGGCACAACCCCTGAAATCCAGCCCATCCCTGGTTTGGTGTGGCAGCCGGATGCACCGACCAGTGTCAGCGCTGTTGCAGGTGATGGGCAGGCGACCGTAGCTTGGGTAGCGCCAGGCAGCGATGGTGGTGCTGCCATCACTGGCTACCAAGTCACCGCTTCGCCAGGAGGGTTAACCTGTACAAGTGCGGAACTGTTTTGTAACGTCACTGGCTTGGCCAACGGGGTCGCTTATACCTTTACAGTCAGTGCCATCAATGTTGTGGGACTTGGCCCGGCATCGACTGCCAGCACGCCGGTCACTCCAGTGGGTGTGCCGGGTCCGCCCACCGATGTGGCGGCCAGCTTTGGTGATAAACAAGTGATCGTTTCCTGGGCCGCACCAGCCAATACGGGCGGGTCGCCGATTACCAGTTATGAGGTGACCAGCACCCCAGGAGGCGTGACTTGCACCACCGCGCAGTTGAGCTGTGCGGTCACGGGCTTGGTCAATGGCACGAGCTACACCTTTACGGTGGTGGCAAAAAACACGGTCGGTGGGAGCGCTCCATCGCTTGCCAGCAGCGCGGTCACGCCAGCGACAGTACCAGATGCTCCAACGATTGGATTGGTGGTGGCTAGGATGGGTCAGGCAGAGGTGCCTTTCACGGCGCCGGCCAATAATGGCGGCTCCGAAATTATCACCTACACCGCCACATCGAGTCCTGGTGGGATCACTGCTGATCTTTCGCAGTCAGGCAGTGGCGTGATTGTTGTCAAGGGATTGGACATCGATACAGCTTATACCTTTACGGTCACTGCGACGAACAAAGCGGGCACGAGTGCGCCATCGGCAGTGAGTAATGTGGTGACGATTGCTCAGTTTGAGCGTCATGGCCTCGTGTATGAGGCCATCCCCGGAACAAGCCATGTTTCTTTAGTTGGCCGGACTTTGGACAACGTCGATACACAGATTGCCATTCCATCTACCATTGCTCATGGTGGAGAGGTTTTACAAGTTACCCGAATTGGTGACCGGGCCTTTGAAGCAAACGATGTTCTTGATTCATCAGAGATTAGTGGCAGCCTTATGTCAGAAGACGTTGTATCGGCGAGCTCAAGACTGACAAGCATCACGATTCCGTCGGGCGTTCAGTCTATAGGTGCCCATGCGTTTGCCGGGAATGACCTAACGACCCTCACCATCCCAGAGAGCGTCCAGACCATCGGCGAGCAAGCTTTCTACAACAACAGTCTGACGAGCGCTTCATTCTTAGGCCCGTTTGGTGAGTTCAGCCTGACAATGTTTGAGGAAAACGACGGCTTATCCAAAATTACCTATGATTGTCAGAATGATTCGGGTTGGCCCCAAACGTTTAACAATGGGGTTAGAGAAATAGAAACCACCTCATCATCCTGTGATTCAAGTGGCGCAATTTTTAAAGATCGATTTCAAAAGACCAACTGATTGAGGTGATCGTTGTGCCTGCCTCAGTAGGCGAGGCTGTTGGCTAAATGACTTGTCATGAGATCGCACGGTGCTCATTTCTGTGCCGATCTTTTTCCGATGTTGTGACGATTTTAGAGCTAGATTTAAGTGGCAACTACCGATGATCTTTTGGCATGCGGTTTGATCTTTTTGATCTCAGCCCCGGCCTTTTTCTGGGCTTCCATTAGGTCATAAGCCTGCTGTAGCCGTAACCAGAAGCCAATCGATAAGCCAAAGTATCTGGAGAGTCGAAGGTCTGTGTCTGCACTGATGTTCCTTGTCCCCCGCACGATGGCATTGATGCGGTTTGAGGGCACACCAATGGCTTCGGCCAGCGCCTTCTGAGACAGTCCGAGCGGTTGGAGAAACTCTTCGTCCAGAATTTCACCAGGGTGGGGGTTGTATTTAGTTTGAGCCATCTTGATTCCAGAGCTTTTGAGTTTTTTTGCAACGAAACGAACCGATCATTTCATTACAACTATATGTTTTACGTACAGCATATATTTTATACCAATCCAATTCAAGGGAAGAAGCACCATGAGTTCGCGTGTGCATCTTGCTACCAGCAATGGCCAAAACTGGACCATTTACCAGCTTGGTGATGAGATCGTGCCATACGGTAGTGGGCTCTATATGGAATGGTGACAATGATTGATGCCAACAACGTCAGCATGGAGGTGACAAGCCTTTTGCCTTTATTGACGCGCAATAACATTTTTATTGGGAAAAAACATTCGCCGAAGATGGGTGCGGTCCCCGGCAACGGGCTTTATGTGGTCTCAACCGATGTGGGTGTCCTAGGTTTCAATCTCGACCATCGGTATCACCTCCCCGGCTAACGAACTCTATACGGACGATGTCGAGTGCTTGTTGCCGCTAACAGCAAAAGGTTCAGATGCCTGAAGCTTTGAATGGTCGTGCGCCACTTCGTCAGGTGGTACACTTGCCAATATACCAAGTAACAAAATTCTTGAAGGCGATATACAATGGAAATTCAATCACTTACAGTGTCCGAACGTATTATGCTCGCTGAAGCCCTTTGGGACAGTGTGATCGCTAAAGAGGCCGAGATCGACCTAACGACTCCCCAACGAGAGGAGTTAGATCGTCGTCTCGCGGCGTTTGAGATTGATCAGGATATCGGTTCGCCCTGGCCGACGGTCAAAGCCCGAATTCTGTCTAAGTGAATGGCTTACACGCTGACAGTCAGGCCTGAGGCGGGACTGGATATTGAAGAGCAATACGCGATCTATGAAAGCAAGCGTCTTGGTCTGGGTCACGACTTCCTTTTGTGCATTGAAGAGGCATTGGACAAGCTTTCAAGAAACCCTCTTATTTACCGAACCATTCATAAAGAATTCAGGCGGATCGCGGTGCGCCGCTTCCCCTATCGTGTGCTATATCTGATCGACGGTCAAAATGTTATTGTCACGGCGGTCTTTCATGTGCGAAAAGACCCAACTTCTTGGGAAAGCCGCACTTAACTTGGTCATCAACTTCGAATAGTTTGATAAAGCAAATATAGATCCAGTCAGCAATCATCGCGGAACGTCGGCATGAACATCCCATTGCTTGCCAATCTCTCCGCAGTATCTACCTTGTTGCCGATTAATGATCGTTTTGGTTAGACCGACTGTTGATTTTTGGAGCGTTGTTGCCCTCGGTGTGCAGAGGCAAAAGCCCCGTATCCCAATCCGTGTCAATAGGGTAGGTGGTGGTTGCTTTGGCTTTGCAAGGTGGTGCCGATTGGTGGGGTTCCCCTCAAGAGTTCTTGTGGACGGGTGTGCGTTGTAGAGTTCGAAGAGCGCAGTCTGCCTCAGGCATCACGGGGTTTCTTCCGTGCCAGCAAATCGAACGCCGGTGAGTTTGGCAACAGACTCATGCCAAGTGCAAAGATCGTCGAGACTAAATGCTGACAATTGTTGATGCCCGCAGGCTCTGGCCATGACCTGCATTAAATGTGTTGAAGTCTCAAAAAACTGCGCCAGCTGCTGAGCGCTTTGGTCGATATTTAAGCGAGCACGGAGGTCTTCTCGTTGCGTGGCAATGCCGGCCGGACAATTGTTGGTATGACACATGCGCGCGCCCACGCATCCAACGGCCTGAATCGCTGAGTTGGCCAAGGCCACGCCATCGGCACCCAAGGCCATGGCTTTGACAAAATCCATTGGCAAGCGGAGCCCGCCGGTGATGATTAAGGTCACTCGCCCTGAGGCTTTTTGCGCATCCAAATATCGACGAGCACGGGCCAGTGCCGGCAGTGTCGGCACGCTGATGTGGTCTCTAAATATCGAAGGCGCTGCGCCAGTCGCCCCACCTCGGCCATCTAAGATGATGTAATCGGCACCGGCATCCAAAGCAAATTGAATGTCTTTTTCAATGTGATTGGCCGAGAGCTTAAACCCAATCGGAATCCCACCGGAGCGTTCTCTCACCTCATCAGCAAAGTGACGAAAGTCTTTGGGTGTCTGTAAGTCTTGAAAAGTCGCTGGTGATATTGCATCGGTGCCGGGCTCTAAACCTCGAACTTTTGCAATCGCCTCGGTATTTTTCACCCCAGGCAAATGTCCGCCAGTTCCCGTCTTGGCCGCTTGACCGCCTTTGAAATGGAAGGCTTGGACTTTCTCAGGAATCGAATCATCCCAACCAAACTCAGCACTGCCCAATTCAAACAGGTAACGCGTATTCTCGGCTTGTTCTTCAGGCAGCATGCCACCCTCGCCCGAACAGATGCCGGTGCCGGCCATTTCTGCTCCGCGAGCCAGCGCGATCTTGGCCTCAGGCGACAGCGCACCGAAGCTCATGTCA
>CAJXNU010000149.1 GCA_913057255.1 uncultured Wenzhouxiangella sp.
GATCTTGATATTACCTGAATCAAGTTTTCTCGGGTGATTGGGATGGGTGATGCTAGACTTCTCCCCAACAGATTGACCTGACAGTGGTCAGTCACACACTAAGATGCGCGATGGAGTGGGAGTGGTTTGATGGGCCTTTTGTGGCTGGTGACCTTGGGTTGGGCATTTAGCTTTTCTCTGATCGGGGTGTATCTCAGCGGTCAGGTGGATGACTATTTGTCTGTCTTCATTCGAACGGCGCTGGCGAGCCTGCTGTTTGTTCCCCTGATTGCACGTCATTGGCCCGGTCTTAGAATGGCAGCTAAGTTGATGGCCATTGGTGGCATTCAAATTGGTCTGATGTATCTCTTCTTCTTTCGCTCATTTAGCTATCTCAGCGTGCCTGAGGTGCTGCTGTTTACGACCTTGACGCCTCTCTATGTGACTTTGCTTGATGAGCTTTTTGAGCGCCGATTGCATTTACCTTTTCATTGGTGGCTGGCCACAGCATTGGCGGTTGTGGGTGCGATTGTGATTCGGTGGGATGGCATCAGCACCAGCGCCATTTTTGGGTTTGTTTTGGTGCAAGGTGCCAATGTGTGTTTTGCCTTGGGCCAGGTGCTCTATAAACGACTGGATCTAGGCCCGGCGCCAAATCAAATTCGCCATTTTGGCTTTTTCTTCTTTGGTGGGGCTCTGGTCGCGCTGATCGCTGCAGTCTCACTGGCTGATTGGTCGAAGATGCCCCAAGGTCATGTGGAATGGGGTGTGCTGCTGTGGCTGGGATTGGGTGCATCAGGCCTTGGCTATCTGGCTTGGAATAGCGGGGCCCGGTTGGTCAATACCGCTCAGCTGGCGGTGATGAACAATATGTTGATTCCCGCTGGGATCTTGGTCAATGTCGCCATCTGGAATCGTGACGCAGACTGGCTTCGGCTGGTCATGGGTGGCTTGATCTTGGTGGGTGCCGTTGCCATCGCCAGCCGCGGTGGTCAGTCTCTCAAAAAAAGCTAAGTTACTCGGACGCGTTGAGTTTAGTCTCGAGCTCTTTGAGCTTTTCCTCAGCGCGCTCGAGTACTTTTTTTTGCGCCTCAAATTCGTCGCGGGTGACCAAGTCCATTTTGGACAAGCCTTTTTCAAGAATGGACCGGAATTGTCTCTCTACTTCTTCTGGCGCCGCCTTCAACGGCTCGGGCAAGGCATCCATCAGCCGTCTGGCCATGTCATCGAGCGTTTGAAAATCAGGTCTCATTTTGTTCCTCCAGTGGCTGTTTTAACCACTCCGTTGGCGTTACAGTTTATCCTGAGACTTTAATTCATTGGGTGAGATGAAGCCATGAAAATGATTACCGCCATTATTAAGCCGTTTAAGCTCGATGATGTCAGGGATGCGCTCGGAGAAGCTGGCGTCATGGGCATGACAGTCACTGAGGTCAAGGGGTTTGGCCGCCAAAAAGGTCATACCGAGTTGTATCGTGGTGCTGAGTATGTGGTCGATTTTCTACCCAAACTCAAATTAGAGATCGCAGTGAGCGATGAGGATGCTGAACGGGTGGTGGAGACCATCGCAGAGACCGCTGCTTCAGGCCGGATTGGGGATGGAAAGATCTTTGTGACCACCATCGATCGAGCCGTCAGGATCCGAACCCGAGAGGAGGGCGATGATGCGCTCTAACCAACCCCTGTTTCGTTTACTGACACTGTGCCTGTTCGTCTTCACGCTGGCTGCCTGCCAGTCAGAGACGCCCACGCCCTTGGTTCCCGCGCCCGAGTTTGAAATAGAAGTTGGTACGGACCCGCACAGTTTTGCTGAATATGAAAAGGTCAGCATTGAGCATTTGAGCATGGATCTCAGTGTCAACATGACCGCACAGCGGCTCGAGGGTCACGTCATCTATCGACTCGACCGACATGAGCCCGGCTGGCAGCGATTGATTTTGGATACCCGAGATCTCGATATTCAAGATGTCACGGTGTTGAGGCCCGATGGCAGCTATATGGGTGTCTCTTGGCGATTGGGCGAGTCACAGGGCCATCTCGGACAGCCTTTGGTGATTGTTTTGCCAGCTGGCATCGAGCAGGTGCGAGTGGACTATGCCTCCAAGCCTGAAGCCTTTGGTTTGCAGTGGCTCAACGGCGAACAGACCAGTTCGGGCAAGCCGTTTATGTTTTCTCAAAGCCAACCGCATTACGCGAGAACTTGGGTGCCACTACAAGATACCCCGGCGGTTCGCTACACCTTTGATGCCAATATTCAAGCGCCCAGTGATCTCATGGTGGTGATGGGCGCCGATGGCAATCCCGAAGCCATTAATGAGACGGGTGTCTATGCTTTCAACATGCCGCAGCCCATCCCTTCTTATCTCATGGCCATTGCTGTGGGCGAGTTGAAGTTTGAATCCATTGGACCACGCAGTGGGGTGTATGCCGAACCCGACTGGATCGAACGAGCGGCCAATGAGTTTGCGGTCCTCGAAGAAATGATCGAGATTGGCGAAGACTTGTATGGGCCGTACCGCTGGGGTCGCTACGATTTGTTGGTCCTGCCACCGAGTTTCCCATTCGGTGGCATGGAAAACCCACGCCTATCTTTTCTGACCCCCACCATCATTGCAGGCGATGGCAGCCTGTTGGCGCTTGTGGCTCACGAGTTGGCGCACTCTTGGTCTGGCAACTTGGTGACCAATGCCGCGTGGCGGGATCTCTGGCTTAATGAGGGCTTCACCGTCTATTTTGAGGCCCGCATCATGGAAGCGCTATACGGCAAAAAAGTGCGCGATATGCTGGCCAAGTTGGCCTGGGATGGTCTGGTTGAGACGGTGGCACAGGCCGATGAAGCCGATCGGCAATTGGTCCGAGATTTAAGTGAGCGTGATCCTGAAGAGGCATTCATGCGTGTCCCCTACGACATGGGACGTTTTTTCCTTGATTGGTTAGAGGTCCGTTTTGGTCGAGAGGCACTGGATGCATTTTTGCGCGCCTACTTTGACGAGTTTGCATTTGAATCCATCGACACAGAGACGTTTAGAGCGTATGCCATCGAGAATTTGTTTGAGCGCTATCCCAACCAAGCCACCATCGAAGAGATGGATGCTTGGTTATATACCCCAGGCTTGCCGGAGTTTGCCATTGCGCCTGAATCGGATGCATTTGAACAGGTCGATGCGCAGGCCAGCCAGTGGTTGGCAGGTGAGCTGGCATTGTCTGAGTTGCCGGCCGATGAATGGTCGGTGCATGAGTGGCGTCACTTTTTAACAGGCCTGAACGGTCAAATGGATCTGGTGCGGATGGAGGCGATGGATCAGCAATTTGAGCTGACCCAAAGCCAAAATGTCGAGATTGTTTTTCTTTGGCTGCTGTTGAGCATTGAGGCCCAGTATCCACCCGGCATTGACCGCTTGGAAGAATTTTTGCTCGAGGTGGGTCGAAACAAATTCACTCAGCCTCTCTATGCGGCCTTGGCGGACACCGATTGGGGAAGGGAGTGGGCCATCGCAGTGTATGAACAGGCCAAATCGGGTTATCACCCGCTCACCAGACAGGCATCTGAACGCGCCCTAGACTTGAGCTCCGATATAATCGGACCAAATTAATGCTATTTGGGGTTGACTAAGGCATGTTGTCGAATAGCTACGCGCCCGTCCGGTTCGATCGGGACTGTGAAGTCATTATGGTGCCAGAGGGTGAGACCGTTGAGCTTCCTGCTGGCACTTCTGGGTATCTCACTCAATCATTGGGTGGCAGCTTCACGATTTTTGTGGAAGGGCGTTTGTTCCGCCTGAACGGGGATGATGCCGATGCCATCGGTAAGCAGCCCCCACCTCGGCCTCAGGTCCCTGAGGGGGCGAGCGATGAGGACTATGAAGATCTCGTCCACCATCAGCTAACCACCATTTATGATCCGGAGATTCCCATCAACATTGTTGATTTGGGTTTGATCTACGATTGCCAGGTCCACCACGCAGACCCAACGCACCGCAAGGTGGATGTTTTGATGACACTCACCGCACCAGGCTGTGGCATGGGTGAAATCTTGGTGGAAGATGTCAAAGATCGATTGAAATTAATCCCCACCGTGGAAGAGGTCAACGTGGCGCTCACTTTTGACCCACCGTGGAATCAGAGCATGATGAGTGAGGCCGCTCGACTCGAGACTGGAATGTTTTAGTCGGGGCCCATCCGCAACACATCACCGGCTTCATTCACCACCAACCACTCTTCTAAGCCCAGTGTTTCTCCGAGGGTTTTGGCTTTCTCGAAGCCTGCCACCACCAAAGCGGTGGCTGCGGCATCGGCCAGTATGGGATCTGGGTGAATGGCAGTGGCTTGCAGAATGTGCTCGATGGGATAGCCGGTGGCTGGGTCTAGAACGTGGGCATAACGCTCACCCTCCCATTCTCCATAGCGATAGTACTGGCCAGAGGTAAAGACCGCCAGGCGCTCAGAGACTTCCAAGACTTCTAAGATGCCCGATCGGGGATCTTGAATCGCCACCCGCCAGGGCGCCTCGCTTGGCCCGCAGACCAAGACATCGCCCCCG
>CAJXNU010000150.1 GCA_913057255.1 uncultured Wenzhouxiangella sp.
CACATCTTTTTGTTGGAACACCTCGAGTGGACGACCTGATTCGTCGGTCTTAACGCTGCCATCCATGTTCAGCTGGTTAACACCCAAGGTAAACAGCATCAACAACTCTCTGGAGTAATTCTCATTCGGGATGCAGTTGGGACAATCTTCCGATGTCGCATAAGAGCCGGCATTGTCCAGAAACTGCCCCATCGCAGGTGAGAGTGTGACCTCACGCAACAGATCTCGATAATTGGTCAAACCAAATTCTTGCAGCATATTGAAGTAGGCACCCGCTCCCACTTCTTGAATGTCGCTCGAGCGCGTGGAGATCACCACCAACTGAGACAGCGCCCAGCTGACTCGCAGCCTCAGCTGATCGGGCGAGCCAACGAAATGATCCATCATCTGAATGGGCACCTGCTCCCACCAAGGATATTCCGTCGGCAACATCCGGCCTTCATCATCGAAGTAGTTGCTGTAACACTTCATATTTTCGAAGTCGACCTGGGACGGTGGCATGGCCAGTTGCTCATCGATCCAGCCCTCAATCCCAAGTTCTTTAATGGTGGCTTCATCTCTTGGACTGGGGCCAAAGGTGGTTTGCTCCACCAACCTTGAGGCCACCCACTTATCTATGTATTTTGGACAAGGACTGGCGCCTTCAATCGAGGCCAATGGCTCGACACCCGTGATTTCCCCCGTCTTGGCCAAATGCGCTCGCCCCTCACGGTAACTGACGGATGCGCCGGTGCAGGGATACAGCGATAAAGTGGCCTGACCCCAGCTGATTCGCTCCACATCGTCTTTGTCAAAGCTCGGGCCAAACACAGCCCCTTGAGCCCACTGCAAGTCATTGACGACGATCTTTTCATCGACTCGATCGCCAACACCAACCAGCCAGCGCTGCTTGCCTTCATTGTCATACGTAAACCAGTAGACCAGGGCTTGGGCGTCATTTAAGACCTCCACCATCCAGCCTTGACCATCCTGTGCGGGCGCATACCAAGCCCCCGACAAACCTTGGTGGACGGGGAAGCGCTCTGGCTGTTGCTCACCCTTGCAAGCAAACCCGGCCACCGAGGTGAGGCGCTGTAGCGCCAATGTGTCGTTAACAAACGGATCGGTACCGACAAACGTCGCGCGAGCGGCATCGCAGCTTTGAAAATCGATCGTCAATGACCCACTGGGGATGGACTGCCGGTCGGCGGGATCAAAGTTCGGCCCAAACGTCGGCCCTTCAAAGCGAAGCAGCTCATCGAAAGTGGCGGTCTGGCCATCCAGCGCACCCACGCCTTGAAGCCAAGCAGGATTGCCCTCGTGATCAAAGGTAAACCACGTCATCAAAATGGTGGTGGGGTTTAAGATTTGGACCACCATGCCTTGGCCGTCTTTGGCGGGGTCATACCAACTGCCGGACAAATGAGCGGCTTCTTGCCAAGGATCATTGCCTGTGTCGGCTTGAATGCTGGCTACAGAAAGTACCAGTACCAGACCAATACCTGCTGCACGCATGGCCAGCCACTGAATAGATCGGCTTTTGATCAATAGATCCGCGAACGGGTGTAACGATTTTTTTGATTGGTTGGATTTGGCCTGCCAAAGCCTGATCCGGTCTAATGCCAACGCCATAGTGCCTTCCCCTTTTCAGAGTTTGAGATTAGCGCGAAATGCGAGATAGGGTCAAGTGGGCGATGTTGGGTGGGCGATGTTGGGCTCAGCGGTCTTGGCTCTGCAGGTCACAGATAATTGGTCCAGCTCTCCAGCAAGTATTCCATCCGGTTTCACCGGGGCCTTTGATTGACTGGTCGCATTTAAAACTCATGGCCAATCGGTACGCTTTGGATGTGAGTGTCGATGACATCAACACAGGCTTTTGAAAGTGGCCAATGGTTTTTATGTGCGTGCCAATGATGATAGAAAGCCTCAACAGTCTCCTTGGCGGTTGCGAGCACCAATGATTCATCGAGGCTGGCTTTTCTCGCCAAATGTCTCAGCTCAAGAATGGAAAAATCACGAAACCGTTTGGATCGACTGACCTTTAGGGCCTGTTGATCATCAGACAAAAATGCGATGGTGGAGACCAAGTCATAGGCAGGCGCAATGCGTGGACGCTGTCGGTCTGGATAAATCACTGACCAGTTTTTAAGGTGCATATCGGCATTGCCGATCAAGGCATTGAAGGTCAATCGCCTGATGAACTCCGCGACATCTTGCTGAGTGGCTTCCGTGCTCAAGACATGGGCAATGTTGCGTGCATTGGCTTTTTTGTACTTGTCTTCGGGGTAGACACCAAATACTTGAGCAAAATCCTCCATATGAATCGCTCGACCATCTTCCCCTCGATCAAACCGTTTGAGGGCCAAAGCATTGCCCTTAAGTGCACCACCCGCTGTAATGCCCTCTGGTAATCCTTCGATGCGCGTGATATCCACCAGCGCCATATCTGGCACGCTGATGCCCACCGACTTGGCCAATTGCATCATAGAAAACTCATTCTCTGGTAGCCCCTCAAACTGCATGGATGGAAGCTTGACGATCCACGAGCCACCCCAGCCATGAGCTGGGATGGTCAGCCCACCCAGCGGTTCGGCGAGGGCTGAGAACTTCAACTGCACGCCGGCCAGAGAAAAGCGAAAGATGACATCGTCGTGCTCACGAATGACATTTTTTCTTTGCTGCAGATCACCCTCACCAGCGCCGTCCTCTATTCCCCGCACCGTCACCGCGCCGGGCAAGTCTTGTCCCAGCGCATGCAGCAAGAAAAATTCCCGATGGGGTTTGACGCCGGCTTGTCTGGCCAGATACTCACGGAGCGCGCCCTCTGGCAACAGATTTGAAAAAAATGGCATTAACCGAGAGCTGACGTTAGGAAAGCGCGTGATCAAGTCACCTTTTAAATTTTTAAATCCCAGACCCAGCGTGGGTCGATGGACAGCGTTTATGTAGGCCTCGTCAAAAGCAAAAGCGGTTTGATCGGAACCAAACCGAGTGATGGTCCCCACCCGATCTCCGTGTAAGCAAACCTCCAAGCGCCAGGGGCTATTCATCAATCAGTCAATCAATCGGTGGAACGAATCGGTGACATCACTTGAGCAAATAAAGGTCGGTCATCGATGTCTGGGTCGGGTTTGTCATCCTCATCATCGTCGAGTTGATACATGGGCTGATCCCAATCCGCAGGTTGGCCGTGTGTGAACTCTTGGACGATGGCGCGTACCGCGGGGACAGCAATCTTGGGCACCAATACCAACTCCATACCCAGCTGGCGGGATAAGGACACCAAACTATTGAGGCGCAGATCGACTTGCTCGTTCTCGATGTTAGAGATATGGCTTTGTGGCAACGCAGAGCGCTCGGAGAGCTCTTTTTGGGTCAGCCCCATTCGAAGGCGTGCGGCGCGCAACTCGGAGACCAAGGGCGTTTGGATGGACTTTTTCATATGTTTTAGTAGATATTTTTTAAATCAATATATAGTTTAATATATTAACTTGTCTGTTTAATAGGGTCGATCTATGTGCCGCTGGTGCGGCACGACGCGCCTCGGGCCGGCATTGGATGCCCAATAGATTGAATCGGATGATCCAGTTACGCCATCAGAGCTCAACGCCGGTGCGTGTCAGACGTTGACCACACATGACCCCTCAACCCGGTGGCATCAGAAATAGACGCCACCACTCAGGGTGGCGGATGCGACGGCACTAGACCTTTGATGGTCGCTGAGTCTCTAGACAGCGGGGCTTGGGCAAGAACCAGGCCCCTTGCTGAAAGCGATCAATAAAAATGATGTTTGAAATGCAGGCCGTAGCTCCCGGTGCTTTGTCCCGTTTGCGGTTGGTATTGTCCAACCTCGCATAAAGTGCAGCTGGTTTGACCATGAGTGGCGGCAATCTTGCCCTCTGGACAGTCTTGGCAGGCCTCATCGCTTCGATCTCTTTTTCTTTGAAGGGACCTCAGGAGACTCCGAATCAGCCCCAGCGATTGGACTGTCAGATACGCCCTCCTCGACAGAAGACGTTTTAGCCTCGCTCCGATCAATGATCCGATTCACGCGATCGTACAACTCATCGCGGGTCCAGCCGCGTTCACTGGGCACACTGTGCTCTGATGGAACGGATTGACTGGCCAAGCCTTCACTGTCCCAGTGTGCTCTCAAGACCTGGTTGGCCTCGGTCCAAATGCGAATGCGCTCCTCCAAACTCAAGCGAGGCCTTAATGTCTTCTCAGGTGTCTTCCCAGGTATCTTCCTAGGCGTCAGTCGAATCGACTCGCCCATCGCCTGAAAATCAATCTCATCACCCGGCTCGATCCCATACTGAGTCGCCAGCGCTTTGGGTAGGGTGATTTGCAGTTTGCTGGTGACTTTGGGCATTTTCTTACTATAACAAGGAACTTTTCCTTGCTCAAAGCCTAGTTATCGATGAAGCACATGAATCAATACAACCAAGATATCTTCACCGACCTTTTGGCACGAGAGTGCAAGCCTCACTTAAGCCGATGGCTTTTCACCCAAGCCTTGTGAAATTCA
>CAJXNU010000151.1 GCA_913057255.1 uncultured Wenzhouxiangella sp.
CCATGGCGGCCATCGAAGCGCATCAGCTTGACCCAAGCCGTGTCAACGTTCACGGCGGTGCTTTGGCTTTGGGGCATCCCATTGGCGCCAGCGGTGCCCGCTTGGTGGTGACTTTGATCCATGCCTTGAAACAACATCAAAAACAAACCGGCATCGCCTCTTTGTGTATCGGCGGGGGTGAGGCCACCGCGCTGGCCATCGAGTCCATCGCCTAAAAGATGCATTGACCAAATCAGTCATAATGGACGAAATGGAGCGGGGCTGAGTCATGAGTGATTGGATCAATATTGTCGAGGTTGGGCCCAGGGATGGCTTGCAAAGTGAGCCCTACACCATACCGACCTCAATCAAGATTGAATTGATTGACCGGTTGGGCCAAGCTGGCCTCAAGACCATTGAAACCACCAGTTTCGTCAGTGATCGGGCCATCCCGCAACTCTCGGATGCCGAGGCCGTCTATGATCAACTCAATCGCCGAGAAGGGGTGATCTACCCCGCCCTGGTGCCCAATGAGCGCGGGTATGAACGGGCACGCAGCGCCGGCATTGATCACATTGCCATTTTCACGGCAGCCTCTGAAGCCTTTAATCAACACAACATCAACTGCTCCATCGAAGAGTCCATGGCGCGATTTGCGCCTGTGGTCTCACGCGCCAGAGAAGATGGCGTGGCTGTTCGAGGCTATGTCTCCACCGTCATGGGCTGCCCCTACCAAGGTGAGGTGCCGTTGAGTGATGTGGTGCGCGTGGCCGAGGCTTTGTTTGAAGCCGGCTGCCATGAGGTCTCTTTAGGCGACACCATTGGGGTTGGCACCGCCAGACAAGCCCAGTCAGTCATTCGCGCTGTGGCTCAATCCATCCCCATTGAGCAATTGGCCATTCACTTCCATGACACTTACGGTCAAGCCTTGGCCAATATCTTTGCCTGTCTCGAGCTTGGCATTGAGACGGTTGACAGTTCAGTGGCCGGCTTAGGGGGCTGTCCTTATGCACGCGGTGCCACCGGCAATGTGGCGACAGAAGATGTGGTGTATATGCTCCATGGCATGGGCCTCAAAACGGGCATCGATCTCTATGACCTGGCTCAGACTGGACGATGGATCGCCGCAGAGCTCGGCCGGCCACATTCTCGAGCCGGACAGGCGATCTTGAAAAGACAACGTTAAATTTGAGTGATCAAAAAAATACGATAGAGAGACTTATGCAGACCAAACACATCAAAGCCGTGATCAGCGGTGGCGCTTCAGGACTGGGGCTGGCAACCGCCAAGCGTTTTGTCGAAGCCGGTGGCTCAGTGACCTTGCTCGATGTCAATGAACAAGCCGGCCAAGCGGCTTGTGAAACCTTGGGTGCCAATCGGGCTTTTTTTATAGCGACCGATGTCACGGATGAGGCTCAAGTCGATGCAGCGATGGATCAGGCACATGGCCACATGGGTGGGCTCAATGTACTGGTCAACTGCGCCGGCATTTTGGGTTCCGGTCGGGTCTTGGGTCGTGAGGGCCCCCTGCCCTTGGCGCACTTCAATCAAACCATCCAAATCAATCTCTGTGGCAGCTTCAATACGTCCAAAGCAGCCGCCAGTCGAATGCAACACAATGAAGGCGAGGAAAAAGGCGTCATCATTCACACCGCCTCAGTGGCCGCTTATGAGGGTCAGATTGGACAAGCCGCCTATTCCGCTTCCAAAGGTGGCATTGTCGGGATGACTTTACCCATGGCACGTGAGCTCGCGCGATTTGGGATACGCGTCATGACCATCGCACCGGGGGTGTTTCATACCCCGATGGTCGACGGCATGACCCCAGAAATACAAGAGGCACTGGCCGCCGGCATTCCATTCCCCAAACGTCTGGGACAGCCCGATGAATTCGGCGCCTTAGCCTGTCATATCATTGAAAACGAATATTTTAATGGCAGCGTCATTCGACTCGACGGTGCCGTTCGCCTAGAACCAAAATAAGGGACACACTTCATGGACAGCATCACTCACTGGATAGCCACGATTGATGGCGAGGTCGTTGGCCTCATTGGGGTCAAATTTGCCACCGCTTTGGTGATTTTGGTTATCGGTCGTTGGATCTCCAAGGCGATTTTGGCTTTCATCACCCGCACGATGAACAAGCGAGACGTCGATCCTCTTTTGACCGATTTTGTCACGCGCATTCTCTCCATTGCTTTGTTGCTCGTGGTGGTGCTCACCGCAGTGGCCTATATCGGCATCGACATCACACCATTGATGGTGCTTCTGGGTGGTTCTGCACTCGCCATTGGTTTGGCTCTGCAAAGCAGCCTGTCGAACTTTGCATCCGGTATGATGCTGGTCGCTTTCCGCCCCTTTACCAAAGGTCATTATGTGGAAGCCGGTGGCGTCGGCGGCACGATCACGAAAGTCAGCATGTTCAACACCGAGATGGTCACGCCCGATAACCGACACATCATTGTCCCCAACAGCGCAATCACCAGCTCGACCATCACCAACTACTCAGCTCACGACACCCGGCGCATTGACATGGTCATTGGCGTTCACTACGACGATGACTTAAAACTCGCTCGCGATACCATCGCTAAAGTGTTGGACGACCACCCCAAAGTTCTCACAGATCCCGCACCTGCGATCTTGGTTCTGGATCTAGCAGACTCCAGCGTCAACATTGCCGCCAGACCCTGGGTGGAGGCGGCCGATTATTGGGTGGTGCGATCGGAGCTGTTGGAACAAATCAAAGTAGCCCTAGAGGCGGCAGGCTGCTCGATTCCCTATCCGCAAAGAGACTTCCATTTGCATCAGCCCGCCGACAAGGCAGAGGACTGAGCTTCAGACCATTGGGTGGTTACTCATCAGCACTTAGACTTTTGATGATGTAACCACCCGATTTCTCATCGGGCTGCAGGACCAGCCGGCCTTGGCTTTGCGCCTCCTCCAATAACTGGTTAAAGCTTTTAAAGCCGTGGTAGCTCTCGGAAAATCCGGGCTTTCTCCGCTTAAGCGCTTGCTTGACCATGGAACCCCAGATCTTATCGCCCGCATCTCGGTCCGCGAACAAGGCCTCTGCTGTGGCCAGCACCAAATCTAAGGCTTCTTGTTTTTTGTCATCGACAGAAACAGAGGCCACTTTTTTGGGTGTCGCTTTTTTCTTGCTTGCCTTTTTCTTCTTCGAGGCCGTTTTCTTTTTGCTGGCCTGAATCAAATCATCATAGAAAATAAATTCATCGCAATTGGCCATCAACAAATCGGATGTGGAGCTTTTAACACCCACACCCACGACGGTCTTGTTGTTCTCTCTGAGCTTAGAGACCAAAGGCGAGAAATCAGAATCACCACTGATGATCACAAACATATCCACATGTGACTTGGTGTAGCACAGATCAAGGGCATCAACCACCATGCGAATATCCGCTGAGTTTTTCCCGGATTGTCGGACGTGAGGAATATCAATTAACTCAAAGGCTGCCTCATGCATCGCAGGCTTGAACTCGGCATATCGTCCCCAGTCGCAATAGGCTTTTTTGACCACAATGTTGCCTTTTAAAAGCAGTCGCTCTAGGACCTTTTGGATATCGAAGGCGGCATATCGCATGTCGCGAACGCCCAAAGCGATGTTTTCAAAATCACAAAATAAAGCCAAATTTCGGGTCACAGATTGGGTCACGGTAATAGCTCAGGTCGATTTTTAAAGTGCTCAAGCGCCTCAGGGTTGGCCAGCGCCGACGTGTTTTTGACAGGTTTTTGGTGGATGACATCGCGCACGGCGAGCTCAGTGATTTTTCCAGAGACCGTGCGAGGCAAATCGGGGACTTCAAGAACCACGGCTGGCACATGGCGGGGCGTGGTGTTTTTCCGAATCTGCGTCTTTATTCGCTGGATCAGCGCCTCATCCAAGACAATCCCTTCACGGAGAACGACAAACAGCACCACACGCACATCGCCATCCCAGGACTGACCCACCGCCAGTGATTCTAGCACCTCATCGAGCTGCTCGACTTGTCGGTAGATCTCGGCCGTTCCGATCCGCACACCACCTGGATTGAGCGTGGCATCGGAGCGGCCTTCAATAACCACCCCACCTGAGTCTGTCATGCGCGCATGGTCACCGTGGCTCCAGATGCCCGGATTTTCGGTGAAGTAAGCCTTGAGATACCGCACGTGATTGTCATCATTCCAAAACCCGACGGGCATGCTGGGAAATGGCAATGAACAGGTCAGCTCACCTGTCTCATTGATCACCACCTCGCCCTGTTCATTTCTGATCTCTACCTTCATGCCCAAGCCAGGGCCTTGCAACTCACCCTTGATGACAGGTCTTAAAGGATTGCCCAGCGCAAAGCACGACACGATGTCCGTCCCTCCTGAAATTGAAGACAGCTGCACATCGGCTTTGATGTCTCGAT
>CAJXNU010000152.1 GCA_913057255.1 uncultured Wenzhouxiangella sp.
TATGTGTATCAGGCGCTGGGGCAATATGAGGCGGCGTTCGATGCCTTGATGCGATTCAATGCGCTGAACAATCAGGTCCTCAACAAAGAGATCCAAATCGCGTCTGAAGAAATTCAAACCCGCTATGAAACCTTATTGAAAGACTCAGAGCTGGCGCTGCAGGCCTCTGAGCTCCAAAGGCAGCGGCAACGGTTGTATCAAGCGGTGCTGGTGATTGTCGCGCTTGTGGTGCTGGTGGGTGGATTGGTGGCCTTTGTACGGTATCGGAACCGAGCCTTTCGGGCGCTCTACCTGAGAAACAAAGAGTTGATGCTGGCAACGGCGCGTGCCAGGCAGGCCCGTCAAATGTCGAGTCAATCGGCGGCTGAGTGGCCGACGATGGATCTCATGGTCAATGACGATGAGATTGACGCGCAGGCTGAGGGTGATGAACGGCTCCGCGGGCTCTATGAGCGGTTGGTGACGCTGTTTGATGAAGAAAAAATCTTCACTAAGGCTGATTTGTCCATTGATGAGGTGGCCAATCGATTGGGCAGCAATCGAACTTATGTGTCTCAGGCCATATCGTTGATCACGGATATGAGCTTCCGGCATTTTGTGAACTTTTATCGCGTCAATGAGGCTCGGCGTTTGTTGCATGAGAACAAGCGGTCCTGGTCAGCGAGAAGCTTGGCGGAAGAGGTGGGATACGGGTCGGTGTCATCGCTGTATCGAGCCTTTGACCAGCACGTTGGCATGAGTCCGGCGCGCTACGTCGAAGCCATCCAGGCCGACAGCCTCCGGCCGCACTGAGTTCATACCCCTCCATCTCCTGGTTTAATTTGATCTAATCCGATCGGTTGGGCATATTGCCCTGGGCGATGAGACCCATTGGGCAAGCGCGCCTGTGCGTTGTTTCCCACTCCCCCTCCTCTCTCCTTGACCGTCTTGTGGGCGCCGTTTTGTTGTTTTGCGACAGAATTGTTGTTTTGAGAACAAAAATTGTGAATCTGAGAGTCATTTTTGTTGTTTTGCAACTCCCAAAGCGCTTTAACGGTGAAAACTACAAACAGGTATTCATCCCGGATGCCACTTTTTTTGGCATGGCAAATTCCCGATGGGATGGCATTTGGGTTGTGGTGGAAGTTTGAGGAGACGTTAATGAAAACGGCACAATGCAAGACAGTTGTTTGGCTGGCTTTACTTGGGGTTTTTGGCAGCGCGCATGCTTTGACCTGCGGGGGTGGAGGCTCACAACCCGAGGAGGCGGGCACTCAGGCTGATCCATATGAAATTGGAACCGTGGAAGAGTTTTATTGGCTAACTCAAAATGGAGCCTCCACGATAAAAGGGTCTGAGGTTTACATAGAGCAGACTGCAGACATTGATGCACAGCCCATCGCAGATTGCGATCCAGCAGATGGCTGGAAATCACCATTTTTGTCAGGTATCTACGATGGGCAGGGGTACACGATTAGCAATCTAGTCGCTTATCCGAGTGCAGATGACGCCAACGCTGCTGCTTTATTTGGCCGACTGGTCTATAACGTCGGAGATGGCGGTGTAGATGAGATCAAAAACCTCACCCTTTCCAACTTCTCTATCGGTGATACCGAGACAAGAAATACCGGAGGTTTTTTGGCGAGCCTTGGCTTCAATAACCAAAACACGGCAAAACTGACCAATTTGAAGCTTGATGGAGGCATCATCAAGAATACGGATAGTGCGGGAAACGTGGGTGGAATCATAGGGGAGAAAGTGGGGAATCTTGCGGGCACGGTTGAGATCAGTGGTGTTGTGGTGGAGGGTACAACCCTGGATAGCGTTTTTGGCACGAATTCAAGAACCATAGGGGGTGTGGTGGCAGGTGTCGGGGCTGTGGATTCTTTTACCCTGACAGATGCGCGAGTCGACGCGACTTTTAACTTTTATGAATCTACGGCCCAGACACAAATTGGTGGTCTAATCGGGCTTTTTGAAGGTAACGGAACAGATAAACCAGCTGGCTCAATTTCGGGTGCTTATGTGAAATTGCGGTATTCTGACGGAGGGCGTGCGGAATACAACCCTGGAGCGGGGGCTATAGAGGTTGATGTTTTCGGCTCTGGAACCGGCAATAGTAATGTGAGCGCAATGGATTTCACTTGTGGTGATGTAAGTGACATCTACATTGAGCGTGATGTCACCGTCACCGCGGCCACTGGTGGTTGCGGCGGATCAACAACGGAAACACAAATCCACTCAACTGGCTTTTATAAGCAAGAGCTGAGTGCGACAGATGTTCAGGATAAGACAAAATTTTCCTTAGACTTTTATTCTGACCCTGGCAACCTGACCGGTGCCTGGGACATTAACGCAGACCCACAGATTAATAACGCTGAACCTTATTTGAAGTTCGAGTTTCCCGACCCAGAGGTGACAGTCGAATTGTCATCGGCGCCCACTGAGGCCAACCTTACCGTAACTCCTTCGGGGCCAGTGACGGTTGCTCTGCTCGCTACTCAAGATTTCACGATCAGTGTGAATGAGGGCTACTCAATCCAGATCAATGAGGCGTCGAGCTGTCCGGGCACTCTGACCAATGGCACTTTCACAACTGAGGCGCTGATTGAAGATTGCACGCTTGTTGTCGGGGCCACAGAAAAGACCTCAGAGGTGACTGTGGACACTTCATCGGCACCTGCTGAGGCTAATCTCGAGGTGACAGATCCCAGCACATTGCCCGTCACCGTGTCCTATGATGCGAGCCAAGATTTCCTGCTCAGTGTTGACGATGGGTTCTTGATCCAGGTCGATGAGGGGGCATCAACATGCTCAGGCGAGCTGATTGGGTCAACATTCACTGCAACGGCAGTGGTTGAAGATTGCACCATTGCGCTGGGTGCTGCGCCAGTGGCTGCGAGCAATGAGGGTGATGGGCCCAGTGCCGATGAGGGGAGTGTCGAGGCTTCAACAAACGAGCTGGTCCCTCAGCCCGTCAACACCCTTTCACCCTTGGGCTTTTTCTGGCTATCGGTCCTCTGTCTCGCTTTCGGGCTCTTTGCACACAGCCGCGGCGGTCTGTCGGGCCGTTTTTCTTAAAAGTCCCGTTGATGCTCTGACTCTTAATCAATCCCGAATCGGGCTGATCCGCCAGATTGCCGCGAGCGAAGGCCATTCCTTGTTCGCATCTGTCGGATCAGCTCCAGGGGCGTTAGCCCCCGAAATTGTTGTTTTGCGAAAAAATTGTCGTTTTGGGAATCGATTTTGTGGTTTTGCGACACATTTTTGTGGTTTTGGGAAACTTGATTAGCCCAGTTTAGGAATCATAAACAGGCATTGGGGTTTGTGATGTTTTCCTGCCCTTGCCACACCCTCAGGCTGGAGAGAAATTCATTGGGAAGGATCAATCGCTGCAGTTGGCAACGTTTCTGGCCGAGCACAAATAAACGTAAGAGAAGAGTCAGGAATGCTGTTCTTAGGGGCAATCCCCGGCGAGATCAGAAGCTGACCGCCAGGTGGCCCTTTGGATTTGGCCTGTCAGCTGTTTTTCTGTGTAGTGCTGCGGTTTTATCGGTTACAGCGGTTTCGGCTGCAGATCTAAGTCAGAGTGACACGCTGCCTGAGTCCTATGATGATGATGGTGGAAGTGAGGATACTGAACGAGGATTCTCAATATGTGTCTCGGGCTCTCAAATTGACGCGTTCTGGCCCAACAGCACGGACAAACTTCTCGACCTTGATTGCATGAGCGTAACGTTTGATTCATTTACAACAACGGTCTGTAATACATTTAGGTTGGACGAGCTGAGAAATTTCAACAACAAAGAGATTGAGGGCGGGGTGCTCCTAGGAGACACCACCGGAACATGCACTAACCGGGTATCGAGAGTTAGTTATGCATCACCCAGTGTCCCAGGTGGTTTTCTCGGAACGGCAACCATTACCGCGGCGACGAGCAACTCGGGTTTTGGGACAGTAACTCTAGAATATGATTGTGGTGATCTAGCCGAATCCTACGCGTATGTTGCAAACTCTTTTGACCGTTCCACTGGAGAGTTCCAAATAAGCGCAACCTTCGAGAATGGGGGAACGGCTTATGACGTATCGGGATTCGAGCTTGCTGATCTCTCTATTGCGTCACAGCCTTCAGGGTCTGATTTGAGTATCCAATCGGTCAGTTCGAGTGATGGCGGAACAAACGATTATTCTTACACAATAACGCTCAAAGACAACAACTTGGCAGTCCCAGTTGCCGGCGATTATGATTTTGATGTCGGAGCTGGTCAAGTGACGAGTGAGGCTTGTTTGGACAAGGGAACTGGATGGTCGAGCGGATCATCCATCTCCTCATCCGTCAATGCCACCTCTACTCCGTTCACAGTCCCTGATTTAACGCCA
>CAJXNU010000153.1 GCA_913057255.1 uncultured Wenzhouxiangella sp.
TTTTTCACGGCGAAAGCTGACACCACCCGCCCCACCGTTGCCGGCCACCACCGTGATTTTGGCTTCATCGACGAATTTCATGATTGGGTCATCTGTGCTGCGTGCGTCTAGTTGATGCGACCATTGTCGCCTGTTCTGGTCGGTGGATACAAAAAACCCCGCCAAGGCGGGGCTTGATGATGCTTTGCTGGGCCATTTGTGGTGGCCAGCCAATCAACGCCAGCCTTGGACCTAGCCAGTCTCGGCGGTATTAGTCGTTTTGCACCGAGACGTATTTGCGCAATGGCTTGCCGCGGCGTTCAAACACCACTTTGCCGTCGCTGGTAGCAAACAGCGTGTGATCGCGGCCCACTTGGACATTCTCACCGGCATGAAAACGGGTGCCGCGTTGGCGCACCAAAATATTGCCCGCGACCACTTGCTCACCACCATAGCGCTTCACGCCAAGGTATTTTGGATTTGAGTCGCGACCGTTGCGGGTTGAACCGCCTGCTTTCTTATGAGCCATGAGTCCTTCCTTATCCTTCGATCTTGCTGATCTTTAAATCGGTGTAGTACTGACGGTGTCCCATCTGCTTCATGTGGTGCTTACGGCGGCGGAACTTGATGATTCTCACTTTCTCGCCACGGCCGTGGTCGACCACTTCAGCGGTGACTTTGCCACCGGCAACGGTGGGTGTGCCCACACGAACGTCTTCGCCCTCACCGACCATCAATACTTGATCGATTTCGACCGTTGAGCCTTTTTCGGCCTCGAGTTTTTCCACCCGAACGGTCTCGCCTTCGGCTGCACGGTACTGTTTGCCACCTGTGGTGAATACGGCGTACATGGGGACTTGCTCCAAATCAGTGAACTTAAGAGCGAGAATTCTACCCACATTGCCCCTGAAGGTCAAGCGATGGCGCGATTTTAGGCCCTTTAGCGCACTCAAGCTTGCCTGCCCGAGTCAATCGGCACAATTGGTCACGACACTCACAATAATGGGAGTATCCTTGGCATCCATGAAAAGCATCGCTGTCAGGGGCGCCCGCACCCACAATTTGGCCAATGTGGATCTCGATTTGCCCCGAGATTCACTGATTGTCTTTACTGGCCTATCGGGCTCAGGAAAATCCTCTTTGGCCTTTGACACGATCTATGCTGAGGGTCAGCGACGCTACGTCGAGTCCCTGTCTTCTTATGCCAGACAGTTTCTGTCGATGCTAGAAAAACCCGATGTGGACCACATCGAGGGGCTCTCACCGGCCATTTCCATCGAACAAAAATCGGCCAGTCACAACCCCCGCTCGACGGTGGGCACCGTCACCGAGGTCCATGACTATCTTCGCCTCTTGTTTGCCCGAGTGGGCCGTCCTCGCTGCCCAGAGCATGATGAGCCTCTCGATGCCCAAACGGTCTCGCAGATGGTCGATGCCGTCCTAGCCTACCCCGAGGGTACCCGCTTGATGCTGTTGGCGCCCTTGGTCAGAAACCGCAAAGGCGAGTATCAACACTTATTCGATGAGATGCGGGCTCAAGGTTTTGTGCGAGCGAGGGTCAACGGCCAAGTCATCGACTTAGATGAGGGCACGCCCAAGCTCGCGCTTCGCCAGAAACACAACATTGAAGCGGTGGTCGATCGGTTCCGCGTGCGACCGGATTTGGCACAGCGTCTGGCTGAGAGCTTCGAGACGGCACTGGCCATGGCCGATGGCTTGGCGATTGTGGCGCCGATGGATGCGACCGACTCATCCGACACCACCGCCAAGACGAAAAAAGCAAAAGCCAGCGCGAGTGACGAGCGCCTGTTTTCTGCGCGCTATGCCTGCCCGGTCTGTGATTACAGCCTAGCTGAGCTCGAACCTCGTTTGTTTTCATTCAACAACCCCTCTGGCGCCTGCGAGAGCTGTGATGGCTTGGGCGTTAAGCAATTTTTCGATCCCGACCGCGTCGTGGCTAAGCCAGAGCTGTCATTGGCCGGCGGTGCGGTGCGGGGTTGGGATCGCAGAAACGCCTACTATTTCCAACTGATTCGGGACCTGGCCGCGCATTATGGATTCAGTGTCGATACGCCGTTTAAAAAGCTACCCAAGTCCATCCGAGAGATCATCTTGCATGGCAGTGGTAATGAGAAGATCCAATTCAAATATCAGACGGATCGGGGCACGCGTCAGCGTGAGCATCCGTTTGTTGGCATCATCCCAAATCTAGAAAGGCGCTATCGAGAAACCGAATCTCGCGCGGTGAGAGATGAACTCGCCCGCTACATTGCCACCCAACCCTGCCCTGAGTGCCATGGCCAACGCTTAAGACGCTCCGCTCGGCATGTCTATGTGGGTGGCCACAATTTGCCTGAGATTTCTTCTTGGTCGATCGAGGCCTCATTGAAGTTTTTCAACGAGCTCGCATTGGATGGCTGGCGAGGCGAAATTGCCATCAAGATTTTAAAAGAGGTCACCGAGCGACTGCAGTTCTTGGTCAATGTGGGCCTCGACTACCTGACCCTAAATCGACAAGCCGACACGCTCTCGGGTGGTGAGGCGCAGCGCATTCGCCTAGCCAGCCAAATTGGCGCAGGCTTGGTGGGCGTGATGTATGTCTTAGATGAGCCCTCGATTGGATTGCATCAACGAGACAATGACCGCTTACTGGCAACCCTGACGCGTCTTCGAGATCTGGGCAACACCGTCATCGTGGTTGAACACGATGAAGACGCGATTCGCTCTGCTGATCATGTGGTCGACATTGGTCCAGGTCCCGGCGTGCATGGTGGGCAGATTGTCTTTAGCGGCACACCAAGTAAGCTGATGAAATGCAAGCACTCCATCACGGCCGATTATTTGTCGGGACGACAGTGCATTGAGATTCCGAAAAAGCGTCAAGCTGTTGATTCGGATCGCGTGTTGAAACTCGAAGGGGCCGCGGGCAACAATTTAAAAAATGTGACTCTGGAGATTCCGGCTGGGCATATGGTGTGTGTCACCGGCGTCTCAGGCTCAGGTAAGTCGACGCTGATCAACGACACGCTCTACCGACTGCTGGCGCGCGAGCTCAATCGCTCACCGGCCAACCCTGCCCCCTACACACGCGTCCAAGGCTTAGAGCTTTTCGACAAAGTCGTTGAGATTGACCAAAGCCCAATTGGGCGGACGCCGCGATCCAACCCAGCCACGTACACGGGTTTATTTACGCCCATTCGCGAGCTGTTTGTCGGTACTCAAGAAGCCCGATCGCGAGGTTATAAGCCAGGGCGTTTCTCGTTCAATGTCAAAGGGGGGCGCTGTGAGGCCTGCCAGGGCGATGGCTTGATTCGGGTGGAGATGCACTTTTTGCCCGATGTCTTTGTGCCATGCGATGTCTGCCATGGCAAGCGCTACAACCGAGAGACGTTGAGCGTTCACTACAAAGGCAAAAGCATTCATGATGTCTTGGAAATGACGGTGGAAGATGCCGCGGAATTTTTCGCGCCGGTGCCCGCCGTGGCCAAAAAGCTCCAAACCTTGATGGATGTGGGATTGAGTTATCTGCAGCTGGGTCAAAGCGCGACCACTTTATCCGGTGGGGAAGCACAACGGATCAAACTGGCCAGAGAGCTATCCAAGCGAGATACGGGCAACACCATCTATATTTTGGATGAACCCACCACGGGACTTCACTTTCATGACATCAAACAGCTCTTGAGCGTTTTGCATCGCCTGCGAGACCACGGCAATACCGTGGTGGTCATTGAGCACAACTTGGATGTCATCAAGACCGCCGATTGGATCATTGATCTTGGTCCCGAGGGCGGTGAGGGTGGCGGGCAGATCATCGCCCAAGGGTCTCCTGAAAAAGTCGCCAAAACCAAAGGCTCTTGGACGGGTCAGTACTTGGCGCCTTTGTTGGCTGGTGGCGTGAGCAAAACAAAGCGCAAGACCACCCAGTCATAAAGGGCGTGCACGGCCATCACCAAAACGAGGTTTTGGCTGGCCTGATACAACAGGCCCAAATAAAGTCCCATCACCAAGGTCACCAGCACGTAGTAGCGGTTGAGCGCATGGGCCAAGCCAAAGATGATAGAAGCCACCACCAGCCCCACCCCAGGCCCTGCCCAATCCGTTAAGCCCTGTTGAATCACCCCGCGAAACAACAGCTCCTCACCCACGCCTGCAGCCAGGGCCACCAGCAACAAAGATCCGGCGGGCAAACCCTGCATGAGTGGACGCAGGTAGGTCTCTACC
>CAJXNU010000154.1 GCA_913057255.1 uncultured Wenzhouxiangella sp.
CATCTGCCCAACGCTCAGGAGTTGGCTGACTACAATCGAGTTCTTCAGTCTCTCAGAGGCTTGCCTGACTCGCTCAAGGAAGTGCTCGAGCGAATCCCAGCGTCTGCCCATCCGATGGACGTGCTCAGAACTGGGTGCTCATATCTTGGCAACATTGAGCCCGAAAACGATTTTTCTGAGCAACAACAAATTGCCGACCGCTTACTGGCTGTTTTCCCATCGATCATTGCCTACTGGTATCGGTTCAGTCACGACGGGGTCCGCATTGACACCGAAACCGATGATGAGAGCATTGGCGGGCATTATCTCCACATGCTTCATGGGAAAGAGCCCAGTGAACTCTTTGCGCGCGTGATGGATGTTTCGCTGATCCTCTACGCCGAGCATGAGTTTAATGCCTCAACATTTACAGCACGAGTTTGCGCTTCGACCCTGTCGGACATGCACTCATGCATTACTGGGGCGATTGGGTCTTTGCGCGGTCCCTTGCATGGAGGTGCCAATGAGATGGCGATGGCCATGCTGGCTGAATATGACTCAGTCGAGGGGGCCAGAGCCGATGTGATGGCCAAGCTGGAGGCGAAAGAAAAAATCATGGGCTTTGGGCACGCGGTCTATCGCCAGCGCGATCCCAGAAACGCCATCATTAAAGATTGGGCAAAACAATTGGCTGAAGCCGTTGGTGATGAAACCCTCTATCCGGTCTCTGAGACCGTTGAGCAGATTCTGTGGGATGAGAAGAAGCTGTTTGCCAATGCCGATTTTTATCACGCCTCAGCCTATCATTTCATGGGCATTCCGACGCCACTGTTCACGCCGATCTTTGTGATGTCGCGGGTCACTGGTTGGTGTGCGCATGTCATGGAGCAGCGCGCCAACAACCGAATCATTCGCCCCAGCGCCGATTACACAGGCCCCGAGCCACGGTCTGTCCCAAGTTTGGACGAACGCTAGCAGACATGGCTTGACCCCAACGCACCGCCTGATTGGGCGGTGCTGTCTGGTTGTTAAACCCTTTCTTTGGGCAACTCGGGTTGGTCAATGATCTCAGGCAAAGGCGTTTTCTCGGCTTCATGCACTGAGCCGGTGATCAGCTCATTGATATTGAGTCTTTCCATCAAATAGCACAAGCAGTCATTGCGAATGGCGAATGGATCGAGTGTCAGCATCGCGGGCATTAACGGTCTTCGTGTTTCGATGGCGCAGGCATTTATCTCAAAGCACAACTTGGTGACATCCTCACCCGAATGTCCACGAGCCATCAGGGGCTGTTGGCTGTCCCCTCGATACTGAGCCAGGCGAAAGCCGCGCGACCATTCAGTGAAATTATGAGTGTCGAGATTTGAGGGGAAATACAATCCATCCTTGGTCTGTGTCTCTGGCTCAGATTGCAGATCGCCGAAATAGAAATCCGTCTCTGGATGGATGGTTAATGTGGCAAACATTTGGTAGAGCTCCAAACGTTCAGGTGGCGGAAATTCTTCGGAGAGCTCATCGAGATGCAAGGCCCGCTCTAGATAGGCCATGGCATGATCTGAGCCGCTAGCATCAGCGGAAAGTCCGCACTCTAATGTGACGGAAGGACAAAACTGCCCAAAGGCATCCGACAGCACGCCTTTGGGTTCGGTGAAATAGACCACGGTTTTAGAAAACTCACTGGCCAAGTGCAGCATTTGTGGGTCGACATGATTGACCGCTGCGTAATGAGGATTTCTGCCGGTGTTGTTATGAATGTCGATGCTGGCAAAGGGTTGGCACTGACGGATGTGCTTGGTCACATCCGCCCACAACTCATGCCATGGGGTGTTTGGCAAGATAGAGCCGGGCCAACATCGGTTGAAGTCTGGCTGATGGGGAAGGTAGCGTTTATTTTTGGCAGCTGCTTCCACATTCCCAATTAAAATAATCAGGCTTCTGGGCAATGGGTCTCGCTGATAGCGGCCTTTGAGCAGTCGCCGTATGGCATCCCAACCAGAGGTCTCGTTGCCATGCTGTAACACCGAGACCACCAAGGGATCGGTTTTTCGGCCGGGCAGATGGATCAGGGTGGGGCCGGATAAGCATCTGAAGAGTTCGTTGGCTGGCGTATCCAATAAGCCAGGCGGTAAATGATCAAGTATGGTCGGCTTCATAAGGTATCCTGTATCCCCATGACCTCTATCCTCGCACAATCACTGACTCGATGTTACGGCCGCATGCTGGCGGTGGATCGAGTCTCATTTGAAGTCGATGGTGGCACAGTGCTTGGATTTCTTGGGCCAAATGGGGCGGGCAAGTCGACCACCATGAAAATGCTTACAGGCTATCTTCACCCCACCTCCGGCACTGCTTTGATCAATGGATATGATATTCGAACCCACAGGCGTCAAGCGCATCAGGCCATGGGTTATTTGCCCGAGGGCGCGCCCTTATACAACGACATGCGTGTCAAAGATTTTCTGAGATTCGTGGCCGCAGCCCGCGGGCTCAGTGGCACAACGGCAAAAACCGCGATAGGGTCTGTCGCCGAACGACTGGAGCTCGAAGAAGTCGCCGAGCAGTCAATAGGCACCTTGTCGAAAGGCTTCGGGCGTCGAGTGGGTATTGCCCAAGCCCTGTTGCATGATCCGCCCATCTTGATTTTGGATGAGCCCACCGATGGGCTAGATCCCATTCAAAAGACCCAGGTGCGTCGCTTGATCCAGGAGATGTCTGATACGAAAATTGTGGTCATCTCGACCCACATCCTAGAAGAGGTTGAGCTTTTGTGCGATCGGGTCATGATCATTGCCCAAGGTCAATTGCAGTTGGATGGAACGCCAACAGAGATTCGTTCACGGTCTCGCTACGCTGGTGCGTTGAGTCTGGTGGTTGATCAGCCCCAATCGGTGGCCTCTAAACTGAGCGGCTTGCCATCGGTGAGCAATGTAGAGTACCGAGCGGGCAAGTTGACCGCTTTTCCCAGCGGTGATGGCGATTTGGCGGGGGCGGTTCAGGCACTCATTCAGTCTGAGAATTGGGTGGTCAGAGAGTTTCATTTAGAGTCGGGGAGACTCGACGATGTCTTTGCGCGAATAGCCGGCCAGAGTGAAAGCCATGCTTAACATCCTGATTGTCACAAGAAGAGAGTGGCTGGCGTACTTCCATACCCCCATCGCCCCGCTTTATTTAATTATCTTTTTGGTGCTCAGTTCGGCACTGGCATTCTATTTGGGGGGATTTTATGAACGAGAGATCGCTGATCTAGAGCCATTTTTTCAGTTTCATCCTTGGATCTACCTATTTTTAGTGCCGGCCATTGGCATGCGCTTGTGGTCAGAGGAATACCGCAGTGGTTCGGCCGAGTTGTTATTGACCTTGCCCTTGAGTACGTGGGAGGTGGTGTTGGGAAAATATCTGGCGGCTCTGGGGCTGATCGGGCTCGGTCTGGCTTTGAGTTTTCCCATCTGGATCACCGTCAATGTGCTGGGTGATCCAGACAACGGAGTGATTGTAGGCGCCTATTTGGGGAGTTGGTTGATGGCAGGAGGATTTTTGGCGATATCGGCTGCGGCATCGGCTGCGACATCGAATCAGGTGGTGGCATTTATTGCCAGTTCATCCATTTGTTTTGTGTTTTTGATGGCAGGCATGCCACTGGTTTTGGATCCTATAGGCCAGGTGTTGCCGCAGGGCATCGTTGATGTCATCAGTCAGGCCAGTTTCTTGATCCACTATTCAGCCATGGCTCGGGGGATGTTGGACTTGAAAAGTGGCGTGTATTTTGTGGGCCTGATCTTGCTGATGCTGATCAGCAATTGGGCATTGATTGAGGTTAGAAAGGCGCCCTAGCTGATGTCCCGACGCGCACTGCTTTCACTGTTTGGGCTTTTGTTCCTGGCCTTCGTGGCGCTGATGGTTGGCATCAGTCACTGGCCCGGCCAGGCCAAGTGGGATTTGACTGAGGGCAAGTTGCATACACTCACTGACGGCAGTAAAAGCATCTTGGGCTCTTTGACGTCTCCTGTCCTAGTTGAGGTTTACTTCAGCGATCAAGCCAGTGAGGAGTTGCCCGCTATTCGTTTCTTCGCTCGACGGGTGGAGGGTCTTTTAGAAGAAATGTCTCGCGCATCAAACGGGGCGGTGAGCATTGAGTGGAAAGACCCCCAGCCTTTCTCAGAAATAGAAGATCAAGCGCTGCTGGCTGGTTTGACAGGGC
>CAJXNU010000155.1 GCA_913057255.1 uncultured Wenzhouxiangella sp.
ACCCTGGTTGAGACATCGCAGGTGTCGGTAGAGTTAAAGGTTCTCATCGAGCAATTAAGAGAGCAGATTCAAAACATTGAGTGAGGTTGTGGGAAGCTCGGTGCAGCTCCTAGTGACCTTGATACAAGCCGTGATGATATAAAGCCAGTCAAGACTGACTCATATCAAATTGGGGCTTGGGTGGTCCGTCCTCGAACAACCCAGAGGCAACCGCCGTCACTTCCCTCTGGACATAAAGCCAATAATCGGGATCATCCAAAGTTCTTTGCCTGAGTTTCTGTGGGATGAAGCGACTCATTTCCTCGTTAAAGTCGACACGCACTTCATCCTCGGAAACCAGCCTTTGGAGCTGAACTGAGAGTGTGCGCTGAAAGTCTTGGAGTTGCTTCTCTCTTGCATAGAGTTTCTGTTCCACCAGTGTCTTGGAGATAGCAATGCCGCGCTGCTTAATCCAAACAATATCCCAGACATCACGGGGTTTGATGCGTCGGGTCCGATACGCCAGTGCGATCAACTTATCAGCCAAGATCTCTTGTAACGATTGCACTGGAACCAGAATCCCTTCGGTGGGCACAACGATGTTGTAGTGGTTAATCAGCGGGCGCTTTTCGATATGAAATGAAGGAATGGCGCACACATCTATATATAGTTTTTGCCGCGGTAAGTCAGGTCGATTGGCTTCTTTTGCAATGGTGATTTTCCAAGACACCGTATTTGCTTCTAGCTTGCTAATAGGTTGATTGACTGAAACGTCTGTTTCGTATTTCTTCTCAAGGTAGGTTTGGATTTGAAGCTCCAGCCCATTAAAGTCGGCGGGTTTGAAGTCATGCCCACCATTGAAATCGAGATCCTCGGAGAGTCTGCTACTGTTGAAACACATGCGCAATGATGTTCCTCCAATAAAGCATAGCTGCTGCAAAACGCCCTGTTGGATCAGCACATCCATAACGTCATGATGAAGGATTTCTTTCTCTATGGCCGGTGTCACCGCCGCATAGTCAGGATTCGACTGGACGATTCGGCGAATGTGATGATTCAGCATATGTTTTCTCCAGCGCTTTTCTAAGTATGCAGGTGTTCCAGCATATGCAGATTGCGCCGACAATGCTTTAGGTCCAGAGTCGCTTGTTTTGTATTTGCTCGATACATTTTGATGTCAGGGTCGTAGTACAAATTGGGTGCGATTTCTTCAACTGGCTTTTTGGTGTGAGTTAATTCAATGACGCCATAAGGCGTGTCTAAACATCCACTTCGACCCTTAGTCATCACAGTCACTCTGTCCATGACGACTTGCGAAATATCACCTGTGTGACTGAGCTGGCTCTCCATGCTGATGTAGGTCAACACGTCCCCGCGAAGTTTTTTAATCAGTTGATAAATGGCGGTTTCGGGCTTGGGGGGTGTGATCACACTTTCATAGAAGCCTTTAGCCACGCGTCTTAATTGGCCCCGACGAACGCAATCAGTCAGGTACTTTCGGAAGGCTGGGTCGTAGGGCTCACCCAACATAAAGGCAAGTTCTTTTGTGCTGTGGATGCCGCCACCGGCGTTGACTGCTCTAGCTAATGTGTTCAGTAGGGCATGTGACTTGGACATAGATCTACAAAAAGTTACCTATTAGGTATTTAAGTGTAGACCTAGAGAGGGGTAGGTGCAACACATAAGCCTGTAGGGCCACTGATGGGTCAGGCTGTCTAGAGCGAATGGGAACTCGGCCTGACTGCTTAATAGCGCAGAAAAATGTAAATACTTGTGTCGAGGCACATTGACGAGTACACCGAAACTGAGCCTGAGGCACGGTTGAGCCAACCTCGCTCGCGCTATACTAAACATCTGAGTAGTTCAAAAAGCCAACCGATCCGATGTCCGTGAATTCAACCCGAGAACTCTACGTCATAGCAGGCCCCAGCGGTGGAGGGAAAACCACGCTGTTTCGGGCGCTTCTAGAACGATTCGATCACCTCGCTTTGTCGGTCTCGGATACCACGCGTCCACCCAGACGGGTTGAAAAAGACGGCGAGCAGTATTGCTTTTTGGACCGAGCCACCTTTGAAGCGGGCATTGAAGCCGGCCGGTATCTGGAGCATGCCGAGGTCTTTGGCCATTACTATGGCACGTCCAAAGATCGCGTCCAAGCGCTGTGGGATCAGGGCAAGGATGTGATTTTAGAGATCGACATCCAAGGAGCCGAGCAAGTGGCCAAAAGCCATCCTGAGGCAACCTCTATTTTCATCTTGCCCCCCTCCATGGCGGTGCTATCCCAGCGCCTGCGGGATCGAGGCCTAGATGATGAGGCCGTGATTGAGCGACGCCTATCTGAGGCCAGGACAGAAATTGAGGCGGCTCGCGACTTTGATTGGCTGGTGATCAATGATGAATTTGAGCGGGCGTTTCAAGAAATCTCGGCCATCATTGAGGCTTGGCCCACCCGAGGCTCCAGAAGACAGGCCGAGATTGAGGCATTATTGGCTGAATAATAGGGCTTGGCGTGGGGCGGGCCCTACCGTTACAATAGACGGCTATCTTTTAAGTATCCACAGATTTGAGTAGATAACATTATGGCAAGAGTCACCGTAGAAGATTGCATCGACCAGGTGCCCAACCGATTCGAGCTGGTGGTCACCGCTGCACAGCGTGCTCGCATGATCGCCAATGGTGCCGATCCCTTGGTTGAAGAGGCATCAGATAAGCCCACCGTGATTGCACTGAGAGAAATCGCCGACGGCGCGGTGGACAATGACAACATCACCGAATTACAAACCGAGCTCGATGCCCGTTTGGCGGCGATGCAGGCCGAAGTCCCGCCGCCACCCGAAGATGATTTCGAGTAAGTCGGGGCGCTTCATCACCTAAAGCCATGCTGCCCGCTCCGGTTCGTGACCTCAGGAACTTGCTCAACAGCTATCTTGAGCCCGAACAGGTTGCCATTGTTCTAAAAGCCTACGAGACCGGCGCTGAAGCACACGCCGGTCAAAAACGCCGCTCCGGCGAAGACTATATTTTCCATCCCATCGCGGTGGCTAGCATCTTGGCCGGCATGCGCATGGATCAGCAAACGATTGCTGCAGCCATCTTGCACGACACCATCGAAGATACCCCCATCGAGCGAGACGACTTGGTCGAAAACTTTGGCGAAGACATCGCCAAGTTGGTTGATGGTGTCACCAAGCTCGATAAGATGAAATACCGCACGCGTCTAGAGGCCGATGCAGAAAGTTTCCGCAAACTCCTCTTGGCGATGAGCCGAGACTTGCGGGTGATTTTTATCAAGCTGGCCGATCGGCTGCACAACATGCGAACGATTGATGCCATGTCACCGGCATCTCGCGCCAGAATCTCTGGCGAGACGCTCGATATCTATGCCCCCATCGCTGGCCGGCTGGGGATGAACCAACTCAAAGAAGAGCTCGAGGCATTGGGCTTTGCCAATCGCTATCCAAATCGATCTCGCGTGATCTCAGAGCGCGTGGCCAAGGTGGCGAGCAATCGCCAGGAAGTGATCGATACGGTCACCAAGGCTTTGAAAAAACGCTTAAACGAGGCGGGGATCCCCGCACGTGTCGAGGGCAGAACCAAATCTCCCTATAGCATTTATACAAAAATGCGCGATAAGAGCTTGGGCTATGAGCAGGTCATGGACCTGTTTGCGTTTCGCATCATCACGCAATCAGAAAAGCATTGCTATCAAGCCCTTGGTGTCGCGCACGCGCTTTATAAGCCCAAGCCCAATAGTTTTAAAGATTACGTGGCCGTCCCAAAATCCAATGGTTATCAATCGCTGCATACGATTCTCAACTCACCTTTTGATATCCCGATTGAGATTCAGATTCGCACAGAAGAAATGGACTTGGTGGCTGAAAAAGGGGCGGCGGCTCACTGGATGTATAAATCCACGCCGGATCGCTCCACCGCCGTCCGCGCGCGCGAGTGGTTGCTCAAACTTGTCGAAACGCAGTCGAGGGCATCGGATTCCACCGATTTTTTGGATGCCGCCAAATCCGACCTGTTCCCCGATGAGATCTTTGTGTTCACACCGCGTGGCAAGATTGTGGATCTCAGAGCCGAGGCGACGGCCTTGGACTTTGCCTATGCCATTCATACTGACGTCGGCCACCGCGCCACCCGCGCGTTGATCGACAAACAAAACTTGCCACTGAACACGCGGTT
>CAJXNU010000156.1 GCA_913057255.1 uncultured Wenzhouxiangella sp.
TTTGCCCCATCGCCCACCGGGTTTTTGCACATTGGTGGTGCCCGCACGGCACTGTTTGCGTGGCTAGCTGCTCGTCACTCCGGCGGCGAATTCATTCTTCGCATCGAAGACACTGACCGTGAGCGCTCCACCCAAGAATCCGTTGAGGCAATCTTAGATGGGATGCGATGGCTTGGGCTGGATTATGACGAAGGTCCGTATTTTCAAAGTGAGCGCTATGACCGCTATCAAGAGGTGGTCGATGACCTGCTGGAGCGCGGATTGGCTTATCGCTGCTATTGCCCCAAAGAGCGTTTGGAGAGGCTGCGTGAAGATGCCATCAAAGCAGGCGAAAAGCCCCGCTATGATGGCCACTGCCGGGACTTGAGTGCGCCACCCCAAGGCGCTGAGTCAGTCATTCGTTTCAAAAATCCCACCGAAGGGGCGGTGGAGTTTCACGACCATGTCTATGGATCAATCCGCGTTGAAAATGCGGAGTTAGACGATTTGGTGATTGTTCGCTCAGACGGAAACCCGACCTACAATTTCGCGGTGGTGGTCGATGATTTGGATATGAACATCAACTTGGTGCTCAGAGGCGACGATCACATCAACAACACCCCAAGACAAATCAATCTCTACCATGCCCTGGGGGCCGAACCACCGACGTTTGCGCATGTGCCGATGATCTTGGGCCCTGATGGTCAGCGTTACTCGAAAAGGCATGGTGCGATGGGCGTGCTGGATTGGCGCACACAAGGATTCATTCCTTCGGCCATGATCAATTACTTGGCCCGCTTGGGGTGGTCTCACGGCGACCAAGAAATTTTTTCCAAGCAGGCATTGATTGAGTTATTTGATTTGGACGCGCTTAACCGGAAAGCGTCGCGGTTTGATGTTGAAAAACTCACTTGGTTGAACCATCACTATCTGCGTGAGGGTGATCAAGGTGAAGTCATGGAAGAATTCCAGTGGCATCTCGAGCAGTTGGGTTATCCATTAGACCAAGGGCCTAAGCTTGAAGATTTGCTCTCAGTCCAAGTGGACCGAATTGATCGGCTCGATCGCATGGCCAAAGAATCCGAGCCATTTTTTGTGGCCTTTGATGACTACGACCCGGATGCATCGAAAAAGCACTTGCGGGTGGTCGCCTTAGAGCCTTTGAAAGCGGTCATAGTTGCATTGGAGGCATTGAATGACTGGACACCAGAGGCGATTCAAGCCACTTTGACGCAAACGGCTGAGACGCTCGAGATCTCTTTTGGGAAAATCGGCATGCCTTTGCGGGTGGCCTTGGTGGGTCATGGACAATCACCAGCCATCAATCAGACCCTATGGCTTTTGGGTCAGGCCGTCTCTCTAAAACGCATTGAAAAAGCCATCGAGTGGATCGAGCAAAGAGACAAAGCGCAGGCCGATTGAGCCTGAGTGTGCGCGGTGTGGCAGAGGGCCAATTACTGCTAAAATAAGGCCATGAGTGTGCATCCGGTCATGGATCAGATTGAAGCGTATTGCCAGAAAGAAGGCCTGCGCCTGACTCCCATTCGCCGTCGCGTGCTGGAGCTGATTGTCGTGGCCGACAAGCCCATCAAGGCCTACGATCTTTTGGATCAGCTCAAAGTGGAGCATCCGGGCGCGGCACCTCCCACCATCTATCGTGCGCTGGAATTTTTATTGGCTCACCATTTCATTCATCGCATAGAAACGCTCAATGCGTTTGTCAGCTGTGTGCATCCAGAGAACCCGCATGAAGGGCAGTTTTTGATCTGTAATCGCTGCCATCAAGTCGTTGAGATTGAAGACAAGGTGCTCAATGAGCGGCTATCACAAGCCGCACAAAGCGAGGGCTTTACACCCTCCCACCAAGTGCTAGAAATCTACGGTTGTTGTGACGACTGTCAGGATGGTTAGCTGACATGTCTCGGCGTGAGCGTTTGTATCACCTACATGACCTGTTGCGCCAACGACGGACGCCCATTTCCCGACAAGATTTGATGGATGAGCTGGGCTGCTCACAGGCCACTTTGTATCGATTGATCGGAGAGTTGCGTGATCGGCTGGGCGCGCCACTCGAGCAAGACCCAGATGGCCGCGGGTTTTATTACGATCGTCAACTGGCCGGGCATTTCGAGCTCCCTGGTCTATGGATTAGCCCAGATGAGTTGCAGGCACTGCTGACCGCGCGCCACATCTTGGGCAATGTGCAGCCTGGGCTCCTAGAAGAAGAGCTCCAAGGTGTGCAAGAGCGCATCAATCAGTTATTGGACCAGCAAGGGCTGGATTTCTCTGCCCAACCTGAGCGCATTCACATCCGGAAAGACGCCGGACGCGCAGTCCCCAGTGACCTGTTTGAAGACATCCTAGAGGCCTTATTTAAACGGCAGCAGGTGGCCATCGAATACCATGGTCGAAGGCGCGATGAATCCAAGCGAAGGGTGGTCTCACCCCAGCGACTCACCAGTTACAGAGACCGCTGGTATTTGGATGCTTGGTGTCATGAGGCCAACGGGCTTCGAAGCTTTGCCCTGGAGCGGGTTCGGTCCATGGAGATGATCGATGAGCCCGCCAAAGAGGTCCCCATTAAAACCATCCAATCAGAGCTCGACCAAGCGTTTGGCATCTTCTCAGGGCCTGCAGATAACACTGCTGTTTTACTCTTCACGCCTGAGGCCGCGCGTTGGGCATCGGAAGAGCGCTGGCACCGCGATCAAACCGGGCGTTGGTTGAATGATGGGTCTTACGAGCTCAGCTTTCCGTTTGGCCAGGCCCGAGAGCTGGTGATGGAAATTCTCCGCTACGGACCAGATGTTCATGTTTCTGCCCCAGACTTTCTCAGGCAAGGCGTGCACGAAGCGCTAGAAAAAGCCGCCAAACGCTATGAGTCGGGTCGGTCTGCCGAGATTTAACACGACTGTCATATGGTGCTGGTGGAATAAGGAGAACACAGTGGCCAAGGCGAAGCAGGCGAAAATGAAAGCGCAACGTGTTCTGATCGTCGAAGACGATGAATCCATCTGTCAGATGGTGGTGTTTAATTTGGAGCGGGCCGGATTTCAGGTCATCACGGCAGCCAGTTGCCAAGAAGCCCGCGTTGCTTTGGCGGATTTCCCCCCAGATCTAGTCCTGTTGGACTGGATGCTACCGGACTCCAACGGGCCGGAGTTTGCCCGTGCCATCCGCCGTGATGAACTCACTCGAGAAATCCCCATCATCATGCTGACCGCTCGCACCATGGAAGATGACAAGGTGCTGGGGCTAGACAGTGGCGTGGATGATTATGTCACCAAGCCATTTTCTCCACGTGAGTTGATCGCCAGAATCAAGGCACTGTTGCGACGAACCGCACCGGCAGGCGATGGTGAAGAAATTAAAATGAATGGTCTGAGGCTGAACTTGGAGACCTACCGGGTCTATGCCAATGATGAGCCTGTTCATATGGGACCAACTGAATTTCGATTGCTTAAGTTTTTCATGACCCATCAAGAGCGGGTCTACAGCAGAAGCCAGCTACTCGATCATGTCTGGGGCAGTGGGGTCTATGTCGAAGAGCGCACCGTCGATGTGCATATCTTGCGACTGCGCACCGCCTTAAAAAGCAGTGGCTGTGATCGGTATATACAAACTGTGAGAGGCGCGGGCTATCGTTTTTCAGCGGAGCAAGCCAGCTAGATGAGTCGAGCATGGGCCAAAGAGCTCGGCGTGCTGCTGGCTTGCTTGATCGGCTCGGTCTTATTGTTGGGTCCTTTTTTTGGGTGGTCTGGATTTTTCGCCGGCCTATTTGTTGGGCTGTGTGTCTACTTGGCGCATCATGTTCGCCAGCTCTACCGGTTCGAGCGGTGGCTCAGGGTGGGTCGGCTGCGCAATCCACCAGAGAGCTGGGGATTATGGGGGCGCATATTTGAGCAGTATTATCGCTGGCAGCGGCGGTATTACAGCCGAAAGAAAAAACTGGGGAAAGTCATTCGAGAGTTTCGAGATTCCACAGCCGCCATGCCTGATGGCACTTTGGTGTTGGATGGGCATTTTTGTATTCAGTGGTTTAATGATGCAGCCGAAGAAATGCTGAGGCTCTCAAGCAACCGAGACTTGGGCCAATCGATTCTAAACCTGGTCAGAAACCCTGTTTTTCGGGATTATGTCCGATCTAAGGACTACGACCAGCCGGCTGAGTTTGTCTCTCCCCA
>CAJXNU010000157.1 GCA_913057255.1 uncultured Wenzhouxiangella sp.
AACGGTGGCGGCTTGGTCATCGAAGCCCATCAACCTTTCTGATCTTGGCCGTGATTTGTCCATTACTCGTCCAACCGTGGAATCTTATTTGGCGGCTTTAGAGGCGCTCTATTTGGTCGAAAGGTTACCCGCGTTCACTAGCCGAGATTACGAGCGGGTGAGCCGAAAAGACAAGCTCTTTATGGTCGACAGCGGACTGATGGCTTCATTGTTACATTGGCGAGAGGATGAGGTGGCGTACAACGCAGATCGACTGGGTAAGTTAATGGAGACGTTTGTCTATAACCAATTAATGAGCTTGGTGGATGTGAGCGATGGGTATCGCCTCATGCATTACAAAGACCGAGAGAAGCGAGAAATTGATTTTGTTGTCGAGCGTTTGAGCGATGGGGCAATTGTGGCCATTGAAGTCAAAGCAGCGGCCACGGTGCAGCGCAAAGATTTTCAACACATCCACTGGTTTCAAAAAAACTTGGCCAGCACTCGACCATTCACTGGCCTAGTTTTGTACACAGGCCAAGAAATCCTCCCAATGGGGGAGGGTTTTCAGGCGGTGCCCATCAGCACGCTTTGGTCGGGGTCTTGATAGCAAAAGACCCGTCTTGACGATCCTAATACGGCCCTATTTAAAAGTCAGGCGTTGGGAAAAAGAAGTTGCATCGCCAAGTGGCGCCTAAGCAGTCGGTAAACAGTTGCTGCTCTTCTTCTGGCGTCAGAATGGGTAGCCGATCAATGGGTAGTGTCGATTGAATGATCCCAAACTCTTGGGCCTTGATCACATAATCGTCTGCATACCATGATTGTCGAAATGTATCGCCAGTGCCCCAATAAATAAAATCAAGGTAGGGGGCACGACCTAGATCACGTATGGTGAAGTTGCCACCATAGACCCAACCATATTGGGGGTCGTTGAATTCAAACTCTGGGATATAGCCATTCAAGTCAATTTTTCTTAAGGTCCCCGTCTTGTCATTGATATAGATCGATGGACGTTGGGTTCCCCCGCTGATGCCATATAAATCGTTGTAGCCGTCCTTGTTGAGATCGATCACCTTGAAACCCGGCATGTTGTAGGCGACCTCGCCAGCGACCACGGGCTTTTCTCTTGCAACGAATTTCCCATCGCGGATATAAAAGCCCTCGACCGCGCTTAGGCCATAGATGTGATTCTCAGCATCCGTGTCTCTGAATTTGCCTGCCTCATAGATGAGATCAGGATCGGGGGGTGCTTTAAAAAACTCACCCGCTGTCGTCCCAAAAGACTCTTGTACGGCAATTAAGATGGGTTCTTCATTTGGATGGAGCTGGCCAAACTCGAAAAAATTCCATCGGGGACTGTAGACAGGGATGCCTCGAATCCAACTGCCTGGTTGGGTGGTGTAGTTATCTGGGGTGCCCACTTTGTAGGTGAAGGCATCTTCTGGGTTGGGTGTATAGAAATCACTGAGTGTGAAGCCAACCCCCGCCTCAAAAGTCCAAAGCGCCATGCCCTGTTTGACTGGCCCTGATCCAGACAACGCGTCAAAATCGTCTGCCGTTGGGTTCTCATAGAGTGTGCTTGGCACTTCACTGGAGACCAAATAAAACTCGCCTTCGTGAGTGAAAGTCGCAACATAGGGATTGATCAATGCCGCCGATCGGATGTTTTTGTAGGTCGCATATTCGTCAGTGACATCAACAAAGGTATTGTCCTTTGTCAGCCGTGCCGCCGCATATGGCCCATAGTTAAAAGCGAAAAAGTCCACAGTGCCCTCGGTGTTTGGCAGCATGGCAGTTGCTTGGGTATTCGTTTGTCCAAAGGGCATCTCGACAACGGCGTACGTGCCATCGCCTTGACTCAGTAGCACGGTTTGAGTGGCTGTTCGCGTGCAACCCCAAGTTGGATCATCGGGGTCATAAGGCCCGCAGAACTCCTCGAGCAGAGCAAAGTCATCCGGGTCGCTGTAGTTGAATCCAGGTCGTCCATCGTCACGATTGAGCGCATACCAAAAATCCGGATAACCATCGTTGTTGATGTCTCTTGGTGTATCCATGACATGGATATAGGGATTGCCCCCACCGGTTTTTGATTCACCTGTGGCGCGAATGGCTTGTGTGCCAAATAAATCTTCAGTGCAATCGACAAATTGATCATTGTCTTGGCTACAAAACATTCGCCAAGCCGCGACCACTTGACGGTTGTGCTTTTCTCCGGGTGCTGGATCGGGCCCGAGATAGCAGGTGATCGGTAACAAGATATCGCTTTTGCCGTCCAAGTTAACATCGAAATCGGTGACCACGGAGATCCAGCGGATGTGGCGATTCTCGCAGTACTCGGTTGCACCCTCTAGAACATCCCCAAGCCAAAGCTGCCGTGTGCTGAAATCAAAGACGCTTCCGGGCTCAGGCGGGATGGGCTTGAAGAAACGATCTGCAAAAATCTCAGTGCCCACTGCGGGTGTGCACAATACGAGACAAATCCAAAGCACGAGCTGACTGGGAGAGATAAATCTCAGTTTGGTCGGTAAGTTCACATTCTCCATGGCCCCCAATAACCCCCTGTGTCTTCGTAGATGACTCTTGACGAGTGACGATGTGAGAATAACAAACACTCCAATATGGCGTCAAAAACCTTCTGACAAGGCGCCAGCTAGACCTCCAATTTCATCCGATTCTGTGGATTTTTGATCCAAAACCAAGCGCTTTCATCCATTTTTTCATCCATAAATATCCATTTAGGCCCCATCGAGGCGCTTAAGGTCCGATGCGAGCGAGTCTGCCCAGCAGGTCACATTCCGACTACAATGGCCCTTTGCAATCCAGCCTTTATGTATCCGTTTGTTGATTGCAGGGGGCTCGGGCGAACCGAAAGACACAAAAGGGACCAGATCATGTGCGGCATCATCGCAGCCACAGCCAACAGAGACATCGTACCCATTCTGATCGAGGGTCTACACCGCCTAGAATACCGAGGCTATGACTCAGCGGGCGTGGCGGTACACACCGACCAAGGCATCCAAGGCGAGCGCACCGTTGGCCAGGTCTCCAATTTAGAGGCCGCCATTGTCAAGGCTAGCCTCCAAGGCCAATCGGGCATCGGTCATACCCGCTGGGCCACGCATGGCAAACCCACCACCGACAATGCCCATCCCCATCACTCGGGCGATCAAGTGGCGGTGGTCCACAACGGCATCATCGAAAACCACCAAGCCTTAAAAGAAACCCTGGAAGCCAAAGGCCACAGCTTCGCCTCACAAACCGACACCGAAGTGATCGCCCATTTATTGGCTGAAGGCTTAAAGGCCCATCCCGATCCCAAAGATCGCCTGAGCTTAATCACTGAAGCCCTAAACCAACTCGAAGGCGCCTTTGCCATCGCGGTGATTTTCTATGATGAGCCTGACACGCTCTATGGTGCGCGGATGGGCTCACCTCTGGTCGTCGGATTCGGGGCAGGGGAGCATTACCTAGCCTCCGATCCTCTGGCGCTTTTACAAGTCACCGATCGCATGGCCTATCTCGCCAATGGGGACGTGGTCAAAATGAGCCCTCATGAGCTCATGATCACCGACCTGGCGTTGAAACCACAGTCCCGACCCATCGAGCGCTTTATCCATGGCGATCAAGCGGCAGACAAAGGGCCGTATCGCCACTTTATGCTCAAAGAAATCTTCGAGCAACCGATGGCCATTAAAAACACACTGGCCGATAAAATCGGTCAGCATCGGTTGCTGACAGAAGTCTTGGGTCCAGACGGCGATGCGCTTTTAAAAGACATCCAAGGCCTGCATATTGTTGCCTGTGGGACGTCCTATCACGCAGGCTTGGTGGCCAAGTACTGGATTGAATCTCTCGCCCAAATTCCCGTCTCTGTGGAAGTGGCCAGCGAATACCGCTACCGAGAACCGGCGATTGGTCCAAATACGGCCTTGGTGTGCATCTCACAATCGGGCGAGACGGCCGATACCTTGGCCGCGCTTCGCTATGCCAAAGACCGCACCCCTGGTTATGTCACCACGCTGGCGATTTGTAATATGCCCGGGGCCACCTTGGTCCGAGAGGCCGATCTGCGTTTGCTGACCCACGCCGGGGTTGAGATTGGGGTGGCTTCCACCAAAGCGTTCACCACCCAGTTGGCGGTGCTGTATTG
>CAJXNU010000158.1 GCA_913057255.1 uncultured Wenzhouxiangella sp.
CGATTCTGACTCAAAGGTTGGTGTCTGGAGAGAGAAAAGATTATTTCTTCGGTTCAGTCGATGCCTCAAACTTGGCCATTGATTGTCCCCATGGGCTCGAGGGTCAACCCATTGCCAGTCAATTGCGATCGGATGCCTCAGGGCTCGTTCCGGCCCGGCTGACTTATTTCACCAGTGTCCCAACCCAGACGTCAGCTTACCTTTTGAGCCAGTGGCCCAGTTGGCGAGCGCGCTTGAGTGAGGGCGCTGACTCAAGCGAAAGCATGCCGGAGGAGGGTGTTGAGCTGGAAGTCATCGAGACAGCAGACGATACAGCGATATTGACTGAAACAGAGAAGATGCGACTGGCATTGGTCGATCGTCGGGAGCGCGCATTGGCAACCCGCCTGGCGAACATTGAAGTCAGTGGTGATGATGCGTTAGCGCAGTCTATGCGTGAGGTGTCGATGCTGAGCCGGCTTTTGAGACGCGTGATGGAGTTGTACTACAGCACGAGCATTCGCCAAGACGATCGGATTCGGGCCTCTGTTGCGGGCGATGCAGGTTTGCTGACTCGAGAAGACATTCGTCTCAGCCGTGATCAAGGCCTTCCGATGTCAGAAATTGCAGATTTGGGTAGAGCAAGGCTGGAGCGTTTTGAGCAAGACTGGTTGCAATGGCCGCTCACCATTCGGGAGCAAGGCCAAGGGATTCCTGAGCTCAGCTGGGCTGAGGTCATGATGCGTTCCCGTGATAGGGATGAGCGCTCTACGAGTCAGTCTTCTGAGCCCGCTGCGCTCGACGGACGCTGAGTAAGGCCCAAAAATAGAGGCTAATCAAGCCGATCTGAGTCAGTGCCAATGTCCGCACTTGAGGTGTGGCATAGGCCTCTGCTACCGCGTAGGAAAAATAAAAAAGCAGTATAAATCCGGCCACCACCATGGCGCGCATGTTGAGTCTCCAGACCCCAATGGCGACTGTAAGCAAGGGGATGAGCATGATGGCCAACACCATGGCAGTCGACCAAAAAGTCGGTGGGTAGAGCCAGCCAAACCAAACCACCTGAAGGGCAATGAGTGCGAGATAAGACCAGCGGCACCACCCAATGGTGATCATGAGTCGAGCTCGACGGCCAGTTGGGCAATGCGTTGACCCAACGCGCGACACAGTGAGATCTCATCTGAATCCAGAGCGCGGTCTCCATCGGGTCCAGCCAAATGACTGGGCCCATAGGGCGTGCCCCCGCTCTGGGTTTTGTGCAGCTCGGGTAATGAATAGGGCAGACCGGCGATGACCATGCCGTGGTGGAGCAATGGCACCATCATGGTCAAAAGCGTAGACTCTTGGCCCCCATGCAATGTGGCTGTGGAAGTAAAGACGCCGGCGGGTTTGCCTTGCAAAGCGCCTGATGCCCACTGGCCACCGGTTCCATCTAAAAAATACTTCATCGAGGCGGCCATGTTCCCAAACCGGGTTGGACTCCCAAGGATGAGCCCACTACAATCATTGAGGTCGGATGCTTGCACCAGCGCTGGTCCTGTCTCAGAAGGCTCTCGGGCTTCGGGATCAATGGCTGAGGTGATGGGCGGAACAGATCGAACAATCGCCGCTGCTTGATCCACTTGTTCAACGCCTCGGGCAATCTCGCGGGCCATGTCATAGGTGTTGCCATGGACCGAATGGCAAACAATCAGGATTTTTTTAAGTTCTGGCTGATTCATGGTTCGTCATTATAGGTGGAGTGATGTGAAACTGTTGATTCTTGATCCCCATTGGCTGAGGGCATTTGGGCGACATTTTTGGAAGCATTTTGTCGAAGACCGTTGCTTCGAAGCTGCGGGGTCTTTGAGCTATAAGACCTTGATTGGCATTGTGCCTTTGTTGGCCGTCGTCATCGGCATTGCCTCCTCATTTGGGGTCTTTGCCCACTGGATTGGCCAAGTCGAGTCTTATATCTTCACGCATTTCGTGCCTGCCAAGGGCGATGAGATTCAGAGCTACGTCAATGAGTTCATCGGCCGTGCCGCTGGACTCACTGCCTCAGGCAGTGTGTTTTTAGTGGTGATTTCAGTATTGCTGATGAACACCATCGAGCGGACCTTCAACCGAATTTGGCGCGTGCGTCACCCACGGTCATGGGTGAATCGAGTGGTGATGTATTGGGCTGTGTTGACTCTCGGCCCCTTGATGCTGGGTGCGAGTCTGGTCATGAGCTCGTATCTTGCCATTGTCTCTGGACTCGCGCCTGAAGCGCTGCAACGGGTGCTGGTGGCCTGGGCTGTTCGTTCGGCACCTTTCTTGATTGCATGGCTAGGGTTTACTTTGGTCTTTGTGTTGGTTCCACATCGCAAAGTGTTGATCCGGCATGCCGTTGTGGGTGCCTTGTTATCGGCTGTGCTGTTTGAGTTGGCTAAGAATCTGTTCGTTTTTTATCTCCAATATTCAACAACATACCAACACCTCTACGGTGCTCTGGCCATCATGCCGATCTTTTTGCTTTGGATTTATGTGTTGTGGATTGTGGTTTTGATGGGCGCAAGTTTTACTGCCTCGCTGACCACGTTTCATGTGGGTGGGCTCACTTGGTCGTGGTCGAAACGATTTGAATTTCCCTTGTTGCTGCGCCTTATGCATCACCTCTGGTTTGCTCAGGCAAAGGGCGATGTGTTGAGTGTGGAGGCACTCAACGCAAAAGAGCCCAGTGCGACTCATGATCAAGTGGCTGATTTGGTGAGCTTATTGCACGAAAAAGGCTTGGTTCGTTTTGATGAGGACAATCAGATCATCTTAGCGGCGGACCTTGATGAGTGGAGTGTGGCTGATATCTATCATTTGGGGGATTTTGTTTTACCTTTGGATGAGATCGACCGGCTGCCACGTTCTGATGATGTCGATGAGCGTATCATTGGGTTCTTCCAGAGGCTGCAAACAGATATGCCCGCCATGGATCAATCCATCAAGTCGCTGGTGACCCAAACCAGTAAGGAGCGTAGGTGAAACATCTTCCGATTTTTATCCTCGGTTTGACTCTATTGGGACTGGCCTGGTCTGAGACCAACGATGGGCCAGTGGATTTTGAGTTGGCCGGTTTGGATGGTCAGACTTATCGTCTCTCCAGCTACAGAGGGGATCAATGGGTGGTGGTGAACTACTGGGCCACTTGGTGTGCCCCGTGCCGCAAAGAAATCCCAGATCTCTCGCAGCTCCATGACAGCCGAGATGACGTGACGGTACTGGGATTGGCTTTTGAAGAGGCAACTGTCGATGAGTTTGAGGCCTTTCTCAAAGACTACCCAGCCAGCTATCCCATTTTGTTGGTCGACACGTTTAATCCCCCCGAGTCGTTAGGCGCGCCACGTGCGTTGCCGACCACCTACCTCATCAATCCAGAGGGTCTCTCAGTTGAGGTTTGGCTGGGACCGGTGACCAGCGAGATGATCATTGACCGGATTGATGAGCTGCTAGCGCCAAACTAACGGGTTTGAAGCTTCGCCGATGCTCTGGGCACGGGCCATGCGTGGTCAAAGCCTTAATGTGGTCTGCCGTTGGATAGCCTTTGTGGCGATCAAATCCATACGCTGGAAACTGCTCATGAAGCTTGAGCATGTATCGATCACGATGCACTTTGGCCAATATACTGGCTGCGCTGATGGCAGGCTCGATCGCATCTCCGCCCACCAGAGTCTCTACCAGGCCATCAAGCGGGGGTCTTTGATTGCCATCCACTCGGACCAAATCGGGCGCTAGTTCTAGTTCGATCACAGCTTTTGCCATACCTCTTAGGGTGGCTTGCAAAATGTTGAAGTGATCGATCTCTTGCACGGGGACCTCGACAATCGAGTAAGCCAAGGCATGCGTGCGGATCTCATCAAACAGCGCGCTTCGTTTTTTCTCCGAGAGCTTTTTAGAGTCGTCTAAGCCGTCGGGTATTTTTTCAGGGTCAAGAATGACGGAAGCGGTGACCACAGGCCCTGCCAATGGGCCACGACCCGCTTCATCCACTCCGGCAATCCTCATGCCGCCTGAATCCACTCAATAATGGTTCGAGCGGCTTGATCACCTGCTCGTAAGTTTTCGCGCGTTTGTTTGGCCATCGAACGATATTCATGCACTCTTTCTG
>CAJXNU010000159.1 GCA_913057255.1 uncultured Wenzhouxiangella sp.
TTGCTGGTCTGGCTCAAACGCTTGCCCAACAATGCGCGATTGCTGCCCGCTGCCATTGCTCTTGTCTTATCCGGGGCGCTTGGCAATCTAGTCGATCGCGTGCGCTTTGGCTATGTGGTGGATTTTATCGATGTGCATGTCGCCGGCTACCATTGGCCTGCATTCAATATTGCCGACAGCGCCATCGTGGTTGGCGTCATCCTGATTCTGATTGAGGGCTTTGTGCCCAAAGCCATACGCTCACCTGCTTCCTCAAAGGAGCAGTAACCAATATCCGATGCGTGTCTTCGGGGTTTGAGTGGTTGATCGACATTGGCCCGCCCGCCCCAGTAGTCAGGGGCAAGGGGCCATCGAGTCTGGGGATTACTCTTCGCCGAACATGAATCCAAACAGGTGGAGCAGGCTCGAGAATAAATTATAGATTGAGACAAACAGCGTGACGGTGGCCATGATGTAGTTGCGCTCACCACCGCGAACGATTTGTTGGGTTTGGAACAAAATCAAGCCACACATCAGCAGCGAAAACATCCCGCTGACTGCCAAACTCAGCGCACTGAGCTGGAAGAACAAGGCGATCAAACCGCACACAAAAGCGACCAAGATCCCGATAAACAGCATCGGTGCCATGAAGCTAAAATCTTTTTTGGTGGTCAGAGCGAAGGCCGATAAGCCCACAAAGGCCACAGCTGTGGTCCCAAAGGCAGAGGCCACCAGTGCAGAGCCATTGCTAAAGCCTGTCATGTAGGCGTTTATGATCGGACCGAAGGTTGCACCCATGAAGCCGGTGAGCGCAAACACGGCCAAGACACCCCAGGATGAGTTTCTAAGCTTGGCTGTCAAAAACAGCAGCCCAAAGTAGCCGGCCAGCACCACAATCGGCCCAGGGTAACCCCAGCCAGCGCGCATGGCCAAAAGCGCCATGCCTGCGCTGAAGAGCAGGGTCATGGCCAATAAATTCCAAGTATTTCTGAGCACACGGCGTGCGCCCTCATCAACCTCTATCGAGCGGCCTTGAGCGGTCGTGGTTTGGTAGGGCTGATTCATGATCGTGTCTTCTCCTTAATGTTACTGTCTTTGGGTAGCACCGTATCTTGTCTGTGGACCGAGCTGTCACCTTCCAATCAGACAACACAAAGAGTGTATCAGTTCCGAATGAGTGGCGTTATGGGTTCGAGAATTTGTGCTCTGGGGCTTCTATTGGGCCACCGTTGCGCGGTATACTAGCGGGCTTGGCTGTGAGATCTGGTCGCGGATTCTCATGACTGGCCAAGAACCAAACTCAATCTATTTAGGAATGTAGAGCCATGTCAAAACAACACAAAATTCTGGCGGAGCTGCGCGAGGATGTAGGGAAGGGTGCGAGCCGCCGCCTACGTCGTGCAGGCCGGGTGCCTGCCATCATCTATGGTGCCGGTCGCGAACCAGCCATGGTCACTCTTGACCATAACTATATGATCCACGCGGTGGAAGACGAATCCTTTCAGTCATCCGTGTTGGAAATCTCCGTGGGCGATAAGTCGCAAAAGGTCATTTTGCGTGATCTGCAGCGTCATCCCTATAAGCCATTCATCAATCATGTGGATTTCCAGCGCATTCGAGATGATCAAGAAATCCGCATCAGTGTGGCATTGCACTTCACCAATGAAGAGTCTTCACCAGCGGCCAAAGCGGCCGGTGTGGTGGTGTCTTACTCAATGACTGAAGTTGAAATTTCAGCTCTGCCCAAAGACTTGCCTGAGTATTTGGAAATTGATTTGGCCACCCTCAATCCAGGCGAGAGCATCATGCTCAGCCACATCAATCTGCCTGAGGGTGTGACCATCCCAGCCATTGAAAATGATCCTGACAACGACATGGCGGTGGTGAGCACGCTGTTCATTCGCGAAAGCCAGGGTACCGGGGCGGCAGCAGCAGAGTCAGACGCTCAAGCGGCTGAGGCGGCAGAAGAAGCGGCTGAACCAGCGCCAGAGGCACCGGCGGATGAGTCTGAGGACGACTCAGAGAGTTAAGGTGACCGATGGCCGATCGCTGGCTGATTGCAGGGCTCGGTAACCCGGGCACTGAGTATGACAAAACCCGGCACAACGCCGGGTTTTGGTTTTTGCACGCCTTGTCAAAGGCCCATTCGTTTAGTCTCCGCTCCAACAAAAAGTTGTTTGGCGAAGTCGACAAGATCCGGGTCTCAGGCGCGGAGCTGGTGGTCTTAAAGCCCGATACCTTCATGAATGAGTCAGGCCAGGCGTTGCGTGCGGTGCGTGATTTTTATGACATCCCTATGGAGCATGTGTTGGTCGCCTACGATGACTTGGATCTCCCACCCGGTGACATTCGTCTCAAGTGGGGAGGTGGGCATGGTGGCCACAATGGGCTGCGGAGCGCGTTTTCGCACCTCGGCGATAATGGATTTTGGCGTCTGCGCATTGGCATTGGTCATCCTGGTCAACGCGAGCAGGTGACGCCCTGGGTGCTGGGCCGGCCCAGCGCAGCGGATCAAGTCGCCATTGAATCAGCCATCGATCGTTCCATTCCCGTGATTCCAATGTGGCTCTCAGGTGATAGCAATCGGGCAGTGTGTGCCTTGCACACGGAATCAAAATGAGCGGCAACCATTTAACGAGGTGGATGTGAAACATGGGCTTTAAGTGTGGAATTGTTGGCTTGCCAAACGTGGGCAAATCCACGCTGTTCAACTGCTTGACCAAAGCAGAGATTGCAGCGGAAAACTATCCCTTTTGCACCATTGAACCCAACGTGGGTATGGTGGCGGTGCCGGATCCTCGCCTAGAGCAACTCAGCGAGATCGTACACCCCGAAAAGATCGTGCCCACCATGATGCAGTTTGTCGACATTGCCGGTTTGGTTGAGGGGGCATCCAAAGGGGAGGGCTTGGGCAATAAGTTTCTTGCCCACATCCGTGAGACCGATGCGATTGCTCACATTGTTCGGTGCTTTGAGGATGACGACATCACCCACGTCTCTGGGCGCATTGACCCGATATCCGACATTGAGATCATCGATACCGAGCTCGGTTTGGCCGATCTCGACACCGCCGAGAAGGCTCATGAGAAAGTGAGCAAACAAACCCGCTCCGGTGACAAAGAGGCCAAGCGCTTGGCCGAGTTGTTGGCTCGGGTGAGCGCCCATCTGGGTGAAGGTAAACCATTGAGAACAATGGATTTATCAGCCGAAGAGCGGGTGAGCCTTGCGCCATGGCAGTTCATCACCGACAAGCCCCAGCTCTACGTGGCCAACGTGGCCGACCAAGACCTGGAAGACAACCAACATGTGAAGGCTGTGCGTGAATATGCCCAAGCCCATGACGCCGAAGTGGTGGTGTTAAGCGCTGCCTTGGAAGCCGAGCTTTCGCAACTCGATCCGGCCGACCAAGCCGAATTCTTGGCTGATCTAGGGCAAACCGAGCCGGGGCTCAATCGTTTGATCCGCGCAGGCTATGCCCTGCTGGATTTGTTGACATTTTTTACCGCAGGGCCCAAAGAAGTTCGGGCCTGGACCGTGGCACGAGGGGCCACTGCACCGAAGGCGGCCGGGCGAATTCATACCGATTTCGAGAAAGGCTTCATTCGGGCCGAGGTCACCGCATTTGACGATTATTTGTCCTGTGGGGGTGAGGCTGGTGCCAAGGCTGCCGGCAAATTGCGCCTCGAGGGCAAAGATTATGTGGTCTGTGAGGGCGATGTCATGCATTTCAGGTTCAATGTCTAGCTCAGCTGAGACGAGATTTTTGTGGTCTCGGTGAGTTGACGCGGGCCGGCAAATGGGCGACAATTGCTGGCTTGGCCCAAAATTTGTGTTGAGCAGGGCTCAGCGCGAAATTGGCTTGGTCAGAGAACAGTGGTTATAAGGAGTGCTTATTTGGAGGGGTACTCAAGCGGTCAACGAGGGCAGACTGTAAATCTGCTGGCTATGCCTTCGCAGGTTCGAATCCTGC
>CAJXNU010000160.1 GCA_913057255.1 uncultured Wenzhouxiangella sp.
CTGACGTTGTCTTCGGCTTCCAAGGCCAATTCGGTGAATGCACCAAACCGAGAAAAGCCCGGGGGCATTTCAGCGGCATTGATCCAGCCGCCATTGACGAAGGTATTGAAGTCCTCGCCGGGTCGGGTGTCTTGGGCAATGTGTTCAATTTCAACGCCCCAGGCCCCGAGGCGGGGGACAGGCTCTTGGTCAGTCTCAGGCTGGGCAGGGCGCTCACAGGCGGTCAAGGCCACCAAGATGGTCAAGCCAGTCACCAGCAGCGCGCTTAATCGGTGGGTATGGGCCATAGCGGATGTGCTCTCATAATAGTGATTGACCACTCAATTATGCCCTGATTAATGCCGCAGAGGGAGCAAGGCGCGTTAATGAATGGGCATGTTCGGTTCTCAATACCTGGATGTGAAATATATCCACGTGCCCTTTGTACAGGCCACATAAGAGGGCGTTTTTTGTTGTTTTGCGAAAAAATTGTAGTTTTGAGAATAAATTTTGTGGTTTTGCGACGCATTTTTGTGGTTCTGAGAAAGCTGATCCTGCAACTTTTGACAACCTAGATGCACAACGACAAGCGCGGGGTTTGCATTTTGGAGACGGCATCATTCATTGGAAAAGTTTCGGTATTCAGCCAACGCTGCAAAATCGCTGGCTGCATGTTGGTTTGTGCTTTTTTACTTTGGCCGGCGCACAGCCTTGCACAGGATCAGACTTGCGACTCCGCAGATGTCAGTTATAGCGAAGGCCTGGGCACCGCTGACGAACCATACCAAATTGCGAACGTTTGTGATCTCATCTTGCTGTCAAAAATCAGCAATGACTGGGATAAGCACTTCATTCAAACCGCCGACATTGCATTCAATGCTGACGCGACCACAGTGGATTGGAATGGGGATGGGACTGTCGATGGTGACGACACAGCTGGGTTTTCACCGATCGGGAATTCCACTGATCGATTTGATGGCTTTTACGATGGGGGTTATCACGAAATTCAGAATTTGTTTATCAGCAGGCCAAATAGCGCCGAGCCGGTGGGTCTTTTTGGAGAGACACTCAATACTAGTCGTATAGAGAAGCTTGTTCTAAGAGGCGTCTATGTGGAGGGTAAAAATGAGGTCGGCGCTCTGGTGGGATATCAGAGGGGAATTATTGATAATTGCGGTGTAGAAAGCGGGGAGGTTAAGGGCACGAACAAGGTGGGTGGTTTGATCGGAGTGGCGCAGAATCAAGAGGTGACCGAGAGCTACTCCAGGGCCAATGTAACGGGGACGTCGGACCGCGCTGGCGGATTGGTGGGCCGCCTCACTGGCGCCGATCTGAAGGACGTCTTCACGCAGGGCCCGGTCACGGGAAACAATTATGTAGGTGGGATTGTTGGAGATGTCTTTTCTGGCGTGGTGAAACGTTTTTATTCAACCAGCCCAATCACAGCGACTGGAACTAGTAAGGGTGCATTGTTTGGCAGCGGCCCAGGCTCTAATGACCTCGATGACTTCTATTGGAGCAGTGAATTGAGCGGTATCAGTTTGAGTGAAGATGCCGATGAAGTGAAAGTCGGCTTTACTCCGCTCACCGCCAATGGTCGCAGTGGAGGCGATTTAACTGAGAGCCAAATGCGCGATCTCACTAATTTTAGAGTCGTAGACAGCGATTTCAATTCTTCGATCTGGAGCGATCAAGCCGTTGCTCTATCGGTTTATCCTGAATTCACTTGGGCCATGGCGCAAGCACCGGACCAAGCTCCTGACGGGACTTACTTGATTGACAGTCTTGAGGACTTGCAGTGGATCGTTGAGGATTCCGCACGGTGGGGCGCGGACTATCACTACTTACAGACCGCAGACATTGATGCCACAGCCACACAAAACTGGGATGGCGGGGCTGGTTTTCGCCCTATTGGGGAACCTACTGCTAAGTTTCTTGGCCGATATGATGGTGGGGGCTACACCATTGATGGCTTATTTATCAATCGGCCAAGCACAAATTATGTCGGCTTCTTCGGTTATTTCCAAGGCGACGCTAAGAACATTCACCTCACCAACGTCGACATCACCGGTACTTCGCAGGTGGGGGGAGTCGCGGGGAGCTTAAACGAGCGCATTGAGAATGTGAGTGTATCGGGCAGCGTGACGGGCAATGGGAATTATATCGGTGGTCTGGTGGGCAGCATTTCCAGCTCATCTCAACTGGTCCTTGGGCGTTCGAGCGCGTCGGTCACCGGCAGTAGCGCAAGCAACGGGGATTATGTCGGTGGGGCGGTGGGCGAATCCGATGGCACGGTCACCGACACCATAGCCTCGGGTGACGTCACGGGTGATGATTTTGTGGGCGGGTTAATCGGAAGTGCGGGCGGTATCATTAAACGATCCGGCGCAACAGGTTCCGTTCAAGGTAACGCATATACGGCCGGGCTGGTTGGTCTCATCAACGCCAAAATAACCATAGAAGCGACATTCTCTAAAGGCTCTGTCACTTCAGATTTGACAAGCTGCAAAGAAGCGGATCTGTTTACTGTGGGTGGTTTGGTTGGCACCCTGCAGCACGAAGATTCAAAGATCACGAATTCGTACAGCACGAGTAGCATCATTGTGTCAAATCCCAATACCTTTTCCGCGACCGCCCCATGCAAATTTGGTGGCTTAGTTGGGTGGGTCAACAACAGCACGGGAAACGCAACCATTGAAAACAGCTATGCGGTCGGAACTGTTCCAGACTATGGTGAAATGCTTGTCGGTCAAGTCAGGGAGCTATCTAATTTCACTGCAAGTGGGAATTTTGTACTTGGTGATCCTAACACTGACAGTGCCACAGGTGCCAGTGTCAAGACCAGCTCAGACTTAGAAGACAAAGCAACGTTTACAGCACAGGGCTGGGATTTTGCCGGCAACACCGGCGACGGCTATGGGGAGTTTTGGACCATGGTCGATAATGATCCAAGCACCCCAAATTACCCCCTGCTGTGTTGGCAAGATGAAGCCAATCCTGCATCCGTTTTTACTTCAGGGTGTGGCACACCTGGAAGTCCGTTCGAAATTTCTTCTGCGGCCGAGTTAATTCAGCTGTCTCAGCAGTCTGAATTTTCCGACAGGAATTTTATACAGACCGCGGATATTGTTTTTAATTCTGATTCAACGCAAGTTGATTGGGATGGGGATGGCACAATCGGTGACGCGGATGATGGTCAAGGTCTATTGCCTATTGGATATAACAACGGGTCGGATTATTTTGTGGGCAGCTATGATGGTCAGGGCCACCAGATTCGAAACCTTTTTGTTAAACGCGATAATGACGCCGGCCTGTTTCGGTATATCAAAGAAGCAGTGGTCAAGAATCTGGCCATCATTGATGCCTCAGTTACATCTACATCAGCCACGTCTTATGCGGGGATCTTGGCTGCTCAAATTGGTGGTTCAACCAGCTCTGATGGTGCGCAGATCAGCTCAATTTTTGTCGATGGCGAAGTGACTGCGTTCAAATATGCTGGAGGCATATTTGGGAAAGCATGGAATGGCGACGTATTCGACTCTCACAGCGCGGCAACAGTAAAAGCCTCAACAACCTCTAGCCCATACGCTGGGGGCGTTGGCGGTGTAATGAACAACTGCACTGCCACGCACGCGCCCAAACTTACCCGAGTGTATTTCACTGGAAGCATTGACCATGACGCAAGCGTGTCATCACCTCCGAATGGTGGCCTAGATGGTTTAAGCTCCGGCACGAGTTGCCCCATCGTAGAGAGCTATTCTCTCGTACAAACAGACACTGCTGGCGCAAAGAAGGACGCCGATCAGCTCCGGCAGATTGGTACCTTTTCAACCTGGACGATCACG
>CAJXNU010000161.1 GCA_913057255.1 uncultured Wenzhouxiangella sp.
AAGGCCGCTTACCGCGGTTCGTTGTAAGCGCTCTCTGGTCGTTTGGCTGAGTGTCTAGCATGAAATGAGCGCGCCTCACCCCATCGTTTTTATTGTCCCGGGTGATCCCAACCAACGGACGGGCGGTTACTTGTATGACGCCCGCATGGTTGAGGCCTTTGAACAAGCTGGCCACGCCGTTCAGGTCGTAGGGCTAGCCGGTCAGTTTCCGATCCCCGATGCGGTGGCCAAAGAAAGCCTCACCGCTGTCTTATCCGCCCATCCCACGGATGCATTGATCATCATCGATGGCTTGGCCTTGGGCGGACTCGGTGAGGTGGTCACCCGCATTCGAAAAAACCAAGAGAGATATCCCGCTCAATCCAGAGCCCGCTGGGTGGGTTTGGTTCACCACCCCTTAGCCGATGAAACCGGGCTCGATGCAGAGACCACTCAATGGCTCTGGCAGCAAGAAAAGCTGGCCCTATCTGCCTGCGATCAAGTCATCGTCACCAGCTCATTTACCGCTTCTCGACTGATGGAGAGAGGCTATGTCGACACACCCCCAACCATCGTCACCCCAGGCGTCGACAAAGCGCCATTGGTCAAACACGCGAAGCTGAAGGTCCCAGCCACGGAGCCAGCCCCAGAGCCAACCACTGCTCGCCTACTCACCGTTGCCTCGTTGACACCTAGAAAAGGGCATGCGGTGTTGCTGCAAGCCCTCTCAGAGATCAAAGGCTTGGATTGGGTCAGCGAATGGGTGGGCGATCCTTATCGTGACGCTGATCATGCCAAAACCTTGACGCAGCGAATCGAAGCGCTCGGCTTGACGGATCGGGTGGTGTGTTGGGGAGAGCAAGACGCTCAGGGCTTAGATGAACGCTACGAGTCGGCCCATGTGTGCGTGCTGCCCTCCTTCTATGAGGGCTATGGCATGGTGATCACGGAAGCCATTGCTCGCGGCCTCCCCGTCATTACTACCGATGGCGGCGCTCTGCCCACCACCGTGCCCGAAGGGGCTGGGATCATCGTGCCGGCAGGCGATGCTCAAGCATTGGCCGCCGCCTTGCGGTCCTGGTGTGAGGATTCAGCGCTTCGAGCGAGCTTGATTCAAGGGGCGATTGAGGCGCGCGAGGCCTTAAGGGATTGGTCAGAGGCAGGGGAGCGGTTTATTGATGCGGCTTTATTTGGGCGTTGAACTTGCCTACACTCAAAGGGTCGTAGAATTAAGCAAAGTTCAGATGAGACTGAGATGAGCGAGTTGTTGTTTGATAGCGAGTGGCTGACGCTTCGTCGCCGCGCCGATCACCAAGCCCGCGATACCTTGCTCAATGAGGAAGCCAACTATTGGCTCACCACGAGGCAACGCTCTCATATCGTGGATTTGGGGGCAGGCAACGGCAACAATGCCCATTACTTGATTCCATGGCTGGGCCCCCAGCAGCACTGGCGCTTGATTGATCACGACGCAGGCCTATTAAAAGACGCTAGACGTGGCTTAGAAGAGCTCATTCAAACCCACCATCCAGACGCAGGCCATTGCATCGATACTGGGGAGATGGATCTCAACGCCCTCGACCTTCCGAGCCTCCACCAACAGTGGCCGATCGATCTGGTCACCGCCTCAGCGTTGCTGGACCTCGCCAGCGAGTCTTGGATTGAGGGATTGGTGGGTCAATGTCAGCGCATTCAAGCCGCCGTTTTGTTGGTTCTAAATGTCAATGGCCACTGGTCGATCACGGGCATCAAAGACCCGTTGGATGAGACGATACGACAAGCGTTTAACACCCACCAAACCAAATCCAAAGGATTGGGCCAGGGCGCAGCACTCGGGCCGATGGCTGCGTTCAACGCCGTCGATCAATTTAAAGCGGCGGGCTTCGAGGTCCAGACTCGGACCAGTGTGTGGCAGCTCTTGGCTGGCAGTGCCTACACCAAAGCGCTGGGGTTTCAACTGATCAATGGCTGGCATCAAGCCGCCTGTGAGATGTTGCCCGACCAAACCCATGAGTTTGATGTGTGGTTTGTGCGTCGCCAAACCCAATTGAACACAGGGCAAGTGGGCATCGAGGTGGGACACACCGATATCTATGCTGAGCCGCTGGCTTCTTAGCCTGATTCTCATGGCGGCTTTGGTCTGGTGGCTGGGACCGCTGGAACTGGTCGATCAACTACAAAGCTTCGATCTCACCTGGCTGTGGCTGGCTTTGCTGATCGGCATAGCCCAGGTCATGCTCTCGGCCTACCGTTGGCACTTTACCGCTCGGTCACTGGATATTCCTTTGTCTTTTTTGGCCGCCTGGCGGGAGTATTATCTGGCCAGCCTGATCAACCAGGTCTTGCCCGGTGGCGTGGTGGGTGATGCCTACCGCGCCAAGCGCCACGCCGATGAGAGTGCGCGCCGCTCTCAGGCCTGGCTGGCGGTGGTGATTGAACGCTTCTCAGGTCAACTGATGCTTTGTGTTTTGACTTTAGGGGTGTTGATGTTTTCAACGACCTGGCATCAGGCCTTGAGTGATTTGTGGGTCGATGTCTCAACATCCAGTGCACTCATGGGGGTGATTGGCTTGACCGCTCTGGCCATCATTGCTGTGTGGCTTTTCAACAAACACATGCGCTCTCCTGAACCAAGCAACAACAGACCCGCCCACTGGGTATCAATAGCCCTTCAAGGCATCCGACACGCCTTTTGGCCAACGTCTAGACTGATTGTGCAATTGGTAAGCTCTGCCGTGATCTTAGTGAGCTATATCGCCATGTTTGTGGTGGCCGCTCGGGCTTTGGATGTCGATCTATCCACGGCCATGCTGATTATATTGGCACCTCCTTTGTTGCTTGCTATGGTGATTCCTGTCACCGTCTCTGGCTGGGGACTGCGGGAGGCAGCAGCGGCGGGTGCTTGGGCCACGCTGGGTCTGAATCCAGCGCAGGGCGTGGCGGTGTCAGTCGCTTATGGCCTGCTGATCTTTTTGATTGCCCTGCCGGGTGTGTTGCTGTGGCGACCGGTGGTTAAAAACGCACCAGCCACGGATTGAGTGTTTTTAAAACGAGAACTCAACCAAGAGCTCGTCACCTAAACTCGCGATTCGCATGGATCGACGAATGGCTTGGTCTAAGTGTTCGATGGGTGGCAATTCAATGCCCGCAGGGCCTGAGCCAATGATCAAAGGGGCAACCATCAAATAAAGTCGGTCCAAGGCCTGAGCTTGAATAAATGTAGAGATGGTTTGAGCGCCCCCTTCAACCAATAGACGCTCGCACTCAGCGGCTCTCAACGCTTGAATGATTTGGTGCGGACACAATCGGCCCGCTTCTGTTGGCTCTATTGGTATGACCTCAACATGTGCTGGCAAGGTGTTGAGCCGTGTGGTGTGGTTGACTCGGCTGGCATTGACACACACCATCACACGCGCGCCATCATCTCGCAGGACAATATTTTCGGGATCGATTCGAAGGCTTGGATCAATCACCACACGAGCAGGATTGCGTCCATCGACTAGCCGAACATCCAGCCTAGGTTGGTCTGCCAAGGCGGTGCCGACACCAATCACCACCGCATCCACTCGGCTTCTGATCAGGTGCAAGAAGGCACGTGATGCTTCGGCGTTGATGTAATGCGAGTGTCCGGTGGGGGTGGCGATCCGACCATCCAAACTTTGTCCCAGCTGACCCACGACCAATGTCTCGGGCCATGCCTCTAACCAAGCCATGAGAGTGTCTTTCTCCACATCGGCGGATTGTTTTTTCACATCATCTATTCCCATGTCGGTTAGTTTACTAGCCTTATTTCAGTGTCATAATGGACAACTATGCACCAAGT
>CAJXNU010000162.1 GCA_913057255.1 uncultured Wenzhouxiangella sp.
GGATTGGCGGTGCAGAATTCTGGGATGGAGGCGATCTCACCGTGGTTGGTCAGGGGGCTGACAGACGCGATGGTCGGATTTGACTGCAAGGCATCATTCAAAGCCTCAAGAAAGCCAGAAGTCACCTCGGTGTCTGCATTTAATAGCAGCACATCATCGGATGAGGCCATGGTCATCCCCAAATTGGCAGTGGCCACAAAGCCGATATTTTGCTCATTGTCGATGCGCGTCCAGTGGCTTGGGATTTCAGCGAGCACCCCATCAATACCAGCATCGTCTGAGGCGTCGTTGATCACGATCACTCGGACATCTGAGCTAATGTGATGGGCCAGGCTTGCTAGACAGCGGCCTGTCTCCTCTGGGGCATTAAAAACGGGTACCACAATGGTGGTCATGTGGATTGCCAATGATGGGTTAGTCGCACCATACCAAGCTCGCGCGTCTGCCCTCGAATGGTCAGCGAGCGCTCAGTGGTGTCGTGGACTCGAAGCCCTTCGGGATCGAGGGTATGAGCTCTCACTCGGTAGCCACCGGGCAAGAGTGGCAGTTTGGGAAACTGGCACAGCAGTTGGGCCTCACCGTTCTCATCAAGTGTCACGCTGTGGTGGTCATGATCGGTGGCCACCCCATAAACGGGCGTCCCATCGGCTCTTACCAAACCGATCAAAACAACCGGTGCACGCGTATCTGGGCTTCGTATACAAAGGCGGACTGACAAGCTTTGGCCGGTCTCTAGGACCAACTCATCGTGGGCACTGGCTGCTTGGGTTGGATCGTTGGCCGTCGAACCGCCGGACTCATCTTCCGAATTAAAGATCGACAGATGGGTGATGGCATACTGGCTGGTGGATGGTGTTTTCTGAGTGTTGCTGAGGCTTTTGGCGTCTTTTCTCTCATGCCAAGCCAAGTAACGCTGTGTCACATCAAACACATCGCCCTGCCGACGAATACCCCCATCATCTAGCCAAATGGCGTGCTTGCACAGCTTTTGGACCTGATACATGTTGTGAGACACCATCAACAGCGTCCCCCCATCTTCAAGGTAGCGCTCCAGCCATCGGATGCATTTCTTTTGAAATGACTCATCACCCACAGCTAAGACCTCATCGGTGATCAACAAATCCGGTTTGACCACGGCCACCACCGCAAACCCGAGTCTAACGACCATGCCCGAGGAGTAATGCTTAACAGGCTCATGAATGGCATCGCCAATATCTGCAAATGCGAGGATGTCATCGAGTCTCTCGGCGATCTCTTGCCGAGTGAGCCCCAGAAATGCAGCGTTCATTTTGAGGTTCTCAAGACCGGTGTATTCCGGATCAAAGCCCGCACCCAGCTCCAATAAAGCAGCAGTGGTTCCATTGACCTCTATAAAGCCTTGTGATGGCGCCAACACGCCTGTAATCAGCTTTAACAGTGTGGACTTACCTGCGCCATTGGCGCCGATAATGGCTAGGGATTCGCCTTGCCGCACCTCAAAATCAATCCCCTCAATAACGGAGGTGCCTTGAGGCGCCTGCCCGCTGGTCAAGATCTTCATCAAAGCTTGGAAACGTCCGCTGACTTTGCCGCTGGCGGCAAAGCTTTTTGAAACGCCGTTGACCTTGAGGAGCACAGAACTCACAGGAAATCCTCAAAGTAGGGGCTGACTCGATTAAACACCCAATGGCCGGTCAGCAGCGTCACGATGGCACCTGCCACCAACGCCAGGAAACTCAAACTGGGCAGTACTTGCCCGTGAATCAGTGCCGCTCGAAGCTCTTCAATCCACCAAGTCATGGGATTGATCCATAAAAGATGTTGAAGGTCGGCAGGAAGCAGTTCTGGGGCATACAAAATGGGCGTTAAGAAAAACCACAGCATGAACAGAATTGGCAACAGTTGCTCGAGATCACGGATAAAAACTTGCGCTGCGGACAGTAGCAGACCAAGGCCTGCAGCTAAGCCATACAGGGTGAACATGATCATCACCGCGTATGGCAACCCCTGCCAGGTGAGATTGATCCCGCGAATCTCCAGAATCGCTAATACGACAGCATAGCCAACCAAGTGCAGGATAAAGGTGCCTGAGAGCACTGAAATCACCAGCACGGAACGATTGATTGAGATCTTCGATATCAGTGCGCTGTGTTGCCGAATCGCCTGAGACGCCCGAAGCGATGCCTCGGAAAATGCCAGCCAAGGCCAAAGCCCAATGGCCAGCCAGACAATGAATGGGAATCCAAGGCCCTCGGGTGCGCGCGCTTTAAAAATCACGCCGAATACAAAGGCGTAAACGGCCAAAAGAAGGACTGGGGTGACAATCAGCCAAATGATGCCAACGGCTGAGTGGCTCAGGCGACTTTTGATCTCGCGTTGCGTGAGATCAGCTAGAAGTCGCCATGGGTAGTTACGCACCTTTGCCCAACAAGTCTATTGACTAGTTTCTTGATCAATCTCATCGTTCTCTTCGCTTACCGCGTTGATTCCGAATCCATCAAGACCATAGTAATCCAGTATGCGCTGCACGGCACCATCAGCAAATTGCATCGGCCTAGCATTGATCTCTCGCAAAATCCGCTCAAATGATTCAACCAAGTGGCGTTCTCTTGCTAACGCCTCTGCACGAGGCCTTGCCTCCTCCCATGAGAGCTGTTCTGGAGGATTAACAGCAATGACTTTTACAAGATGCCAACCAAATGAAGACTGCACTGGGAGCGATAGCTCCCCCACTTCGTTAGCCTCTATAGCAGCAGCTACAGATGGCACCAAGTCACTTGCATCTATACCCTCTAGCAATCCGTTGCTTGAGGCAGACGCTTCTGTTGAATATTCATCAATAACCTCAACAAAGACTGCACCATCACGCACTTTTTCATAGGCTTCGAGGATGTCTCGCATCGCGCGCACTAAACCTTCATTGGAGTCAACGGGTATGAGCAAATGCTCGACATCATAAGTAACAGGCCCTTCAAACAATTGTGGTTCAACTAAATACAGTTCCCGCGCCTGTGCCTCATACGATTCCAACTCAGTGTCGCTCCGATACCATTCCCTATAGATGGATCGTATTTCTCTTGAAATGGCCTGATAAAGACGCGCCTGATTGACTGCCCCGTCCAACAAGCCCTGCTCCTGCGCTAAGCTTCTAAAACCCTCAGTCAAGGCAATATTCTCGAGAATTCGCTCCATTCTTGCTGGATTAGCAATCAAGGCGATCTGATCTTCTTCAGGCACTTGCCAGTTCAAATAGGCACTAAAATCAGCAAGCGTGACCTGAGCATCTCCCTTTCTCACGAGAGTCTCTGATTCGAACCGAGCATCCGCAGATTTTTCAATCACCTGCGCATCACTAACTTCAGGCAGAAGTACCCAGCCGGTGACTATCACCAGTAAAGCAGACCGAAAGTGGTATCTCATTTGTATTGACTCCATTACTAGCGGCTTATTGATCGTATAGCCGCAACGCAATTAACAGGCCACAACGTTCAGTCTCACATTGTTCACTTGGAACGATTTTTTCAGGCAAGGTTCCTAGGGGAGACTTGCTCGAAAGCATATTCAAATAATAAGTTGTATCTGGCTCCAACACGCAATCTGTCGAGAAACCAGTCGAATCAGGCGCTCTCCAACGAAATGGACTGAAGGTACCTGGATTCAGATAGCATCCAGTGACCTGCTCCGGGTTAAAGTCTCCGGGGCACTTTGAGATTGTAGCCAGCACTCTCTCACGATAGATCCCAGCGCCAGCTGACTCTATGCTGAATTGCCCGTAAGCCTTCGGGCTGAGTCCATCA
>CAJXNU010000163.1 GCA_913057255.1 uncultured Wenzhouxiangella sp.
GTCTATGAGAATGTCAAAAAAGTGGTCGCTTGGACACTGCCCACCAGTGCCGGTGAGGCGATGGTGATTAAGGTGGCCATCTTATTGGGTTGGGCGCTGCCCATTTCTCCGGTCCAAATCTTGTGGGTCAACTTAATCACCGTGGTGACCTTGGGTCTCGCTTTGGCCTTTGAGCCCAAGTCATCGGGTGCGATGTTGCGACCCCCAAGGCCCAGAGCCGAGCCCTTGGTCGGTGGGGTGGTGGTCTGGCACATTATTTGGGTGGCAGTGCTGTTTGTTTGTGGAGTCTTTGGTCTGCATGCCTATGCCCTATCTCAAGGCGCCTCCATGGCGATGGCTCAAACGGTTTCTTTAAATGCCTTAGTGGTTTTAGAGACGGTGCATTTGTTTTTTATCCGGGCGTGGTTTTTGCCGCACTTGACCTGGTCGGTGTTGAGGGGAACGGTCGTGGTGTGGGGCGCGGTGGTGGCGGTGTGGGTGGCGCAAGGCTTGGTGAGCTATCTGCCTTTGCTTCAGAACATCTTTGGCACGGCTTCATTGCCCTTGTCCATGTGGGGTTGGATGGTGGCTGTGGGGCTGGTGTTTTTGGGGATGCTCGAGGGGGAGAAGCGGCTTCGGGGGTGGTGGTTCCGTTCATGATGATGAGGCTTGGCGCTTGGGTCTTTCAGTGATCACCTACACAAGGCAGTGAAAATGGCCGACTGATGAACGGTGCGGGGGCAGGTAAATTGGTATGGCTAGACACCTGACCAACAGATCTTGTGCACCGACTTAGGACGAAGCGATGAAGAAGATGATTTTAAAACCACCCCATCGGCTGCGGTCGAGAGGACTGATGCGATCAGATTGGGCGTCTTGGTTTGTCGAGGCGTGCGCGAGTGACGATTTTATGGTGAGCAGAGACCAGCTCATTGTTTGACACAGTCAGAACACGGGCGAGCCATCTGCCTCGAATGAGTTGCAGATCACCAAGTAATGCGTAATACTGGCATTACATATTCTGTTGAGGTCTTGTCATGAACCCGAGTACCAGCAAATTGACGTCGAAATATCAGGCCACCATTCCTGAGCCCGTGCGACGCTTGCTCAAGCTACAAGCGGGCGATTCCATCATCTTTGATATTGAGGGTGAGGCAGTCCAGCTGCGCAAGGCTCGACCGGTGGATTTGGCTTTCGCCAAGAGCTTGGAGGGTACGCTGAGCGAATGGGCGTCGGCCGCCGACGAGGATGCTTATCGTGAGCTTTGAGGCTTTTGACGTTGTTGTCGTGCCATTTCCCTTCACCGACCGCAGCAGCACAAAACGCCGGCCAGCGCTGGTGCTGTCTGGCCGTGACACGTTTAATCACCCATCGGGTCATTCGGTGCTGGCCATGATCACCAGCGCCAAACAGTCTCGCTGGCCGCTGGATGTCGAGATCACCGACCTGGATAGCGCTGGTCTGCCGTCGGCCTCTGTGGCTCGAATGAAGTTGTTTACCTTGGCCGATCCGTTGGTGATCAGAAAAGCCGGGGTGCTGGCAAAGGTCGACCAGCGCGCGGTGGCCGAAAGCCTTGTCCGGCTATTGGGTTGATCCGACCCCTGTGGATGATGGGTTGGCTCTGCCCCAGCGCGTCACGGCTTTAATGTTGTTGAATCATCAGCGCCTCATACCAAGGCAGCACCTGCACATCCTCCCGCCGCTGGGCTGTCTTCCCGCCGTACACCAAGATGGGCGGCGGGGTGGGGCGATCGACCAGCGCTTTATCGGCTTAAACCAATCTGAGGCCACCGTAGCGCCCGATTTGAACTCCATGGCCTGTAACGCCCCATTGCGTTCGATGACCACATCGATCTCTTCGCCGCGATGATCACGCCAAAAATGTAGATCATTGGGCTTGGCTTGATTGAACGCGGTTTTCATCAGCTCAGAGACCATCAATGTCTCAAACAGCGCCCCACGCATCGGGTGAATGGCCAAACTGTCGACATCTCAGGTGCCAGACAGCCACGCTCTGGGGACGGTGATGGCAACGATGGGAGAGTCTTGGGCCAATCGCTGGGCCGTGTCGCTGGCGTGTCTGGGACCATACTCACACTGTACAAACTGAAGGTAGTACTTTCAAACTGTACAATCAGGGGAGGGTCATGTAACAATGCAAGCCAGCGAGATGCTGGCCAGCGCTCAGTCGCTCGGGCTCAAGAGTTCCAGATCGGTGTGAAGAAAGTCTCCGCCTTTAAAAAGCAAAGGCTCGTTGCGGGTTTTGGCGAGCGCATAGGAAAAGCAGTCCCCAAAATTGAGTTTGGCTGGATGGCCGTTGCCTTTGCCGAAGACTCGATAGGCGGACCGTGCCACGGAGGCTTGATCTGGTGAGACCTCAATCACCGAGATGCCCGCGTGCCGAATCAATTGATCGAACTGATGGCTCAAGCCCTCTTGGCCTTCCAAGTCGACCCGAATAGAGGTCTCCAACCAATTGGCAGCAGACAAAGATAGGGTCGCTGTGCCGGCCATGGCTTGTGCAAAGAACCGCGCCTCGGGCTCATTGAACAAAATGGCCAGAATCGCTGAGCTGTCTACGACCAAGCCCGACCTCATTTGGGCAGTCCCTGTTCGTCGTACAGGCGCACAGCATGGTCGGTGGCGCTTGCCGTGTTTGTCACATACTCGGCAGCACGCTCACCAATTTTTAGAATCTCTTCGGCCAATTGATGTTGTTGCTTAGCCCGCCTGGCTCGGGTCAATGCCTCAGACAAGGCCTGCTTGACCGCCTCGGTGATGCTCAAGCCAATCTCTTGGGCCAAAGCCCGCGCCAAGGCGTCGGTTTCTGGGTCTTTGATGCTGATCGCCATACAATCCCTTTCTAGAAAATGTGTATTGATTTCTACCTAATGATACCTGACCCTCAGATGCGCTGCAATCAACAGTGGCTAGTGGCTTGCTTGCTTACACGACCTCGCTTTGTTAACAGACAGGCTTTGACTTGAACAAGGAAAAGTTCCTTGTTATAGTAAGGACATGCCCAAAGTCACCAGCAAACTACAAATTACACTGCCCAAAGCCCTGGCCACCGAATATGGGATCGAACCTGGCGATGAGATTCGTTTCGAAGGCGTGCCTGGCGCCATCCGGATGGTTCCTGCCAAGAGCAGCGTCCCTCGCTTGAGCCGAGAAGAGCGGGCTCGCCTTTTTAAAGAGAGCGAGCAGCGTCTGGAGCGCCGGCAGCAGTGGCTCATGCAGTATCTGGCCGAGCGGCCTAAGGTTGTTTCTAAGGGCCAGGACGCCCCAGCGGAGAATGAGGATCCGCATGGCCGCGGCTGGACCCGAGACTCGTTGTATGATCGAGCAGTGTTTAAGCGCTATGAGATCGACGATGCGCCCAGCGAGGATGACTCACTCGACCGTAGCGAGGATTAGCCAAGTCTTATGACTCAACTGATCGACACCAACATTCTGGTCTACCGGATCGATCCCACCGAACCAGTCAAACAGGCCATCGCTCGAGACCTCATCCAGGAAGGTGCTTTTAACAATCACTTGGTGTTGACCCACCAAACCTTGATGGAGTTTATGGCGATTGCGATCAAGCCGCGCAAAGTGCTCGCTAACCAAGCGTTTATGAGCGTTGAAGAGGCTTGTTTAGAGGCGGAGTTTCTGATGCGACAGTTTCCAGTGCTCTATCCTGACTCAGACACTTTGGAGTTGGCGATGACTGGCTTAACGCGCTATCGCTTGTCTTGGTGGGATGCCCATCTATGGGCCTATGCAGAAGTCCATGGCATCCCCGAAA
>CAJXNU010000164.1 GCA_913057255.1 uncultured Wenzhouxiangella sp.
GTGGTGGCCTCCTCTATTGTTTCTCTGACACTCACCCCAGTTTTGTGCGCTCGATTCCTCCGAGTCCGTCGAGAAGAGGCCTCTCGAGGAAAGATTTATCACAGCCTAGATCAGTTTTTTGATCGAATGAATGGGGGCTATGAGCGCCTTTTGCGCATGACACTGGCCAATCGCTGGCGAGTGTTGGGGTTTGCTGGGTTGGTTGTTCTAAGCTCGGGCTTTTTCTTTGCAGACATTCAAAAAGAATTTGTGCCTGAGGAAGATGAAGGCCGCTTCGTCGTGTTTTTTCGAGCACCCTTGGGAACAGGGATCGAGACAACTGAGCAATACATGGGCAAGATTGAGGCCCTGCTGGAGCGCCAAGACACGGTCAGGTCTTATTTCACGGCGATCGGGTTGGGATCGGCCAGTGAGGTTAACAGAGGCTTGGCCTTTGTTCGCCTAAAAGACAGAAATGAAAGGTCTCGCAGTCAGCAAGAGATTCTTGCCGATATCCGACAAGAGCTCCGAACAGTGCCGGGTGTGATCGCCTTTGCCGCACCCCCCAGTATCGTTGGTGGCCAGCGGGGCGAGCCGTTGCAATTCGCTTTGAGAGGCACAGATCTTGAGACGGTGGCTGAACTGGCAGGTGAACTGCAAAGAAGGCTTCAACAAGTCGAAGGCATGAGCACAGTCGATTTGGATTTGCAAATGAACCTACCTCAGCTAGAGGTCGACATTGACCGAGTTCAAGCCGCTGATGCCGGAGTGGCTCCGTCAGATATCGCTTTTGCCGTCAATATGTTGGTGGGTGGTATCGACATTGCCCGCTATAACGATGAGCCCGGTGATGGGGAGCGGTATGACATCCGAGTGAAGGCGGCCGATGGCCAAATCACAACGCCATCTGACCTTAATCAAATCATGATCCGCGGTGAGAACGGGCAAATGTATCGCTTCGATCAGCTCGCCTCCGCAAGAGAAGAACTCGGGCCTGCGGTTATCACTCGGTTTGACCTGAATTATGCGGCCAACTTCTACGCCAACCCAGAGATTGCGTTGGGGACAGCGATTGAGGAAATCAATAAAATTGCCGATGAAATTTTGCCTTTGGGCTATGAGATTGCTTTAAAAGCAGAGGCCAGAGAATTTCAGCAGACAATGACCTATGTCATCTTTGCCTTTGGTTTGGCAACGGTCTTGGTCTTTATGGTGCTGTCTTCACAATTTAATTCATTCCTGCAACCGCTGATTGTCATGACGGCTCAGCCCTTAGCAGTCATTGGCGGGGTGTTCTTGCTGTGGTTGACCAATAACTCACTCAATATCTACTCCATGATCGGCATGGTCTTATTGGTTGGCTTGGTGGCAAAGAACTCCATTTTATTGGTGGACTTGACCAATCAGTTTCGAGCGGCAGGCCAAGGTGTGGATGAGGCCTTGGCCAATGCCTGTCCAATCCGACTTCGCCCCGTCTTGATGACCTCTTTGACGGTAATTCTCGCTTTGCTACCTCCTGCCTTGGGGTGGGGTGCTGGTTCTGATACCAATGGCCCGCTGGCCATTGCCGTGATTGGCGGGATGTTGAGTTCAACGCTGCTCACGCTGGTGGTGGTGCCTGCGGCGTACTCATTGATTGAAAATCGCCTAGCGAACAAAGTCTCATAAAGCGACCGCTGACGGCCCAAGACAATGATTTGCTATGATGGCCCAAGTCCGCTCGATTAAAGAGCCCCTGTCTGGCAGAGCCTTGAGGATAGAGACATGAAACAGTCAATTCTGGTCGCATTATTGTTCATCGCCAGCGCGCAAGCTGTTGCTCGGGAGATCGTCGTCGTTCCGGTGACCGACACACCACCCGAGGGCTTGGTGGCCGTTCAAAGTTAGAAGGAAGCGCCTGGCTGGTTGGTCACAACAAATGTTGAAAGCGGTGGTGATGTCAGCACTTTGATGGCCGTAGAGCTTGAGATGCCTTCTCCTTTTCATGACGGGCAGTTATTAAGCGATTCAATACTTCCTGTGCTACCACACAGCTCCATTTATCGGTTTCAATACTTAGACATTGACCAGTCAGATGAGCTGGATGTGCCATTCCAATATGTGGAAGTTGACTGGAATACTGAGGGTTTGCCAAGAGGTCCCAACGGCTCTTTTATTAATCCTCACTTTGATTTTCATTTTTATACAAAGTCACAAGCGTTCGTCGAGCAGGAAATGCAGTGTGTGACCGTGGGTAAAACCTGTGATGGCTTAAAAACAGGCTATGAGCAAATGCGTCGGTTTTTGCATCTACCCCCGAGTTCCTATGTGCCAGCGGATTATTTCCCTGATTCAGGAAGTGCCATTGCTCAGATGGGGCTGCACAATCTCAATGGACAATTCCAATACAGCATCGAACATGTTAATCACAATCCAGTCATTATCTATGGCTCCTTCGATGGTGAGATTGTCTTTCTAGAGGCCTCATTGACTCTATATGCGTTTCAAGACGCGATGATGGCAGCGAAGTCAAAAGATCAGCTCCGATGGGCAGTGCCTCAGCCAGCCCGATATGCCTATGCTTGGTGGCCAAAAGCCATGACACTCAGCTATGATTCTGAGCGTGAAGTGTTCACCTTCGCCTTGACTGATTTTGATCAGCATCAACCACTGCTTTAGGTGACCCACCGGACCAAATTTTGTTGGCGTCAAACAGTCCGCAAGATTTCTGGTTCGGAAAACAATCATTTTTCAGCCAGTTCCGATATCTTGATCTTTCCCAAAAATTTTCGAGAATGGTGACCGTGTGCGAGAAAAGCTTGTCATACAAAAAAATTATCAAGTAGAATCTAAGGCAAGTAGAATAAGATCAAGTCAATTCTTGACCTCAGCTTGTTGAAACAATTGGCTAAATCAGAAAGGATGGATTGGGTGAGAAACTTTAACATGGCACTGTGCTTGGGTTTGATGGCCCTAGCTTCGCTCTCTGCGTCTGCTTCAGAGAATAACGGTCAATGGCTTTTTGTCCAAACGGCAGCTGATTTCACCTCAGAAGGGAATACCGTAACCATCCCTTACGAGCGCGAGATTTTTGCTTTCACTGACCGCCCCAACCGTCGACATGCCTATCTCAATGCAACCGAGCTGGATGCGCTCTGGCACACGGGTGAGAATAACTTCGGAGAAAGCCCGCCCAACGCGGTGCTTACGTGGCTAGAGAATGGGGAAATCCGGGAAGCTGAAATCATTCTGAAGGCAGTCCGTATCGACGATCAAGGCCGGGCCATCACTTATCAATTTCAGTTTGAGGCAGGCCATGAGGTGCCAGCAGAAGCGGAGCAGGTTTCTCTCTTTATTGATGGGTGCGCCCCTTTTGTCTTGGATAAAACTTGTTGGGACGCGTACAGCTGAAGCGCGCGCTCCAAGTCTGCACGGATATAAAGCACAGACGGTCGGTGGCAATTATGATCAACAGATCTTTATGGTGCCCCGGGCAGGATTCGAACCTGCGACCTGCCGCTTAGGAGGCGGCTGCTCTATCCCCTGAGCTACCGAGGCAAACTGCTAGTTTAAGAAGAGATCGTATCAAGGCCCAATTGGTCTCGGATCATCGGCCCACGCCATCCGTTGAGCCAATCA
>CAJXNU010000165.1 GCA_913057255.1 uncultured Wenzhouxiangella sp.
TACACCGACCTATTCCCCAACTTACAAATGCGGTATGAGATTAATGACAACTGGCAATTCCGTGCGGCGTATACCCGTTCCATGGGACGCCCCACATTTGAGGCAGCTGGGGCACGCCAGGTGGTTGAAATCGAGGGTGGGGAGGCTGTAGCCGAAGTGGGCAACCCTGGCTTGAAGCCATTCTACGTCAACAACTTTGATCTCGAGTTCAGCTACTTTGCCAACGATGTACTTGGGGCGGGCTCGATCGGGATTTTTTATAAAGACATTGAAGATTTCTTCGTAACCACCAATATTGCAGGCCAGTCGCCCTTCGAGGCTTTTGAGGAAGTCGAGGCGGTCATCAATGGTGATGACGCTGAGTTGTATGGTTTGGAATTAAGCTATGTGCAGGAGTTCACATTCTTGCCCGGCCGGTGGAGCGGGCTCTTGTTGACTGCAAACTATACGTTGGTTGAATCTACTGCGGAGGTTCCTTTTCGGGACGGCGACATTCGCCTTCCTGGGCAAGCAGATAACATCTTCAACGTCGCATTGGGTTACGACTATGAAGGCCTATCGCTTCGCTTGGCATTAAACCACCGCGGTGAATACTTCGATTCGATCGAGGAGCCAGATGATCCAACACAAGATCGGTATGTCAGCTCAGAGACTCGTCTCGATTTCACCTCTAAATATGAATTCACCGACAATGTGACTGGTGTGTTCAACGTCTCAAACATCACCGATGAGCCGTTCTACGCATTTTTGGGCGATAAGAGGTACGCTAACCAGTATGACCAGTTTGGTCGCACCGTTGAGCTCGGTGTCGAAGTTCGCTTTTAAAAAGAAGCAGGTTGTTTGAATCATGCGGGGGCGCTTCGGCGCCCCGCCTTTTTGTCATTCTTCAGCAGGACGAGTGTCTATTTGCCCAAACAAGTTTTTCCGGATGGCATCGGTCATCTCTTGGGGCATCTTGTAATCTTCTGCCTGCCGGTAGGCGCGTTGTACAGCTGGTCTTTCACTGATCCGCTCGAACCATGCTTTAAGAGCTGGGAAGTCATCCAAATTCTGGCCCTGTATATCATGAGGCACGATCCATGGATAGGAAGCCATATCGGCAATGCTGTAGTCACCGCAAATAAATGCTTTGTCTTCGAGCTGGCGATTTAAGACGTTGTATAGACGCGTGGTTTCTTTGACGTATCGGTCAATCGCGTAGGGAATTTTTTCAGGTGCATAGCGATTGAAGTGGTGGTTTTGGCCCAGCATGGGGCCGAGTCCGCCCATTTGCCAGTAAAGCCACTCAAGCACATGGATGCGTTTGCGCACGTCATCTTGCGGCAGAAATTGGCCCGTCTTATCCGCTAAGTATTCCAAGATCGCGCCCGATTCGAACACGCTGATCGCTTCACCCCCATCGGCGGGAGCATGATCCACAATGGCGGGCATTTTGTTGTTGGGCGAGATTTTTAAAAACTCAGGCTTGAACTGATCACCTTGGCCGATGTGGATCGGGTGAATCTGATACTCAAGACCGGCTTCTTCTAAAAAAATCGTGATTTTATGGCCATTGGGCGTGGGCCAATAGTACAAGTCGATCATTGCCTGTCTCCGAGTTTGTTCACTCAGGTAATGATATCAATTCCTTCCCATTCCAACAGCGATCAGACTCAGATGGATTGGGGTTGGTGCAACGGTGGATGGGCCGATCCAGAGGAATCAAATCCACCACGGTGTTGTTGCCCTCATCATCTTTTTGAATCTCAAAGGCATCATAAAGCTCGCCTGCTGCAGTCCAGGCTTGGAAGTGAATGCGATCAGGGCTAACCTCGATGGTTTGATACAGCTGCAATTCCTCAGCCATTCGATCCATGTTGGGATTGTCTTCATCGGCGACCATATACATCTTGGGTCCCGCCACTGAGACCACATACATCGGTCCATTCTCGATGGTCCGATTGGTCTCGGAGGCTGGAGCGCTCTGGCCACGACCATAGGTGTGGTCATGACCTTGCAATACCAAATCGACACCATGGCGCTCGTAGACCGGCTGCCAGTATTCTCGTAGGACGGGGTTATCTCGACCAACAGAGACCGAGTGGATGGGGTGATGGTGACTGACGATCACCCACTCATGATCGCTTTGGCTCAGCACCTCATCGAGCCATTCGGCTTGTTTGATGGCGGCATCGTCATCGTAGAGCGCACTCATTGAGTCTAAAACCACGACCAAGGTATCTTGATAAGTGGTGTGATAAACCGTCTGGGTTAAGCCCTCTGGCCCGTGATTTGGAGTCGTGAATTGCGGTTCGAACTGAGGGCTTAGAGTGCGCTTTAACCGAAAAAGCTGGTCAACAAACTCGTGATTACCGGCCACAATCACCGATGGGATCATGGCGTTCAAAAAAGAGCCTGCATCAAACCATTCGCCCCATTCATCGTCATGATTGCCTTCTCTAAGATTGACCATATCGCCAGCGTGTAGCATGAAAGCGGGTCGTTCATTGCGCATAAAGGCTTCTCGGATCACTCGAGAAAAGTGGCTTCTGACTGAGTTTTGCGCGTCCCCGAAATAAAAGAAGGTGAATGGCTTGGCATCAATTGACGCGGTTTTGAATTGAAACCATTCGCTCCAAGTGTTGTCGCCAATCACACGATAGGCATAGAGAGTGTCTGGCTGAAGGTTCTCAAAAGTCACCGAGTGATAATGCGCGGTGCCATTTTCGGAGTTCACCGCTTGGAATTGGCCGTCCACAGTTGCCGCATTCAAATGCAGGCCTGGGGTGGGCAGGGCTTTGGTGATCTGGGCCACACTTCGAGTGACGCGGTCATTTGTCCGCCAGTTCACGGTCTGACTTGACTGTGGGGTGGGCGTTAACATCAAGATCACTCGGTCGGGAATCGGACTGGGTGTGTAGTGATCATGCCCCTCTGGAACCAATGTGTTGCCTTCATGTGCCCATGTTGCCTCTACAGTAAGTAGGAGCAGTGTTGAAAAGATGGCACACGCCAGGGTGACTTGGCTCGTCTTCATACCTTCGATTCCTCTAACGCATCATTGCGAATATCATCGTTGAACTTTGGATTATTGATCTTCATAGAAACCCGACTGCCTTGCAGGATCTCGCTTGGAGATGGCTTTAATAAGCCCTCTGCCTGTGATTGCTCACCTTGGAGCCACTGGTCCCAATCGCTTGATGCCAGCAAAACAGGCGATCTATGATGACCGATATCTTGCAGCAGTTGATTGGGCGCTGTCGTCACAATGGTACAGGACAAAAGTGTTTGGCCCGATGAGTTTTCTGTGACATCCCAAAGGCCGGCCATCGCCATGATGGCATCATCTTTGAGTGAGACCATCCAAGGCTGTTTGGGTTGGGTGCGTTGATCCCACTCATAAAACCACGAAAATGGAATGAGGCACCGCCGGTTTTTCTGCCAGGCATCACGAAAAGCAGGTTTATTTTGTACCGTTTTTGAGAATGACTCATCCGGCTCGCTCCTGCAGTTGGCGGTGGCAAATTTCGGCAGTTCTCCATGGCACCAAAATGGAATCAGCGGCCAGATGGCGCCATGG
>CAJXNU010000166.1 GCA_913057255.1 uncultured Wenzhouxiangella sp.
TTTGATCGGCATTGATCAGGCCAAGTCCGATGGGCCAGTGAAAACGCCGGTGGTGGTGCTGGAGCTGGAAGCGGGTGTGGGCTCACAGCGCGTGGTCAATGAGGTCAAAGAAGAATTGGCGAGACGGCCGTTGACCGAGATGATCACGGAGGTCAGGGTGCATAAAGCGTTGCCTGTGGACATACGGCACAACGCCAAGATTAAGCGGGGGCAGTTGGCCGCTCAGTTTAAGTAGGTCTTGAGCGTCATCGCAAGGAGCATCAATCCATTTGTGTTGATTGATCCCCCATATTGGGCTGCCACACCATTTCAATAGACGATACAACCAGGACCGGCACCCACGCAGGCCTCAATCTTCTTTTGAAGTGCCTCGGGAGACTCGCGGGCGATCTCATCAACCGAACCATCTGACTGAAGAATGCTGAATTCGGGGGGCTCGTACTGATGATCTGGGTCCAGATAACCAGGCGTAGAGGCCCAGCCTTCACCCCAAAAAATAAAGTGTAAGGTGTCATTCTCGCCGAGGGGCCGCATCGTGAATGCGCCGAACCGCAAATCAGTATCCCCGAATCCAGAGACATCGTCTACAAAGGATACATCGGGCTTGACCGACTGTACATCAAGTTTCTCCAATGTTCCGCGTCTATTGTTTAAATATAGAGACGGCCGCTCACCACCACCGGTATGTCCATAAAAGTCGGTGTAGCCGTCTTTGTTGAGATCAATGAACCGCAATGCAGGCAGGCCCCAGACGGCATCGCCCTCGACAATCGACTGCGGTCGGGGCACCAGCTTGCCGTCTCTGATATAAAAACCTTCAATCACGGAAACGAGCATGAGCCTGTATTGGTAGTCACCGGGAATTTCCATTAACTGCTCGTTATAGATTGCATCGGGATCATGTGGCGCCCCAAAATATTGTCCGCCTGTCGTCTTGGCTTCTTGTGTCACCACAAGAACAGGTTCTTCATGTGGATGGAGCTGTGTAAACTCAAAGAAATGCCACATGGGTGAGTACACGGGGATGTCTCGAATATAGGCACCGGATTTCATGGCGTAGCTGTCATTGCCCATAGACAATTTGTAGGTGAAAGTATCTTCCGTGTCGGGCAGGTGGAAATCAGCCAGCTCAAAACCCACGCTTGGGATCCACTCCCACAGCACAAAACCACGTTCCCAGCCAATGAGCTCTGTAGTGCCGGATAAAAAGGTGGGCCACGTGTCCTGATTGGGGCGTGCCACAATGTGGCGTGGCACCTCGGCGCTCACCACATAAAGCGTGTCTTCGTGTTCAAACGTCTTTGCGTAGGGCATGCCGGTCAGCGCAATATCGATGTTTTTGTAATCGCGCCCGACGGTCTCAGTAATATTCACCAGCGTTGATTCTTCGGTCAGGCGTGCGGCGGTCCACTCCCCATAATTGAGACCAAAAAAGTCGTAGGTGCCCACGTCATTTGGCAGCGCAATGAGTGCCTGTGTATGTCTTGGCCCCCAAGGCAAGTCGTGGACTTTATAGGTGCCATCGGGTTTGCTGATGAGTGCCGTTTGAATGGATTTCCAAGTGCAGTCCCACTCATTGTCTCCCGGTTCTCTGGGCCCACAAAACTTTTCGATCAGGGCGGATTCTTCTGGATCATCCCAGTCGAGCAAGGGTCGACCATCATCGCGATTGAGCGCATACCAAATCTCGGGATAACCATCGCCGTTAAGGTCTCTGGGTTGCTGCATGACATGCGTATACGGATTGCCCCCACCCGGATCATGAGCAACCGTTGCCCGTATCTCGGGTGTGCCGAAAAGGGTTTCGGTACAATCTTCAAATCGATCGTCTGGGGTGCTGCAAAATATGTGCCAAGCGCCTTTAACTTCGCGATTGTGGCCCTCGCCTGGTTCGGGGTCCTCACCCTGATAGCAGCCAATCGGCAACAGAACGTCATTTTTTCCGTCCAGATTGATATCAAAATTAGAGACTGGCGCGTTCCACCGGACCGAGCGGTTCTGGCAATAGGGTGTTTTATTTTCAAGGTCATCAGCCCGCCAGCGCTGGACGTCATCGGTATCCCAAATGTCGGTCGCATAACTTTTCTCGCGTGGTGCAACACACGGGTTCGTTTGAGCGATGGGCACCAAAGGCTGCACGCCGCTCATTGAACCAGAGCGACGGTTTTCTATGTAGCGGGCTAAGCCGGTTTGGCATGGCCATAGGTGCAGTGTAAGATCGCCCCAGCGCTCTCTTAAGATATCGCTGGTGTCATAGTCTGGGCCAAACTCGGGGCCCGATAGGATTTCCAGATCGTCAATGGCCAGCGTGCCTTCATCAAGGCCGCCAACACCCAGCATCCAGCGTTGCTGTCCGTTTTGATCATATGTAAACCAATACACCAACGCCGTGCGTGCATCGAGCATCTCGACCATCCAGCCTTGGCCGTCTTGCGACGGCGCATACCAAGCGCCAGAAAGTTTGGCAGTGGGTGGATAGGTCCCCAACGCCGATGAATCCGTCTGACCACACGGATGGCCTTGTAAACTCGTTAGACGCTCCAGTTGCAATGTGTCTGCAGGCAGTCCATCGCCGCCGGTATAGCGCGCCTCGCCCGCGTTGCAGCCAGAGAATGACAGCGTCAGTTCACCGGCTGGACGGGTTTGGCGGTCACTTGGTTCGTAGCTCTCACCAAATTGGGGTCCAGTAAAACGACTTAGATCCTTCACCACAATTTCACCGTTGATGAGTTCCCCAATGCCTTGCATCCAAGCTTGGCTGCCCTGGTCGTCATAGGTGAACCATGTGGTTAAAATTTGGGTGCTGTCGATGACTTGCAAGGTCAGGCCTTGCCCGTCCTTGCCCGGATCAAACCAACTTCCAGACAGTCCAGAATCCAAAGCTGGGCTGTTCGCATCGGCTGGATAAATTTGGGCACTCGAGATCGAGGTTGCGCAAAGTGCTGCCATGAGCACACACGCAGTCGCGGATCGCCACAGCTGAGAGTGACTTACAATCGCCATCATTCTTCCCCCTTGAGATAGAGCTTACACTGAAACCCTACACGACATCTGCGGCGTGATGCAAGTGTTGTATCGAACTTAAACTCACGATTTAAATGAGCGTCCTTGATTCATGCGGGGCGTGGCTGGGCCAATCTCCGCATGTCAAAAATCACCACAATTGGCGAGGCCTGAAAAAGGCGATGTTGGGACTGCCCTGCCATCACTTGAGCGCATCAGCGCGCAGCCACTTTCGAAAGTTATCGTGACGACGGACGCGGTGCAAGCGCATTGCCGATAACTCTTGGGTACAACGCCAAGATCAAGCGGGTCCAGCGTCCTCTAGGCCCAATGATCAAGTGGTGGTCATGAAACCGACACTGTGCAATCCAAATCTCATTCTTGCAGATGGCATAGACCAGCCGATATTCACGATCGATTCGCCTGGACCAAAACCCAGACCAGTGCCCCATGAGCGGTTCAGGTTTGCCGATGCCCATCAACGGGTCTCGGCCAATGGCTTGAATCAGTTGATGGATTCGTTTGAGCTTTTTTGACTCGGTTTTT
>CAJXNU010000167.1 GCA_913057255.1 uncultured Wenzhouxiangella sp.
CAACTCGGCCTGCCAGGGATTCTTGCGCTGCTGGGATGGCAGATAGGTGTGTGGAGCCGGTCAATAAGAATTGACCCGGTCTGGGATTTTGGTCGACCACCCATTTGATGGCTGGCAGCAGCGCAGGGACGCGCTGAATCTCATCGATGATCAGCGTGTTCACTGGCCGCTCTATAAACCCCACTGGATCTGCCATGGCCGCTTCTCTGACGGTGGGCTCATCCAGCGTGACATAGGCGACCGATTCGGTGACCAAGTGCCTGGCCAGCGTGGTTTTCCCGCACTGTCTGGCCCCGGCCAATAGCAAGACGCGGCGATCGGCCAGGCGCGCTTGGATCTGAGCAGTTTGCCAGCGTGATAGGTAATGCGTTGGGTGTGCAGCCATGAATCATTGCTCTGATATCGTCTCCGCGAAATTATAAATCAAATGCCCGCGAAATTACAAGTCGATAGCCCGCGAAATTATAAATACTCCGTCGGAAAGACCTATAGTAATGGGCTTTTATAAATTGGGGCAGATCTGTGCCAACCCCGCTCGACCGTTTGAAGAAAACTGCCTACCCCTCATCAGTGAACCTTTGTGAGCACTCATAGCCACCTGGAAAAACCATGATGCAATCAAGACCATCATGGTCAAGCTCTCCCCTTTGCCCCTGCAACAACAATGCCTTGCGGCTAAGCACCTTGGGTGGTGTCACTTTTATGCGACAGTTATGCTATGCTGAGGCTGTATCGCTACCGAACTCATGTTGGCAAAGAACCCTTTGGCCAATGGCTGGATTCAATTAAAGATTTGAGGACGCGCGCAAGAATTCAGTTCGCTCTTCGCCGGTGGGCCAATGAGGGCAACGCAGACACTCAATGGTTGGGTGATGGATTGTTGGAGCTGAGATTGCATTTCGGTGCAGGCTACCGAATCTATTTCACTCGAACCTACCCAGATGCGATTTTGCTCATGGGTGGTGGCTCCAAAAAAACCCAACTTCGTGATATTCACAAAGCCAAAGGTCATCTATCTGAATGGAAGCGGAAATCAAAATGAAAGCCATGCGTTGTCACCACCAAGCCGAGGTCAACGAGCTTCGCAACAACCCGAAGCTCGCTCAAGCGTATCTCCAAGAGGCCATGCAATGGATCGATCAACCCGATGGGCGCGCAGTCAGCCTGATGGTGCTTCGTGCGTTGGCCCAATCGCATGGTGGCATGACTCAGATCGCCAAAGAGGCCGGCATTGAACGGCAATCCCTCTATCGCGCCCTATCTCCAAACGGCAATCCCACCCTAAACACGCTGATCGCTGTGATGCGAGCGGTGGGCATGCGTTTGAGTGTCGAGCCGTTGGATCCAAAGGATTCTCAGCCAGTCAGTGAGGCAATAGAGACTTAAGAAATCGCAGCCAGCGCTTGCATGGCGATAACAGCGCCTGACCTCTATTCTCGCTCGATGGACCCAAGAAAGGCTTGACGTACCGATTTCTGTACAGATATCATAGAACCATGTCTTCGATCACCTACACCGAACTTAGAGCTCAATTGGCGAGCGCCATGGATCAGGTCAATGAGGACCATGCACCGCTCTACATCACGCGGCAAAAAGGCAAAGGCGCTGTGTTGTTATCCGCCGATGACTACGCATCCATTGAAGAAACACTCTATCTCATGTCCAGCCCCGCCAATGCCTCGCAATTGACTGATGCCATTGAAAGGCTTCGCCAAGGTCAAGGCGTCACTCGGGATCTCTCTGATCTCACCCAGAGCGTCGATGAGTAGATTCTCACAGCCTGGCCATGAAACTCAGATTCGATGAGCAAGCTTGGGAAGACTACTTATATTGGCATGAGATCGATGCAAAAAAGCTCAACCGAATTCATCAACTGATTCAGGCCATCGGCCGAGATCCATTCAAAGGCATCGGTAAACCGGAACCACTCAAGGGGAACTGGTCTGGTTTTTGGTCTAGACGGATCGATCGTGAGCATCGACTGGTCTATGCCATTTGCAATGACGAGATCTGGATTGCGCAGTGCCGCTTTCGTTATCAGGTATAGCGCACTGATCCACTGTTCAGATAAGCTCTCTCACGACAAAGACTCTAGACGAGTGTTGGTAAGAGAACTCCCCCGTTAACCATTGCCAACATGTCTCAAAAAAGACCGTGTCCATGCTGAACTATCGACATGAGTTTGCGACCACCCACCCGATTGACATTCGGACATTTATCCCCGATACTGGGTTCATTCTAATGAGCCCCAAAGCGCTCATTCGTCGACTGAATCGACTGGCTCGCCAACGAAATCAGAGATTCGAATGGCGTCCAGATCAAGGCAAAGGATCACACGGCGTGGTCTACCTAGGACCACACCGAGCAGTGATCCCAATGGGTGTCAAAACCTTGAAGACCGGCACGCTGCATGCCATCTGCAAGCAGCTGGATATCAAAGTGAGTGAGTTATGACCATGCATCAGTGGGTTTATCCGATCCGTCTCATCAAAGAGGCCGATGGAGGCTTCGTTGTTCAGTGCCGAGATCTTCCTGAAGCGATCACTCAAGGTGATAATCGAGAATCGGCCCTAGAGGCGGCAGAGGGTGCATTACAAGCTGCGATTGAAGCCCGGATCACTGATCGTGAAGCCATCCCCTTGCCCTCACGACCGCAATCGAGAGAGCTAAATGTCGCCCTGCCGCTGACCACTGCGATGAAAGCCACAGTCTATTGGGCGATGCGCGAGAAACATGTCAATCAATCCGCGCTTGCCAGAGCGCTCAACATCGATGAAAAAGAAGTCCGGCGCATGCTCGATCCCAATCACCCCAGCAAAGCCACCACCCTTGAGCAGGCCTTGCATCACCTGGGTAAGCGCGTGGTATTGGGGATTGAATCGTTGGATTGAGCCGTTGGATCAAACTCTACTCGGTCGATTTCTAAGGATTAATGGCCTGAAACCGATCCGAGAAAATAATAAAACACTCACCCCATTTGGGCTGGGCCTTGGTCCAAGCCGTGGCGCCCTGAGCAAAGGCTGCTGGTGCCTGCTCAAAGGCATCCACACACCAAGACCTCAAGTCTTGGTTGAAGCTGGTGGCGTTTCTAAACATCGCCTGCATTTGCGTCACTTGTCTCACGCGCCATGGACTGATGTCTTGATTAAAAGCCGAGGCGCCATCAAAAAGGTTGGCCATGTTGGTCACCGCAGAGGTATCCCAATGGGTAATATCGCCATTGAATGTGGTCGCGGCTTGGAAAAGACCACTTAAATCAGTCAACCCAGACGTGCACGTGGTAGCGGCATTGCCCTCGGTAATGTCGGCCCTGGCCCGCTTGGTGTAGACCACGCCATCAACGGTTCCGCTCACGCCCACGGAAGCCTCTGAGCAGCGAATCGTCACCCCATTGGGATCGCGGAAGAAGTCTGGGCAACTGCCCCATACGGGTCGAGGCTCAGACCAAGCCGAAGCCCCATTATCAAAACCAGAGGGCTCGCTCGAAATCTTACTGACACACCAAGAAGAGAGATCCTGATTGAAGCTTGTGG
>CAJXNU010000168.1 GCA_913057255.1 uncultured Wenzhouxiangella sp.
CGCCGTCTTGGATCATCGGCGTTGGCATGCGCCAACTGAACGGCGGCATCAAGGGTTTGTTGTTTCCAGATTCTCATGTCTTGGCCATCAAACACGCAGCCTGCTGATGGGGTTTCGTTGACACCGATGCTGATCAAGGAATCTAGGCCCGATAGGCGCTGCCATAACCACAGGGCTAGGTGTTCACTGGTTGGGTTTTCCAAGCCAGAGAGGTCATTTAAACACGCCAAATGAAGCGATTGATGCAGGGGTGCCCAGGCCTGATCAATCTGGTCACGAAGGTCTTCAGTGCATTGGTCAGGACCAACTAGGCATTCGATTTTGACGGCAAAGCCGTGCCCATGCATCCGCCCACACTTGTGGCCAGCAGGAACATTAGGCAGTTGATGGGCCGCTTCAAAATAAAACCATTGAGCGACGCTCAGTGCATTGTCTGGTTGGGGTATGAGCCGAGCAAAAGTATCAGGCGCGGTTTTCAGCGCCAAGCGCGCCACGCTCGAAGGGCTGAGTCTGGCCGCAAACCAATTTAAAATCGCCCGGTCATTCGGTACGGTATCCAGCCGACCATTTAAGTCTTGATAGTCGAGCTGATGGCAGAGGCTGGCTACCTCATCGTTTAGCAGATCCCATCCGTGATCAGACTGGCCAACCGCCATGAGCTCAAAGCCATGGCCGTGCAAGCGCGACGCTCGATGCTCTGCACCCAGATCAGCCAGCTGTCGTGCTGCCTGAAAGGTGTGCCGTGTGACGTGGTAAGCCTGTGTGGTCATCTGACTATTATCTCACCGTCTCAAGTTGGGTTTTGACACAACCGCGACCACGCCGGTCGATAATGCCAGCATGTTATTTAAAACCCTAGCCAGTGCGGTCTTTTATGGACGCTTCGCGCGAGCGTTTAGTGCGCTTGGCTATCGACAGGCCGCCCGTGGGTTTTCGGCCACCCCGTTTGATCTCACCGGTCAGCGGTGGCTGGTCACGGGTGCCAGTGGAGGCATTGGCAAAGCCATTGCCTTAGAAGCCAATCGCTTAGGCGCCCAAGTGGTGGCTGTGGCTCGGTCCAAGAATAAGTTAGATGCCTTGGTTTCTGAGGCCAGCGCGCCTGAGAGACTTGGGATTGAGGTGTGTGATCTGTCTTCACTTGAGGCCATTTCAGACTGGGTGGGTCGCTTTCAATCGAGTGCCTCTGGACCTGTCGATGTCCTAGTCAATAACGTCGGGGTTCTTCTCAATCAATTCGTCCTGACTGATGAGGGCATTGAGCAGTCCTTGGCGACGAACTTACTGGGCCCTGTGTTGTTGACTCGACGGCTGTTATCCGAAGGGGGATTGAGCACAGACAGCACGGTGATCAACGTGAGCTCCGGGGGCATGTATGCCACACCCCTAGAGCTTGATTCGATGATTGCACCCGACCCGCAGCATTTCGATGGGGTGAGGGCCTATGCCTTACACAAGCGCGCCCAAGTGGTGTGGACGCATCATTGGAACAGCGTTCATCCTAAGGGTCCGGTGATGCAGGTCATGCATCCGGGCTGGGTGGACACCGAAGGGGTGAAGACCTCTTTGCCTGGATTTAGAAAGGTCATGAAGCCAATCTTACGAACGCCCATTGAAGGGGCTGATACTGTTTTGTGGCTTGGCGCTCAGCGACCTGCGCCACCCAAAGAAGGCATCTGGCTAGACCGCGCTGTACAGCCCGAGCATGCATTCTCCATGACCAAAAAGACCCGGGTCAGTGTAGAAGATCTGGTGGCTTACTTAGACGAAGCATTGGCCAAGTTTTTATGAAAAAACAGCACCTGCCTGAAAAAACCTGTCTGGTGTGTGAGCGACCGTTTACTTGGCGGCGCAAATGGAAAGACTGCTGGGATGAGGTGAAATACTGCTCAGAGCGATGTCGGCGCACCCGCCACAAACCATCGAGTTCGAGCGATCCCTCCAAACCATGAGTACGTCGAGTTCAAACGAGGGCCTTCACTCAGCCAACCAGCCCGTGCAGGTGGTGTGGTTTAAGCGAGATCTTCGCATCAGAGACCATGCGCCGCTTTACCAGGCCGCCTCACGCGGGCCCGTGTGTCCCCTTTACATCGTTGAACCTGAGCTTTGGACACAGCCCGATGCAAGTCTCAGGCATCAAGCATTCATCGCCGATTCATTGCTTGACCTTAACCGGCAGTTGATCCGTTTAGGGCAGGGGCTGTTGATTGAGCAGGGCAACGTCGTCGATGTGTTTGAGGCGCTACTCAAACGCTGGGGCCAGATTGAGATTCATGCGCATGAAGAAACGGGCAATGGCTGGACCTTTGAGCGCGATAAGTCCGTGCGTCGCTGGGCCAAGGCTCGGGGGGTGTTGGTTCATGAGTACCCACAGTTTGGCGTGGTGCGTGGGCCTTTGAATAGAGACCATTGGACCCGAGCATGGAATGAGTGGATGCAAGGCGATATTTGGGCGACGCCCAGTGCGCTTTCGGGTCCTGAAGCCATGCCAGAGAGTTGCTCGATACAGCGGCCGTTTATGAACGCGCCCGCTTTCGATCAAACGCCAGCGCCTGATCGTCAGCGAGGGGGCTCTGCCATTGGTCAATCGATATTGGATGGGTTTCTAAATGAGAGAGGAATCAACTACCGCGGTGGCATTTCTTCTCCCAATAAAGCCCCGAGATCGGCCTCTCGGCTGAGCGCGCACATTGCCTATGGCACGTTGAGCTTACGAGAGATCGTGCGGGCCACGCATGATCGACAGCGGCTGGCCAAAGACCAAGGCCAGACGCGGTGGCGACAATCATTGGCACAGTTTGAAAAACGACTGCATTGGCATTGCCATTTCATTCAAAAACTAGAACAACAGCCACGAATTGAGTTTGAAAACATGCACCGTGGGTTTGATGGCATGCGAGAAAATGATTTTGATCAGGCGCGTTTTGAAGCCTGGGCGACGGGCAAGACAGGCTATCCACTGATCGATGCATGCATGCGCTCATTGATCCACACCGGCTGGCTCACGTTTCGAATGCGAGCAATGGTCACAAGCTTTGCCTCTTACCATTTGTGGCTGCATTGGCGAGAGCCCGCGCTGCATCTGGCCAGACTGTTCACCGACTATGAACCGGGCATTCACTACAACCAAATCCAAATGCAGTCGGGAACAACCGGCATCAACGCCACGCGCATTTATAACCCCGTCAAGCAAGCACAAGACCAAGACCCAGAAGGGGTGTTTGTCCGCCGATGGATCCCTGAGCTAAACACCGCTGATTATCCAGACCCCATCGTTGATCACATCGAGGCTTCCCGACTGGCCAAATCGAGAATGAAAGTATTTCGAGAACAGGCCGGTTTTCGTGATGAGGCCCGGGCGGTCTATCAGGCGCTGGGCAGTCGAAAAAGACCCACGCGGAGGAAAAAGAAGTCAGTCGACAAGCGCCAAGCCAGCTTGTTTGATTGACGCCTATTCAGCTCCCACAAAGTTAAGTCCCACAAAATGTCGCGGTCACGCGCTCTTCGAGTGCGGGTGGGCCAGCCCATTT
>CAJXNU010000169.1 GCA_913057255.1 uncultured Wenzhouxiangella sp.
AGCGATGAGGCCATGGCCGTGTATGTGGGACCGCTCAAAGAAGCCGCTGAGTCCTTGCAAACCATCACCGCCGAAGTGTTTGCCAAGATGAGCAAAGACCCGATGGAGGCAGGCGCGGCCTCATCAGACTATTTACGATTCTTTGCGCTGGTTGCGATGGCATTTATGTGGGCCAAGATGGCCGTGGTGGCCAAAGAAAAGCTCAACCAAAATCAGGGACAATCTGGCTTTTATCAAGCCAAGCTCGACACGGCACGGTTTTTTATGCAGCGGATGTTGCCCGATCATCTGGCCTTAGCCGCCAAAATTCGGGCAGGCGCTGAGCCAATCATGGCCACTCAAGACGAGTATTTGTAAAACACCCGATCCCGCGCCAATGGGTGATCATTGGCGCGGATCAGGCTTTACTTGATCTATTCAGCGATCGCTTCTAGTTCGATGAGGAGCGCCACCTCATCGCCGACCATGCCTTGTTCGATGCCATAGGTCATGCCCCATTGGCTTCGATTGATGCTGGCTCGAATCGACACGCCCAAGGTGGGCTTGCCGTGACCAAAGGGATAGTCTTCTAGCTTGTTGACGGTCGCTTGCAATTCCACCGGATGGGTTTGTCCCAGCAAGGTGAGATCACCTGAGAGAATCCCGGTGGCAGGGTCCCACGCGCTGGCCACAAACCGAATCTCTGAGTGACTGCGGGCGTCTAGAAAATCTCCCCCGGTCAGGTGTCGGTCACGACGCCGGTGATTGGTGAACACACTATCGGCCTCAATCACCACCTCGCCACTGATCAACTCATCGGTGTCTGGATCATACACAAACGATCCACTGCCTTCTAAGAACTGACCGAGCTGCTGGGCGTAACCAATGTGGTCGACCAAAAAGCCCACCGAGAAATGGTCGGTATCAATCTCAAACCGCTCAGGCGCGGCCGAGGCCACTGAAAGTCCTGCCCACATCACGGTGACACAGGCCATCGAGCCCATCCACTGGCTCACGCTCATTTTGCTTGGGTTTGTCTCCATCATTTAAGAACGCCTCTCTTGTGTCGATGTGTCCAAAGCCAGAGCGTATCAACCCCGAATGAATACAACAGCAACGCCAAGCCAATCAGCAGCACCGCCGTGGCCATCGGGCCTGGCAGCCACATCGGCAACACCAGCAACAGCACAGAAACCTGAACCACGCAAATGACTTTGCGCCTGAGCGAGTCAGGCAAGGGCTGGCTCATCCAGGGCCAACACCACGCGCTGGCCACAAAGACATAGCGAAGCGCGCCCATCAACAGAATCCAAGCCTCAGCGCGCCCACTGAGCCAGACCGCCACGCTCAACACCAAGATCATCGCTGCATCGGTTTCCATATCAAACCGAGCACCCGCCCGCGTGGTCTCTGCTCGGCGTCTGGCCAAATGACCGTCTAGACCATCCAGCAACAAGGCCACAAGACCCATCAATCCCAACTCAAACCCAAAGGTTCGATAGACATTGGGTGACCACAAAAAGCCCAGCAAGGCAATGGTGATCAATGCACGGACCAAAGTGACGCGACCAGCCAAGCCTGAGACGGCTCGGTGCTGGGCCAAGACACCAATCAGCAATGCATACACGACCAACACGGTCACCCACACCGCCAGCAGTGAGGCGATGGCCGGGCCCATCCACCCAATCAAGGCCAGCATTACACCAACCAGCACAGCCGACCAGGCCAACCATTCACCCGGGCCGGGTGAATCTGCAAATGGTGATGAAGATGGCGTTGAAGACATGGGTGATACGGTGCGTCGTTAGAATCTGTCACAATGATGAGCAATGAAGACCATCATAACCAGTGCCATCATGACACACACCGATCTCAATCAAAGCAGCAGATAAAAAATGGACGCCACCGCTTTTTGGTCAGATCACGGGACCGGTCGACTGATCACCCAGACCCTGCCCCCCGTTGGGCCCAATGATCTACTGATCCGCACACGTTTCAGCGCCATTTCTAAAGGCACAGAGGTGCTGGTCTTCAATGGCGCGGTGCCCGTCTCTGAATACGAGCGCATGCGGGCACCGTTTCAAGAAGGTGAATTCGATGGGCCCGTGAAATACGGCTACTGCAATGTGGGCGTGGTTGAACAAGGCCCCGATGACTGGGTGGGACAAGCGATCTTTTGTCTCTACCCCCACCAAGACCGCTACGTCGTGCCGAAAGAGCGCGTCTACCGACTGCCATCCGACCTTCCCTTAGAGCGCGCGGTGCTGGCCGCCAATATGGAGACCTGTGTCAATGCGCTGGCTGACGCGGGCTTAGACCAAGCAATCAATGGCGAAAAAACTTATTCGGTGAGCATCATTGGCGCGGGCTTGGTGGGGTGTTTGATGGCGCATCTAGCCAAAACCAACGGGCATGTGGTGGAGCTGATCGACATCAACCCAGCGAGACAACACATAGCCGATCTTTTGGGGGTGGGTTTTTGCACCCCTGATCGTGCACAAACTGAGAGAGAGGTGATTGTGCACACCTCGGCATCCAGCGCCGGTTTGGTCCACGCGCTCAATCTCGCTGCCCTTGAAGGGCTGATCGTTGAGATGAGTTGGTTTGGGACCACCCAACCCACACTGCCTTTGGGAGAGGCGTTTCATTCCAAACGACTGACCATCCGATCGAGCCAAGTCGGCCACATCGCGCCGGCCAGACAAGCCAGCTGGACCTATGCCACACGCTTTGCCCACGCGCTTGAGTGTCTTAAAGCCCCCGAGCTCGATGCCTTGATCACCGATGAGAGTCCGTTTGAAGCATTGCCTCGGGTCATGACTGAACTCAGCCAAGGCAAAGCCACGCCCTTGTGCCATCGCATTCGTTATTCTGAATTAAGTTAAACATCGAATCTAAATCTCTCACTGAAATAGGAGCTCACCTGTTATGTATTCATTGACCGTTCGCGATCACATGATGATTGCCCACAGTTTCAACAGCGAGGTCTTTGGCCCAGCCCAAGGCTTGCATGGGGCCACTTATGTTGTGGATGTGACTTTTTACCGACCCGATCTCGATGAGCACCAACTGGTGATTGATATTGGTCTAGCCAGCGAGGCCTTGAAAAAAATCTTGGCCGAGTTCAATTACCAAAACCTCGATGAGGTGGCGGAGTTTAAAGGCCTAAACACCACCACCGAGTTTATGGCGAAGATCGTTTTTGACCGCCTCCAGGCGGCCATTGGGCGAGGCGATCTGGGCGAGGGTGCCAAAGCGATCACGGAGATGGAGGTGAGCTTGGAAGAGTCGCACTTGGCGAAGGCCGCTTACCGCGGGTCGTTGTAAGCGCTCTCTGGTCGTTTGGCTGAGTGTCTAGCATGAAATGAGCGCGCCTCACCCCATCGTTTTTGTTGTCCCGGGTGATCCCAACCAACGGACGGGCGGCTACTTGTATGACGCCCGCATGGT
>CAJXNU010000170.1 GCA_913057255.1 uncultured Wenzhouxiangella sp.
CGACAGCCCCAGCAATTGGGCTCGATCGGCCAACAGATCGGGGTCGGCCACCGCCACCCAAGATACTGAGTCTTGGGCTGCCAACTGACACACCAGCTCAGGCCCAATGCCGGCCGGCTCTCCAGGAGTGGTCAGCGCGATGGGTCCAGGGTATGTCATTGGAGCACACGCATGGTTTATTGCAGGCGCGTCTCGACGTAAGCCTCAGCTCTCAATTGCCTGAGAAAGCTCTCCACCTCTTCTTCGGCGCGACGGTTGAACAAAATGTTGCGTGCCTGATCGCGAGTGGCCTCTTCGGTCCGGTCCACTTGGCGGGTGTCTTCTAGTAGCAGCAAATGCCAACCCATCTGGCTTTGGAAAGGCTCACTCAAAGCGACTTCCAAATCGCCAACTTCCAAGGCATCCACTTCTTGTTGGAAAGCCGGCCCCAAGCTATTTTCTGGGAACCAGTCGAGCAACCCGCCAATATTGGAAGAGGTCTCATCGGATGAGAAACGACGCGCCAACTCTCCAAAGTCCTCGCCAGCCAGAATGCGTTCTCTTAGGTCAACCACTCGCTCTTGAGCTTCCTCACGGCTCATCAATTCATTGGGCTCAATCATGATGTGGCGAGCCAGATACTCTTGCACGATGATGGGCTGCTGCTCTCTGATGTCGTTGACTTTGAGAATGATGAAGCCGTTGGGTGTGCGAATTAAGTCACTGACATCCCCCGGTTCCATGGTTTGGACCACGTTGGCAAACACCGGTGGCATTTCAGTAAGACTTCTCCACCCCACGTTGCCGCCTTCTAGCGCATCGGCCGATTGCGAATAGGTAATGGCAGCGGATGAGAAGTCCAGCCCCTCTTCAATCTCTTGTAACACCTGACGGGCCCGAGCTTCTGCCTCGGCCACTTCAGCTGGGCTGGCCGTTTCTGAAACGGCCAAAGCGATTTGGGAGATCTCGTATTCTTGACCACCAAATTGATCGGAGGCCAGCAAAATATCAATGTCGGTTTCGGTGACATCGTCGACACTGCTGCCCACTCGACGTCTCAGCTCATTGGCCACGATCTCATGGCGAATTTGGTTTCTGAACTCATCAAAATCCATGCCGTCGCTTTCCATGGCGGATCTCAGCTGAGTCAATGTCAGCTGGTTTTGGGCAGCGAGCTGCTCAAGCGCACGATCCACATCGGCATCTGAGGCACGTATGCCGGTGGCTTCGGCGCGCAAGACCTGCAAGCGCGTGCGGATCAAACGCTCTAAGACCTGCTCTTCCAAGACTTGACGGGGTGGCCGAGCCTGCCCACGCATGTCAATCTCCATCACAATCATGTTGATGGCCTGATCGAGCTCGCTTTGTAAAATCACGTCTTCCTCGACGAGTGCCACAATGCCATCAATCGGTTCTTGGGCGAAAGCGCTAGAGACCACACCGAGCCAGATCGAACCGGCAAGTAGCGCGCGCATTAGAGATGTGTTGATTGCTTCGAACATAAGACTCTATCGATCCTTTATTAAAACAGTGGATAAGGCTGTCGTCCCAAGCTGCCCAAGCCTTTGAGGTGGAGCTCGAGGAACACAGCGGTCTGTTTGGTGACCTCCCGGTCACGGATATATTCTCTTGCGGTCAATCTTACCGCCCAACAACAGCTTTCGTACTCAATTCCGGCCAATAGTTCCAAAGATTCGTTGTCTTTGAGGGAATACACCCCCCGCCCAATGAAATTCAGGTTAGCGGTCAGTGGGTAGCGAAGCCTTGCATCGATTTGATCCAAGAGGTCTCGGCGGTAACGATACATCACAGCCCCTTGCAGGCCACGATCGCTGCCAAAGCGCAGGCTGGCATAGCCCACGCTCAGCTCATCGCTGTCTGGATCCCACTGCAATCCGGCTTTAAGTGCAGTCGACTTGGCGACACTCCAATTGGTCTCCAACACAAACTCAGACTGATTGGACTGGTCGATGTCACGACCTGGAAGCTGAACCGTCCGGTCTTTGAGATAAATGATCTGCCCAACGCTGATGTCAAATTTTGATTGGCCCGTCTGGTTATCAAACATGCGAGAGGTCACTGCCAACGTGGCCTGATTGGCATCACCTTGCCGATCAGCACCTGAGAATCGATTGGGGCTAAACAGCTGGGCAAAGCCAAAGGTCAGTGAGCCCGTATCGAATATGGGCAAATTGCTTTGGTCTTTTTCAGGCACATATAAGTAATAAATGCGAGGCTCTAGGGTGTGCGTGGTGTTTTCATCCGCCTGGCGCTCAAAGATCAATCCGCCATCGAGACTCAAGATAGGCGTGGTGCGTGAAATAGACTTCACCGGCGCATTGTCCAGCGCATAGTGCGTGGTCCGTAGCCCCGCCCCGGCTTTCAAAAACCCCCAAGGCCTGACATAACCGGCTTCGAGTTGGCTGTTGGAATCCAAACGACCGCCGGTGATGCCCTCATCTCGATCGAAATAAACCAATTCATTATCCGTCGTGAATTGAAGCAGATCATTGATCGGATAGTTGAGCTCCGCCAGAATCCGAGGCAGTCGCCGGTAGGGCTCATTTCTCGGTGCAATGCGATCATCTAAGACTTGAAAAAAATCAGCGCCTACGCTGGCGGTCCAAAAATCGCCTTTGCCACGGATGATGGCTTGGGAGCGCGTATACGGCGTTGCGGTGGCCGACAGACCACCGCCGAGATCGAGAAAATATTGCGCGTCGCTGACTCGTCTCAAACGAGCACGAGCCGACCAGTTGTCACGTAGCCTTGCTCGATAGTTGAGCTGTCCGTAATAGCGCGTGGTGTCGGTTTTTTTATCGCCAGGCAAGGCCGACAACTCAAATTGGCCTGATTGGCTGGGGGTGAGAAAGCGAAATTCAGTGCCAAGCATCACGCCTCGGTCTTGGATCCAACGGGGAGTGAGCGTGGCATCGTAATTGGGCGCGATGTTCCAATACCAAGGAATGCTCAGATCAAGACCATCGCTGCTGGAGACACCAAAGCTGGGATATAAAAAACCGCTTTTCCTCTCATCGCTTAAGGGAAAAGAAAACCAGGGCAAATAAAACAGCGGCACCCCTTTAAACTCCAATCGAGCACCACGGGCCACACCCACCGACTTTTCCAAATCCAATTCCACATCCCGAGCGATCAATTGCCAATCGGGGTTATTGGGGTCGCAGGTAGTGAAGTCAAAATCAGAGAGTCTCGCGAGCTGTTCGTTGACCAA
>CAJXNU010000171.1 GCA_913057255.1 uncultured Wenzhouxiangella sp.
ATTGGTCATCACTGCGTCATCGGCGCCCATTGTGTCGTTGGACCTGGCGCTGAGATCGGGCCACAGAGCATCTTAGAAGACGGTGCAGAGATTGGCGCGCACACCCGTTTGGTCGCGAATGTATACATTGGTCATGGCTGCCGACTGGGACAACGAGTGCTGATTCATCCAGGTGTGGTCATTGGTGCCGATGGCTTTGGCATTGCCATGGACCAGGGGCACTGGCAAAAAGTCCCGCAGCTGGGTGTGGTGGTGATCGGCGACGACTGCGAGGTGGGCGCCAATACCACCATTGATCGGGGCGCGTTGGGAGATACCATCTTGAGCGAGGATGTGCGCATCGACAATCAAGTCCAGATCGCGCACAACGTTTTCATTGGGGCCCATACAGCCATCGCAGGTTGTGTGGGTGTGGCCGGCTCCACTCACATTGGCAGCTACTGTATGATCGCTGGCGCTTCTGGCATCGGCGGACACCTCCACATCACAGACAAAGTCGTGATTACCGCCATGAGCACCGTGGTCAACTCCATCCATGAACCGGGCACCTATGGATCAGGCATCCCAGCGCAGCCCCATCAGCGCTGGAAGAGGATTTTGGTGAGATTGGGTAAACTAGACGACTGGATCAGCCGCATCAAAAAATTAGAAAAAGGACCATCCAGACAATGATTGCTGATATCGAAAAAATTCTGAGCCTCTTACCGCATCGCTATCCGTTTTTATTGGTTGATCGGGTTTTGGCATTTGAAGAAGGCACGCCACCGACGCTCAAAGCATTAAAGAACGTGACCATGAATGAGCCCTTCTTTCAGGGACATTTCCCAAATCACCCGGTGATGCCGGGTGTACTGATCATTGAGGCCATGGCACAAGCGGCCGGCTGTTTGGCTTATCTGGCCGCCGCCACCCCAGAAGATCGCGACCAACTGTTTTATTTGGTCAAAGTCGATAAGGCTCGATTCAATCGCATCGTGACACCAGGCGATCAACTCATTTTTACCGTCACGCAGAAACGCTTGATGCGAAACATGGGCCTCTATCAAACCTCAGCCACGGTCGATGGTGAGGAAGTGGCCAGCGCTGAGCTCTTGTGCGCTGCCAGCGCTCAGGGCAAGAGCGACCTGAAATAGAAAAGTCAACGCATGTCTGATCACCCAAACATTCACCCCACAGCCATCATCGCAGATGGCGCCTCATTGGGTCGCAACACCCGAATTGGCGCCTACTCTGTGATCGGGCCCCATGTGGTCTTGGGTGATGACTGTGTGATTGGCCCGCATGTGGTCATTGATGGTCACACGACATTGGGAGACCGGAATCGAATTCACCCCTTCGCCTCCATTGGTGCAGAACCCCAAGACAAGAAATACGCCGGCGAGATTGCTCGATTGGTGATCGGCAATGACAACACCATCAGAGAATCGGTCACCATTAACCATGGCAGTGGTGATGGGGGAGGATTAACAAAGCTCGGTGATCACAATTGGATCATGGCCTATTGCCACATTGCCCACGACTGTATGGTGGGCTCAGGCGTGACCATGGCCAATGGAGCCACGCTGGCTGGTCATGTTCATGTGGGCGACCATGTCACCTTCGCCGGCTTTTCTGGCGCACATCAATTTTGTCGGATTGGTGACTATGCATTTTTGGGAATGTATGGGGGGGTTACGCAAGATGTGCCCGCTTACGTCATGGCCTCAGGCCAGCCACCTCGCCCGCGCGGGATCAACGCCGAGGGCTTAAAACGGCATGGCTTTGGTGAAGATGAGATTCGGAACATCAAATCGGCTTACCGCGTCATCTACCGAAGTGGCCTGCAGCGAGCAGAAGCGATCGCGATGCTCCAAGAGCGCGTGGGTGATCAACCCGAACTCAACCGCATGATCGACTCGATCCTAGCCTCTGAGCGCGGCCTGCTTAGATAAATCACATGCGACTGGTCATCAGCGTTGGTGAGTCCTCTGGCGATTACTTAGCGGCTCACTTAGTTAAACAGCTAAAAAACGCTCATCCCACCATTGAGATCGCAGGCATTGCGGGTCCTTTGATGGTTGAGCAAGGGGTGAGTGATTGGTTTGATATGAATGAGCTCAATGTCATGGGGCTTCAAGAAGTCATCACCCATCTGCCCCGACTGATGCGTCTTCGAAAAAACTTCAGACAGAGAATCTTAGACTGGCAACCGGATGCATTCATCGGTGTGGATGCGCCTGATTTTAATTTGGGGCTGGCGCGCTCTCTCCGAAAACATGGCGTGCTCAGTTTCCATTACGTCTCGCCATCCATTTGGGCTTGGCGTGCCAGACGGGCCGCAAAAATTGCTCGCTCAATCGATGGATTATTGACCCTATTTCCATTTGAGCCACCGTTGTATGCGCCCTATGGCCTAAAAACACAATGTGTCGGCCATCCACTGGCCGATGACATTGAGCATGCCTTGCAGAAAGAGGACAAAGACTTAAGTGATGACACCAAAAGCATTGCTCTACTGCCAGGCTCTCGTTCCGGTGAAATTGAGCGCCACATGACTCTACTGCTGGACACCGCTTCGAAAATCCAGCAGACGAAACCTCAAGCTCACTGGGTCATGCCAGTAGTCAGTGTGGCGCAACAAGCCCAGATAAACTCGCGATGGGGTCAGCAGCTCAATCATTTGAACATTCGCTTGGTCCCAGGCGAGACCCAATCGGTGCTTCTGGATGCTGATTTGGCCATCACTGCCTCTGGAACCGTGACCTTGGAAGCCTTTTTACTGGGCTGTCCGCAGGTGGTCTATTACCGACTTGCACCGACGACCCATTGGCTGGCCACCAAGCTCAACTTGGTCAAAAGTCAGTGGGTATCCTTACCTAACATTCTCACGCAAACTGAATGCGTGCCTGAATACATACAACAAGACGCCACCCCTGAGGCGATCAGTGAGGCGGCACTGGGCTGGCTCAACAGCCCCGAGAGAATTCAAAATTATCGCGGGCTCGCTAAACAAATGCGTGAAACGCTACGAGCAGGTGATCACGCCGCCAGAACCATTATTGAGTGGATTCAATCCGCATGAATATCGCGGGCGTCGATGAAGCGGGCCGAGGCCCACTGGCGGGTCCAGTGGTGACCGCTGCCGTCATTCTTGACCCTAAGCAAATACCCAACGGCTTAGATGATTCTAAAAAGCTCTC
>CAJXNU010000172.1 GCA_913057255.1 uncultured Wenzhouxiangella sp.
TCTTGCCTGGCCGATGGCGTCGTGGCGGATGCAGACTTACTCGATGCGGGCATGATTTTTGGCACGGGCTATGCACCGTTTAAGGGTGGGCCCATGCACACGCTAGAGACCAAGCAGAATCAAGCCGAACCAGCCCCTGCATCAGCATCTGAGCATCACGATCATCAGGAGACAGCATCATGAGTCACGAAGGCATCCGTCGCATTGCCATTGTGGGTGGATCTAGAATTCCATTCTGCCGTTCCAATACATTCTATGCCGATCAATCAAACATGGATATGCTAAGCGCTGCAATTGAGGGCGTCGTCACAAAGTTTGGCTTGAGCGGAAAGAAAATCGATGAAGTGGTTGCCGGCGCTGTCACCACCCACTCTAGAGACTTTAACTTAGCCCGTGAGGCCCTGCTCTCAACAAGCCTCTCACCGCTAACACCTGGAATTACTCTACAACAGGCATGCGGCACCAGCTTACAAGCGGCGCTGATGTCGGGTGCAAAAATAGCAGCGGGACAGATCGAATGTGCGATTGTGGCAGGCACTGATACCACCAGTGATGTACCCGTGGTTTTTCAAGACCGATTTGCCAAACGACTGGTCTCTCTGAGCCGGGCGCGCTCATTTCAGCAAAAACTCGCTGCGTTCAAAGGTTTTGGTCTCGGTGAGTTGGCGCCCCAAGCGCCGAAGAATGCGGAAGCGCGAACGGGTCTGTCCATGGGCGCGCACTGTGAACGAATGGCCAAAGAGTGGAGCATCAGTCGCGAGGACCAAGACCAGCTGACTTTTGAAAGCCATCACAAGGCCGCCACTGCTTGGTCTCAAGGATTCTTTGATGAGTTGGTCACACCCCATGCGGGCGTGCTGCGAGACAACATCATCCGTCCTGATACCTCCCTAGAAAAGTTGGCCAGCTTAAAACCTGCGTTTGATAAGAAAAACGGGACCCTGACCGCTGGCAACAGCACAACGCTCTCTGATGGCGCTGCCGCTGTGCTGCTGGCATCTGAGGAATGGGCGAGAGCAAATGACTTGCCCATCTTGGGCTATCTTGTGGCCAGCCGAACCAGTGCTGTGGATCACGTCAATGCCGATGAAGGACTACTGATGGCTCCGACAGTCGCGGTGGCAGAGCTGTTGACACAAACAGGCCTAAGCCTCCAAGATTTTGACTTCTACGAGATCCACGAAGCGTTCGCTGCTCAAGTGCTGTGCACGCTCAAGGCTTGGGAATCTGAACAATACTGCAAACAACGCTTAGGTCTAGCTGCCGCACTTGGACCGATTGATCGCTCGAAAATGAATGTCCGCGGTGGCTCAATCGCCATTGGCCATCCCTTTGCAGCCACCGGCGCTCGAATCCTGTCCACGCTGGGTTCCATTTTGCAGCAGGCTGGATCAGGCCGCGGACTCATTTCGGTGTGCACCGCAGGCGGGATGGGCGTCGCCGCTATTGTGGAGCGCTGATACCGTCTTTAACGAACCCCCGGCGTTTTTGTCACGCCGGGGATCACCAGCTGTGCCGCCTCAATCGTGTTTTGCAGCAGCGTGGCCACGGTCATGGGACCGATCCCACCGGGCACTGGCGTGATCCAACTGGCTCTTTTAGCCACAGCGTCAAAGTCCAAGTCGCCGCGGATCTTCCCGCTGGCCTCTCGATTGATGCCGACATCGACCACAATGGCACCCTCTCGCACCCAACTGGGATCTATCAAACCCGGTCGCCCAACCGCGACGCATAAGAGCTCTGCCCGACGAACGTGCGCCTCAAGATTGCCTGTGAATCGATGCGCAATGGTGACTGTCGCCCCCGCCAGCAGCAGCTCGAGCATCAAGGGACGACCGACAATATTCGATGCACCGACCACCAAGGCATCCTTCGACTTTGGATCCAGCCCATAGTGATGCAGCAAGGTGATGATTCCTTTCGGCGTACAGGGCCGAATCGCAGGCGTCCGTTGGGCCAGTAATCCAATATTCGTTGGATGAAAACCATCGACATCCTTTTCGGGTGCGATCTGATGCGTCACTTTGGATGCATCTAAACCCTCTGGCAATGGGAGTTGGACCAGAATGCCGTCAATGGACTCGTCTGCATTGAGCTCATCAATCAGGCCCAACAAGTCAGCTTCACTCACGCTGGCGGGTAGCCGGTGTGCTGAGGAATGGATGCCGACTCTCTCGCAAGCTCGCACTTTATGACTGACATAGACCTCGGAGGCCGGGTCTTCTCCAACCAGCACCACCGCGAGCCCCGGAACCCTGCCACCATTGGCTACATGGGCGCGCACCACATGCGCCATGGCATCAATCATGCCATCGGCCACGCTGCGTCCGTCTAACAGTTGTGCGCTGAGGTTCGTGTGGTTTGAATTCATGAGGTTATTGTAGCTTGGGTTGATCTGGCAGATGCCATGCCGATACAGACTTAAACAAAGCGATAAAACAGTTAGTGTCGGCGCTTTTTGCGACGGCCAAGCTGACCTGCGCGTTTTCTTTTTTGGATTTGTCTCGGCGTGAGCGTGTTTTTTCGCCCTGCAAACGGGTTTTTCGACTCTTTGAACACGAGCTGGATGGGAACACCCAGCAGGTCAAATTGCTTGCGGATTTGATTCACCAAATACCGCTTGTATTGGTCTTTGACCGAGTCTGTCCGACTTCCATGGATGACCACTCGGGTTGGGAACACACCGCCACTATGGGCGTAGCGTAGCTTGGGCCGCAATCGCTCGCCACCACCCGGCGGATGGGCCGCAACCGCATCTCTCAGCACTCGAGTCAACGCGGGTGTTGAGAGTTCCTGACTGGCGGATTGGTAGACGTGGTCTATCGCGTCGGTCAGCTCCCCAAGCCCCGATCCATGCAAAGCTGAAATCACCACCACGGGTGCAAACAAAGCAAACTCTAGCCGCTCATGCATGGACACCAGACATTGATGCCGCTGGGATTCACTGAGCTGATCCCATTTATTTAAAGCCAACACCAGCGAGCGCCCAGCCTCAACAATGTGCCCCGCGAGCCGAGCATCTTGCTCACTCACACCCTCAGCCGCATCGATCACCAACACCACCACTTGCGCCTGATGCATCGCCTGCATGGCTTTTAGGGTGCTGAGCTTTTCTAGTCCTTCGTGACTGCCACGCCGTCGACGAATGCCTGCCGTGTCGATCACATGATAGCT
>CAJXNU010000173.1 GCA_913057255.1 uncultured Wenzhouxiangella sp.
GGGTGAGGACCGACCTCCAGTGGGTCCGGTGTTTTGGAGTTTTCGAGTGATGGTTGGCTTGGGCCTTATCTTCATCGCCATCTCTCTTGTCAGCGCGTATCTCCTTTGGCGTGGCAGACTCTATGACTCACCCAGAGTCTTGCGGGCGCTCTCTTGGATGATTCCCCTGCCATTTGTGGCAGTTTTGGCGGGATGGTTTGTGACTGAGATTGGCCGCCAACCTTGGATTATCCATGGGTTGCTGCGGGCCAGTGAGGGTGTAACCCCATCCCTCACTTGGCCAATGGCGATCTCCACCCTACTTGGCTACATTGCGATCTATGCCGTTGTCTTCACAGCGGGTTTGCACTACCTACGCATTGTCATTGCCAAGGGCCCCGAGCCTCTAGAAGCCGCTCCCGTAGACTCAATCGCTCGTCCTAAGCGACCTTGGTCTGCGGTCACTCACGAAGCACAGCCAGAAAATTAGGAGCCGGCGATGGAACTGATCGATCTCACGTTAATTTGGGTTGGCATCATCGGTCTGGGCGTTTTTATGTACGTCTTGATGGATGGATTCGATTTAGGGGTTGGAATTTTATTCCCGTTTGCGCCGAATGACCAAGCACGCGACGAGATGATGAACTCAGTCGCCCCTGTCTGGGACGGCAACGAGACCTGGCTGATTCTCGGTGGCGCTGGCTTGTTGGCCGCCTTCCCGTTGATCTATGCCGTCTTTCTCCCCGCACTCTACATTGGTGTGTTTTTGCTTCTCGCCGGCCTCATCTTCCGCGGCATCGCTTTTGAATTTCGGTTTAAAGCTAAGAGAGCCAAACATTGGTGGGACCGCTCCTTTTTCTGGGGTTCAACCGTCGCATCGTTTGCCCAAGGTGCCGTTGTTGGCGCCTACATTCAGGGGTTTAATGTCGTGGATTTCCGGTACGTGGGTGGCGCCTTCGATTGGCTAACGCCTTTCACCGTGATGACGGGGCTGGGCGTGGTGGCAGGCTATGCCTTACTTGGCGTGACATGGACGATTTTAAAAACTGAAGGCGAAACACAAGCCTGGGCCCGACGCATGGCTCCTCGACTTTTAGCGAGCGTCATGGTCTTTTTCGTGATTGTGAGCCTATGGACGCCGCTCACCAGCGAACGGGTCGCTGAACGCTGGTTTTCTGATATCAGTTGGATTTGGATTTTCCCATTCCTCACGGTTGTAACCGCAACCTGGCTGTTTCGGGCGCTTAAAAACCAAGCCGAGGCTGCCCCCTTCATTGGTTCACTGATCTTATTTGCGCTGTTTTATCTCGGCTTGCTGATCACGCAGTGGCCCTACGCCGTCCCGCCCGATCACACATTCTGGGATGCCGCGTCTGACTCCGGCTCACAGTTATTTCTGCTCATTGGCGTGATGTTTTTGATCCCAGTGATTCTCGGTTATACCGCTTGGACCTATTGGGTCTTTCGAGGCAAGGTCAAATCTGGAGCGGGGTACGCTGGACACTGAGAGCCCAAAGCCGTCTGCATCTGAATCGAAAGACTGGCTCAATCGTCAAGCACCCCATTGGCTGAGACCCCTATCGGCCATCATCGCCACAGCCGAGGGGCTGACGGTACTGGCTCAGGCCTGGTGCTTGGCAAGCCTCTTAGATGCGGTCATCATTCGGCAAGCCCAGCTCAATGAGGTCACCACTTGGCTCATCGGACTCGCCCTCGCTTGGGGCGCCCGCGCCCTCATCGTTGGACTGAGAGGTGTGCTCGGAGCCAAGGCCTCTGCCCTGCTTCGCACCTCACTCAGACAAGAGCTTTTCACTCGAACGCTCGCGGCTGGGCCGGCCTTTCGAATGCATCATTCGAGTGCTGGCCTCTCGCAATCCCTGCTCGACCGCATCGATGACCTAGACGCGTACTACGCCAAATACCAACCGCAACTGATCACAGTCATGATTGTGCCGGTGATCTTGGCCATCGCCATTGCCTTCACCAATTGGCTCGCCGCATTGGTGCTAGTGCTCAGCGCGCCATTTATCCCCTTATTTATGGCGTTAATTGGCATGGGGGCGTCTAAGCTCAGCCTTGAACAACAATATGCGCTAGATCGCCTCGGCGGAATGTTTTATGACCGCATCAGCGGTCTGCCCACTTTGACCCGATTCAAAGCCAGTATCCGCGAGAAAGACAAGCTCGAAGAGTACAACGAGTCCTTTCGCCAGAGAACCATGCGTGTCCTGCGCGTGGCTTTTCTGTCATCGGCAGTTTTGGAGTTTTTTAGCGCACTGGCCATTGCCGTTATGGCCATCTACATCGGATTCTCACTACTGGGCTTCATCCAACTCGGCCCCAGCGATGACATGACGCTAAGAGCGGGATTGTTTATGCTGCTCTTGGCACCTGAGTTTTATAATCCTCTGAGAAGCCTAGGCCAGTTTTGGCACGACCGTGCCAATGCCATGGCCGCCTCAGCTTTCTTAATCTCAATTGAGAATGCCCCGCCAGCGCGCGTTGATCCTGAGGTGCATGATGCTCGCTTAATCGATGAAAGACCCAGCGGATTGAGCGTGACATTGGACCGAGTTGATATTCTAGCCGGCGCAAATCGGGATTTGATTCTAGAGGCCACGGCGGAACTTGTCGCTGGACAGTGTCATCTGATCGCAGGTCATAGCGGCGCGGGCAAAACCACGCTTTTAAATCACATCGCAGGCTTTTGTGCACCCCGAAAGGGTGAGATTTATTTCAATGATGTCGCCGTCTCAGATCTCACCAGAGCCGATCTCAGCCAGCTACGAGCCTGGTTGGGTCAACGCCCCCATTTGGTATCAGGAACGATTCGAGACAATCTCTGTCTGGAGGGAGTGCACGATGACGATACACTCCGAGAGGCACTGAGACAGGCAGGATTGGGCGATTGGCTCAATCACTGTGCCGATGGGCTTGATTGGGTGCTTGGACCTGAGGGGCTGGGGCTTTCCCGAGGGCAAGTTCAGCGGCTTTGCTTGGCCCGTCTCCTCTTGATACCCAAGCCGCTGTTGCTGTTGGATGAACCCACCACCGGCCTAGATCAAGCGACCGAAGCCAAGCTGTGGTCAGATTTGAAGGCTTTAAGTCGCCAGTCAGGCATGACCATCATTGCCACGAGCCA
>CAJXNU010000174.1 GCA_913057255.1 uncultured Wenzhouxiangella sp.
TGGGTGCTGGGGTTTGGGGATGGCGTTGAGGTGGTTGGACCGGCTGATTTTCGGGCTTGGGTGATTGCACAGATCGAGGCGATGGGTGATCGGTATCAGTGATGCAGATAACCCAGAGTCAATAAAGGTCAGCAGCAAATTCACATGGGCGCTATGCGGGCCTACATAAACTGACCGATATGGAAAAACGAAATAGCGCAGAGCTGATGCTTTCTGAAGAAGACCAATCCCGAATCATCGAAATGGCCTGGGAAGACCGGACCCCGTTTGAAGCCATTCAAGCACAGTTTGGTCTGAGCGAGGCAGAAGTGATTCAATTGATGCGCCGCTCTCTTAAGCGGTCAAGCTTCAATCTATGGCGAGCACGGGTCTCTGGGCGAAACACCAAGCATATGAAACTGAGAAGTCCTGAGGTGAGTCGGGCGTATTGTCCGACACAGTACAAGAGACACTAACGCCTAAGCCTTTCTCTCAGATGGGTTTGGTGTGATTTCTTAGCCAAGCGACCAGCTCCTCATAACGAAAACATCCCGCTTCAAGCTGTCCGTTGATGAAGTCATAAATGGCATCGGATTTAGCGGTGATTGCGAACCCGTTGATGCCCAGAAAGGTTTCGACCACAGCAAAACCAACACGCTTGTTTCCATCCACGAAGGCATGGTTCATCGTAAAGCTTTCCCAGAGAGCGGCCGCTTGTTCAATTTGATCGGTGTAATAACCAGACTGAGCTCTATACAGTGCTGCCTCAACGAGGCCAAGATCACGTATACCTTCTTCGCCACCAAACGTCGTGATCTGATCGAAATGGATTTCAAGCACTTCGATGACGGTGAGGTGGTCTGTCATTTCGCCAATTGTCTATAGAGCCTCTCGCGTGTCTCGAGGCTTTGACGGTACACTTCCATGACGTGAGAGCGCGGGCGTTCATGTTTGCGTTTTTCCATCAAATCTGTCAAAGCCTCCTCAATCAGCGCCTGAAGTTGGCGCCCTTCTGTTTTGGCCAGTTGCCGCAGCTCACAAAGAAGCGAAGAATCCACTTGAGTGGCAAATCTTTCACGGTTGCTTTTTGACATAAAGCACCTCAATGGGGGCTAAAGCTCTTTCAAGAAATATCATGATAGGGCATGATGCGATGTCTGGCTGGCGTGTTGTGTCCAGTGAGGCCAACCGCAGCCAACGTGGTCATGGACGAGGTCAATGACCATAAGGGGCTTAACAAACCTTGTTGCTCAGCTTGGCCAGTCCGGGTGCCCGCTCTTCCAGGCCGGTAAAGGCATATGGATTTAGAAATTGACGCCCCCAGAAAAGATTCCGTTCCACCGAGGCAAGTTGGGCTTCGTCACAGACACTCAACCAATGATCCGCGATGCGCTGAAGCTGTGTTTCCATCACCTCGATGGCCTGTTGTTCGCTCAGCAAAAAGTGAGGCGCGGCATCTAGGCACGTGATCAGACGACTCGAACGGCTCGACTCAGCGACCAACATGGCTTGACTGGCTTCTTGTCCGGTTCGCCCTTGTGGACAGATGTCATAGGCAGGTGTCAGCGTTAACGACTCACCATCCCAAAAAGCGGCATGGTTTCTGGCGTGATCATCGGTGTTGCCCGAGAGAATGTTGAACACCATGCGCGAGAACAGCTCTTGCAATGTGGTTTGGGGGTCCGAAAATCGATGCCGGATGATGTGGGCAAGATCGACATAGCTGGCATAACGCGCCATCATCTCATCTAGGCCCAGCAAGGTCAGTGCCGATACCATGAGTGAGCGTTGCCAACCTTGAGCCACCTTTTGTCGATCGAAGCGCTCGACCAGCAACACATCCTTACCAGCCGCAGTCACGAGCGATACAGGCGCTACATTGAGCCCACACAGTTTTGCTAAGCGCATCGCCAGAAATTCCGCTTTGACGACATGATATACATCCGACGATGAGGAAAACTTCGCCACGTGTTTCTTGTCTTCATCTTCAATCAGTGCTTTTGGTCGGGCGCCTCCAATCGAGGTGCCATGATGTAACGCTTGGTCCAGGTCTGGTGACAGTGGCAGGCCCTGTTCTACACGTTCTGCAGCCTCCATCAGTTCTTCAAGAGAGACGTTCGTAGCAGACCGCGGACGATAGTCAGTGGGTGAAACCTGAAAGTCCAGTGCACCAATGCGATCGGAGCCAGACTCCAATAGAAAAGTGAGCTCTGAAGGCTCTGCTTGATGGAGTCGATGGCCTTCAAGGCCAAACTGCCGGTTAAGAATGACACGGCGGCCCCAAGCATCGGGGGCGGCATCGCGAATGCTACTTGGCATGGTCAGCCCATCGGGTAGCGGGAGCTCGCCTCGTCTGAGCGGTAACTCGGGTGCATAAAGCGGTATCGCATTGTTTCGCCCTAGATAGCTTTGACCATAGTTGAAATGGATCAAGCCATGGTCTTCGCTTAATCGCCCAGCGACCACAGGCTCGGTTGTCTCGGGTAGCCAAACCCAGACATAGGCCTCTTCGTAGGTTGGGAAGCTAGAAGGCATCGATGAGCGCCTTTTTGGGTTTGCGGACGTGTTTGGGCAGGATGGCAATGCGATCGGTGATGCGCTGTGACAGATCTCGGATGCCTTTTTCATCCAGATCAAAAAGCCGGATGCCCACCAAGTGCGCAGCCTCAAACATGAGGCCGATCTCCACTTTGGGGTCGCCTTTTTCCAGTCGCTGGATGGTGCTTCTGGCAATGCCTAGGCGCTCGGCCAATTCCATCTCCGTCATCTTTCTTTGCTTTCTTCCGTGCCGGATCATCTGACCCAGCAAGGCGATGCCTTCAGTGGTGTGGCGGGCGTAACTGCGCTTATGTGCTGACATGAGTTCTGCCACCTTTTTGACTCGTAAAAAACTCATAATAACATAATATGCCTCTTATAAACGCCAAAAAGAGCAGCTAATCCCTGCGCAAAGGCAAGGCGATCACCTGTCTTCTCTTACTGTGAGCTCAGACCGCGAAGCTCCGGAGAAAGTCTCTGTGACTGTTACATTTTCGGGGCTGGGTGTCGAGCACGCAGTAGGCGAATCACGACAAAACACCCCAGACATTGGCTTGTGATGAGCTTGCTGTGGCCGCTCCT
>CAJXNU010000175.1 GCA_913057255.1 uncultured Wenzhouxiangella sp.
TATTCTCAGGCAATGAGTTGGTATGAACAATGTTGGGTGCTTCCACACCATGCAAGATCATGTTCATGATGCCAATCACATAAGCCAGGCTCTTCTTCTCTTTGCCAAAGAAGGTATCGGTTTGGAGCGCCTCGTACTCGGCGGCACTGAGCTCTTTGCTGTTGCGCATCCAGTCATAGGCTTCACACAAGAAGCCCGCACTACCCACGGCTCCATCGTAGACAGTCTCGCCAATCTGAGGATTGACCACTTTGACAATGGCTTTAATCAGGGGCCGTGGGGTGTAGTACTCCCCACCATTGCGCCCAGCATTGCCCATATTCTTAATCTTGTCCTCATATAGGCTGCTGAGTTCATGCTTATCGGCATTGCTTAGGAATTTGAGCTCATCGACCTTATTGATGACATCTCTGAGCGCATAGCCGCTTTGGAGCTTGTTACGAAGCTCAGAAAATATTTCGCCAATCTTATAGTTGATGCTCTTGGGGTTGTCTGTGGTTTGTTTGAAGCTGGCCAGATAGGGAAAGAGCTTGTTATTGACAAAATCACGCAAATCATCGCCGGTGAGTGCCGCGTTGTGATCTAAGTTGCCATCGGCTTTCTTGGGGGCTGCCCAGATCTGCCAGCGAAACTCGCCATCAATGATTCGGGTGTAGGTCTCGCCATTCAGGACCGCGGCTGTCTCTTTGTCTGCCTCAAAGTCATCTAGGTACTTCAGAAACAGCACCCAGCTGGTTTGTTCTATGTAGTCGAGCTCGCTGCTGCACCCAGCATCTTTCCACAAGGTGTCGTCAATATTTCGGAAGGAAGTTTCGTAAACCATGGTCTCAATTGTTAGTCAGCACTATTTAATTACTGTATCTCAGAAGAGCAACTGTGAGAAGCCTGAGCTCATGCAAGCGGCCCACTTTGAGCCGCACGTGAAGCCTAAATAAAAACACCGCACGACATCATATGGCGCAAAGCCCAATAGGCTGGTTCCAACAAAAAGAGGAGTGCCCAGATGTCAGTCAAACTGAAATTGCCGCTGTGGCTTGCGTTGATCGCTCTCATATCAAGCTGTGCCACGGTACCAAGAGAGCCTGCCAGCGGCCCACAGACCCTTACCCAAGGCGTGGTTCAGCTGAATCTTAGAGTTGATGAAACCACCAAAGCTGAAGTTTTGGATACATTTGGCGCGCCCAATGTCACCACGCGTGACAGTTCTGGACGCGAAGTGTGGTCTTATCAGCGGCAAGCACAGGTGACAGAGTCATCCAGGCAATCCTCCGGCTGGAGTATTTTGCTGGCCGGTTCGAGTCAGTCGGCCTCCGGATTTTCGACCTCATCTCGGATGATGACGCTGATTATCAAGTTCAATGATCAAGACATCGTCACCGACTTCCGAAGTCGCGCCTCAAATTTCTAATCTACGCAAGGAGATTTTTCCAATGCAAATCAAAAAACATTTGGGCCTTGTTCTTCTAATCGGTTTGATGAGCGGTTGTGCCACCACCGCTCCTGAGCTCACGCCGATGGAAATTCAGTCTATGCAAACCCGCTCTTTTGAGGAAGAAAAGTCAATCGTTTTCGGGAGCGTGGTGTCGGTTTTTCAAGACTTGGGGTATCAAATTGATTCTGCTGATCTTGCAACGGGTTTGATTACGTCAGAGAGTCCTGCCGACAGTGTGTCAAGCTGGGCCACCGCGTTGACTGGAATGCGCCAAGTGACCCAAACGAGGGCGACGGCATTCGTTGAAGAAGTGGGAGCACGAGTCAACGTGCGGCTGAACTTTCTGGTGATGAATCAGTTATCGGGCGGGTATGGTCAGTCTGACCGCCAAGATCAACCCATCACTGACGTGGAGATTTATCAAAACGCATTTGAACGCATTGAAAATGCGATTTTTGTGCGATCGGATGCTTGATTAAAGCCGGGTTTTCTCGCGACTTCGGCTGCGCGCTATACGCGTTGCCGGAGTGTCTTTGATTAAGGTTAAGCGGGCCAATTGACTAAGTATTCACATAGGCCAAAGTCCTAGACGAGTTCAGTCCGGACCTTTACCACGACACCATGTGTCACCCCTCCCTTGAAACTCATATCCGCGATGCCATCGCTCCCCCAGTGGGGTGCTGAGCATTGCATGGAACACCGAGCGGGTTGACCACAAACCAATCCCCAGCTCGGTTCACGCATAAAAAAATCACCAAGGAGTTTGACCATGAAACTAAAAGCCATCTTTGTCGGCGTTGCCCTGCTGTTCTCAGCGCAGGCCTCGGCCCAAACCGTCACCAGTTTCGGGTATTACAACGCCCACGAAAACGACCTCGATGTGGACTTCGGGGTTTTGGTGGGGTCCGTGGGCTATCAGTTTGAACCCGCCGACGCCATCCGCATCGTCCCGGAGGTGCGCGGTGGGATTGGCGTGACTGATGAGAGCATATTGGGGGCCGAGATCAAGATTCGCAATGTGGTCGCTGCCGCACTTCGCGTTGAGTTGGCCATCAGTGAGCCTGTTTATCTTTATACCGTCTCCAGCTACGGCGAATACGAGTTTAAAGCTGAAGATCGCGTGCTGGGCAGTGCCACGGTGTCCGATGACGACTTTGGCTTTGGCGGCGGTGTCGGTTTCAATGCCTCGCAAGAGCTGGCCTTCGAAGCCGGCTATGAGGACGTTGGTGGCCTGGATGTCTTCAACGCAAGCGTTCGAGTCCGGTTTTGAATGAGCGAGGCGTTGGGTCACCCAGCGCAACCGGCCCCACTGCTGGGGTCGGTGCGCTGCATCAGCGCAAGTCTGCCCAAACCCGCGAGTCCTGATGGCCCATCAAACGACAATTTCTGTCGTCATCCATCGCCCCAACAAATGGTTCTAAAGGTTGACAGTCCTGTTGGATAAAGTAAGAGTAATCTGAAAACCCCGTCAGACGATCCCTAACAATGGGCCAAGGGGGTGACGGCCCCCGTTGAATATGCTACGAATACACTTAATATAAGATCAGAAGAATCTTAGTTTTCAGATGGCCTGGCTCAAAGCCCCGCTTTTCGCTTCGCCATCCACCGCCAAAAGGCCATTGAGATCGACCAAAAATTAAGGGG
>CAJXNU010000176.1 GCA_913057255.1 uncultured Wenzhouxiangella sp.
TGATCGGTGGAGTGATGGGGATGGGCGTTGTCGGTGGTCGGTTTGCCGTGGGTGGCCCAGCGGGTGTGGCCAATGCCTGAGTGGCCTTTGAGGCCGGCGGCTTGAATCGCTTTTTCCAACACCGAGACTTGGCCCACCGTGCGCTCACCTTCAATGCCTGAGCCGGTATGGACGGCGACACCGGCCGAATCATAGCCTCGGTATTCCAAGCGATACAGACCCTCAATAAGGATCGGCACGATGTCTCTGTTGGCGGTGGCTGCGATGATGCCGCACATGGTGTTATCCCTTTATTTTTTTAAGCTCGTCCGCTCCCCCTTGCCAATAAGAAGTGGAGGCGAAACGGGTGGGTTGCCATCGCCTATTGTAGTCGCATCTGCTTGTTGCGGGCACCGTCACAAAAACTCGCGCTAAAAGAAAAATTTTGGATCCAGATGAGCCCTTATCAGTCAGAAAAGATGAAATTGGCGGCAGTTCCGTATCCGTCTTTCAATTGCCTAACTTTCGGATCAATGTCCAGCCCGGGGAGATGTTGTTCAATGGTGCGCAACAGATTCAAAAAAGCTCACCTGAAGTCATAACCTGACTGAGCTGATTGGTCGGGATTCACAGACAACCTGCTTAGCCAGATCACACATTGCCACTGCAATGATGACTGACCATACTTCAATTCAGGCAGGGAGTGCCTTCGACCCGCTCGGTCACCCGAATTAGATCAAATTGCCCAGCCTCACCGGTGTCTGCTTGCCACTGGGCCGCACCAACTTGACATGAATCAAACGTCAAAATCAGCTCACCCCAACTGTCGATCTCTACAGCATCTGAATCAAAATCTGCCCCGAAGCTGGGGCCAGACGCCTCGCTCAAGGAAAACCGAAGGACATCATCTGTTTCTCTATATGGGGCCGCTCCAAAGAGCCAATAGGGCTCTCCGTCGTCATATGTAAACCAATACACGGTTGCAATCGGTCCATCAGCGTTTTCAGCGAACTCAAGTAAGAAGCCTTCGCCACTGCGCGAGGTGTCATACCAACTGCCAGAGAGCGCGCCCTGAAGCCTAAGAGAGGGCCCATTTTGAGTTCCGGATAGGTTCAATACCTCATCTGACTGAGCCATCATTTCAAATGTCTCATTCAACGTGCGCGCATTATCAGCCAATAGGAAATCACCCATTGGCGCACCTTGGAAACTGAGTTCGGGATTGGAGAAGTAGGCAACCCGTCTCTTGTCTTGACCGTCTTCGAAATAAAGCCCCTGTTTATAGGTCATCACCGTGACGCAGCATTCTGGGTCATCGCTTAAGGTCCACCGCCAGCCCGCCGAATACTGACGCGTGGTGTCTGTGACCCACTCGCCTTGATCACTGTCATAGATTTGCCAATCGGTGGGACCAGGAGATGCTCCTGCGTCACCGTCTGGGTTGATTTGGTCTGCGTGATGATCCGCACCCAAGTTGTGTCCCAGCTCGTGGGCAAATGTATACGTATTGAACGCTTGAGCGGCGCTGATAATATTCAACGCACGCTTTGCACGAAACTCGTCCACTGAACGTGAGTCGCCAATGGGATAGTCCTCAGGGTGATAGCGAAGGAGCGTTGCTAGGCCGCTGGCGTCGGTCATGGGATGGACAAACAGCGACACGATATCGGCCTGTGTCTCATCCCTCAAACCTTGCGCCCTTTCAAGGCCATCAGCTCCATCTTCAAGCTGTTTCAGCATCTGTCCACCGTTGCCTGATTCCAAGAAGTCAACCCCCCGCGCACCCACCAAATTGAACTGACCTTGAATCTCACTGTTTGCGAGCGCCGTGTTGGCACGCTGAAAAGCCTGACTGACTGCGGCATCGATATCCCAGCCGATGCGCTCCAAACTCTCAACAGCATTGCGGGTATACACAACCAAGACATCCAATTTGGCTCGGCTTGTTGTGTTGACTGAAAAGGACTGTGCTGCGTGACGCGATGATCTGACTTTGAATTCATCACCCCCTTGCTCATCGCTTGGCGTGATGTCTCCAATGGACGTCACAGGCCTGTCAGAGTGATTGCATTCTAGTGCTGGTTTTTCATTAATGTTGATGTCTTTAACGAGGTGTTGCACATCGTCTTCTGTGGGAATAATTTCCCACTCTCTTCCCTCAGTCGGCATATCTAGATAACCAAACAACTCACCGTTGACCAAGGAAAGATACACATGACCTGCGGGTGCCTCGAGTAGGCGCCCCGTAACGGAACGGACACCATTGAACTCTTTATTTGTGGCCACCACTTTGACTGGCACCTCGCGCCCGAACGCTGAGATAACCCACTCACTTCCCATCGACAGGCCACCGGATTCAAACACGTCTGGATTGATGTGAACAAGCTCAGCGCTGTCGGCATATTGATATGTCGCGAAACGCTGGGGCTGAGCACTCTCCTGAGACCGATTGAGCTTTTCTTGAGAGGGCAGTTCCAATGGTGTGTTCTGGCCCACAAACAGACTCTCCCTGACCTTGGGAGAAATGGATGACATCTCACTGGCACACAGTTGTTGACTGTGGGTGCTTGCCAAGATTCCTATCAAACCAACCCCAAAAATCCAGCTGCGACCACGCATGATAAGCTCCAAAAACTAACAACAATATTGTATCGCATCAAATATCATCAAAAAGAGCACGTCTTGAAGTGACCAAAATCCCAAAATTTTTGGTATTTGGTGTAGCCAAAAGACTTCAATCCGTACTCAGACGGTCCCACCCCCCACGCGTTCTAAATCGTTGCCATCGCCCTCGGTAGCCACTTATGGCGTCTTAAGCACAAAATTTAAGTGTTGCTGGCACTCAAGGCCAGCTGCCCCCGCTTAATCTTGGCGTTGTGCCGAATGTCCACAGGCAACGCTTTGTGCACCCTGACCTCCGTGATCATCTTGGTCAACGGCCGCCGGGCCAATTCTTCTTTGACCTCTTCGATCACCCGTTGTGAGTCCGCACCCGCTTCCAGCTCCAGCACCACCACCGGCGTTTTCACTGGCCCATCGGACTTGGTTTGATTAATGC
>CAJXNU010000177.1 GCA_913057255.1 uncultured Wenzhouxiangella sp.
CTCGTCTGGTTTCGGCCCGAGCGGCTGATCGAACAGGTGGGGGCATTCGATGGGCGCTGGCTGCTGGCTGCGCTTTGGGTGGGGGTGGTGCAAGTGGGGCTATCGGCATGGCGCTGGCACTTCACCGCGCGCTGTTTGGGGTTGGTGATGTCATACCGCCGCGCCTTACAAGAATACTATTTGGGCAGCTTGGTCAACCAGGTCTTGCCCGGTGGGGTGCTTGGCGATGCTTACAGGGCCAAACGCCACGCCGACCAATCCGCAAAAAAGAGTCCCGCGTGGTTTGCGGTCATCATCGAGCGTTTATCCGGGCAGCTGGCTTTAGCGGTGGTGGCGGTGGTGGTCATTGCCCAATCAGCCACCTGGCAGCCGCTGCTCAATGAGGCCTGGGGGCTTGTGGGGGTTAGGGGTATGGCCTGGCCCGGCGTGTTGACTTACTTGGGCGCGGCGGTGGCCATCATTGTGGTGGGGTGGGCAGCGACTCGCAAGGCCGTGTTCCAATCGCTCTGGGCGTCTTTTTCTCAAAGCCTGCAAACATGCTTTTGGCCCTTTCACCGCACGGCCTTTCAACTGGCCAGCTCCTTGGCCATTGTGGCCACCTATGTGACGGTGTTTGTGTTGGCCGCGTGGTCAATCGGTGTGAACCAACCCTGGCCGTTGCTGGTGGCGGTTGCCCCAGCATTGTTGTTGGCCATGGTGGTGCCGATCACGGTGTCGGGTTGGGGTTTGCGAGAACTGGTGGCGGCCGGTGTGTGGTCCGCCTTGGGGCTTGACCCCGCCCAAGGGGTGGCGGTCTCGGTGGCCTATGGGGTGCTGATTTTTTTGACCGCGCTGCCGGGCACGTTGATGTGGCAACACCGCCATGGAACCGGCGCAAAGACGTCATCACGCCGTTGATTCAGCATTGGGTTGTCGGTCAGAAGTGTTGTTGGTAGAAAATTGACAGACCACACGCTTGACCTGAAACTAACCAAACCATGACTTACAAGAAGCCAAGCCAGGCCCGAGCACAGCAAACCGAAAGTCGGCTTCTCAATGCTTACGCTGAGCTGTTGGTCAAACATAGCTACCACGACACCACGGTGAGCGCGATTGCTCATAAAGCGGCAATCTCCCATGGTGCTTTCATGGCTCGTTTTGGGTCAAAACGCCAGGCACTGAGCCGTTTGTTTGGGCTTTTCTGTGATGATGTGTATCGAGTGCTTGATCGCTTGAGCAAGACCCCGCCGATCAAAGGCGCTTCTTTACTTGACTACTTAATCACTGTCTCCAACGAGTACGAGGCGCTCGTTAAGCACCATTGGGGCGCCAATCGGGCCATGCATGAAGTCTTTTTGAAAGAGGGGGTGATTGACGACCAAACCAAAAGCATTTTTAGAGCAACGGTGCAAGCGCTGCATCCGATCTTTTGTGACATCTTGCAACACGATGTGCCCACTGAGCGGTCGTTTGCCGCCGTCCAATTGCTGGTCACGCTGAATTACAACCACGTTCTGGGCGCCATGCCCGGCCTGCCCGACGAGAGCATGGCCCGACATACATTGATTGCGAAAACGATGGCGGCGGCTTTGCAATAGCTGAAAAATAAAAGACTGCTGGTCTTGTTTGGTGTTTCTATACTTTTGAGCTGATCCCCAACCATTAGGCAAGGCTCATGAAATTTTCTTCATTTATTATGGCAATCGGCCTGATGGCTCTGGCCTCTTCAGGCGCCCTTGCGGCACCGATACTCACTGTGTCCGGTGATCAACCGGCGAGTGTGACATGCAATTCCAGCAACACAGTACTGACTGCAGAGAGCGGCGGGACGGCGACTCAGGGCCAGTACGATCTGGGCAATTGTCCCGCTGGTGATACTCAAGTTACTGCAGCATACTCTGGCTTGATTATGGCAACAAATGGGACTCCAGCCTGCAGCCTGGTGGGTCCTCCAGGCAATAGCGGATTCGTGGTTAGCACAAACACCAGTCCCTGCACCATCAATGTGAGCCTGCTGGGAGGATCAGAGCCGGAGCCAGAGCCAGAGCCAGAGCCAGAGCCAGAGCCAGAGCCTACTGAGCCAGCAAAACCCGTGCCAACGCTGCCCTTGTACGGCTTGTTTGTTATGGCAGGGTTATTAAGCGTTGTTGGCCTTCGTCAATTGATGAAATGACGCAGTATTAAGCAAGCATCGACTGAAGCCCAGCCTCGTGCTGGGCTTTTGGGCTTAAGGTTTGTTGTGGGAGGCCTTAACAGGCTTTATGCTCAAACCTCACCTCCACCAACCACTCACCGTCTAAGTTCACGCCTTTCATGGGCGCACGAATCGCTTCATCCAACCGATCAATCGGTGGCAAAGCAATCCCCGTCGGCCCTGAGCCAATGATGAGTGGCGCAATCATACAATACAGTCGATCCAAACATTGAGCGCCGATAAATCGAGACAATGTCGTCGCCCCCCCTTCAACCAGCACTCGGTTCATGCCTCGAGCATTGAGCACATCCAGGACCGCTTTTGGCTCAAAGCCGCGATCACTGAGGGGCAATCGCACCACTTTAAGGTGCGTGGGCCAGGCAGGCATCGAAGCACGCTCACCCACCATCACCACCACCTCCACCCCGTCGTTTGTGAGCGCGGGGTTGTCAAGATTGATGCGTGCATTGGGATCTAAGATCACCCGCGCAGGGTTGGGACCAGGCGCATGACGCACCGTCAGCTGAGGCTGATCGGCCAACGCGGTCCCAACACCAATGACCACCGCATCGACTTGCGCCCTCAACTGGTGCAAAAAACGCCGCGATGGCAACCCATTGATGTAGTGGGAATGTCCAGTGGGCGTGGCGACCCGACCATCCAAGCTTTGCCCCACTTGCCCCACCACGCACGCCTCAGGCCAAGCTTGCAGCCATTCGCTGGGGCCCTCTGGGCCCGTGGCATGAGGATCAATGGTGGGTGCGTTCACGCTTTCGTCGGTCATGTCGGTTAGTTTACAGGGCTTCATTCGGTGTCATAATCACGAACTATGCATCAAATACAGCGGGCGATT
>CAJXNU010000178.1 GCA_913057255.1 uncultured Wenzhouxiangella sp.
AGCCCAATAGGCTCGCGACGACGGCAAGAATTTCAATTTCTCGTTGATCAATGCTCACGCGCACGGCACCGGCTGCCGCCACCATCGCAATCATCCCAAGAACCACGCAAAACCAAACGAGCACAGTTCTTAAGTGCTTGAAATCCTGTTGAATGAATTGCGCGTCTGGCAAGGCTTCAGCGCGCGAAACGATGCGCTCAGCCAGATCCAGCCCGTGCTCTTTGGCCACTGCATTGGCGCTGGCATCATCCAGGATGCGACCCTGCGCTTGTTCGGTGTGTCGAACTTGCTCAGCCAACAGCCATTGAATCACGCGAACTGAAGTCGTCATCGCCCCATCATACCGCCCCAATGACCCAAACCAATCAGTTAATGCATACGAATTACGGTTCCAGCTCGCTTAGGAAACCATTGGCGGTTCCGGTTGCGTTGGCCCCGATGAGAATTGATATACTTTTAGCTGCAAGAGATATGGGGTCAGATGTGTCTTCAAAGTGCAAGTTTCCAGGATCTGTCACGCCGCTGCGACAAGGTGTTGAAAGCTGCGAAGATTGCAGTCTTTTTAGCTTGTGCTTTACTCACCGATTATCAGACGATGAGCTAGAGGCCTTCAAGTCAGCGACGAAGCAAGACCAAGGCATCGCGCGCAATGAGCATCTGTTTTACGCAGGTGACCGCATGAAAAGCGTGCGCGTAGTCCGCTCTGGCTCCATCAAGTCATATCAAATCTCGCCTGATGGCGAAGAGGTGGTCTCTGGATTCTTTCTGCCTGGTGAGGTCATTGGTTTGGATGCCATCTCATCTGAGACTCATCCAAGTTTTGCGGTGGCCATGGAGGACAGCAAGACCTGTGATATCCCCATGAGCGACTTCTTGGCAATGCTCAAAGACAGCCCCAAACTCAACGAAGTAATGATCAAGCTGCTGTCTGAAGAGATGGCAGAGGCCAGAGAATTGTTGCTGGTGGTGGGACGCCTAGATGCCAAAACGCGGGTGGCGCTCTTTTTATTGAGCCTGTCTCGGCGTCTTGCGAGGCGACGACAAGACCCAAATCAATTCAAACTCACCATGGATCGGCGAGACATTGCCAATTATCTGGGCATCACCATCGAAACGGTGTCGCGGACACTCTCTGCTTTACAGCGCAACGCCATCATTGAAGTTCATGGCAAGAACATCCGCATCACCGATCGCCGGGCACTGGAAAAAATTGCCCTGCCCGGCCAGTTAGAGTCTATTCAGACGGAAGACGTGTCGTCCCAATCAGCGGGCTGAAAAACAGCGCATTGGCAAACAAGCGCTCACTGCCCAACCAATACCCACGGAACAGGTAATCATCGGCCATTCGGACCACCACGCCACGCCCGTGGCGCGTAGCCACTAAGGCCGGTGTCCCCGCCAACGTGGCTTGGTTATTCTCACCCATATAACCCGAACGCAAGACCGGGTCTTGGTAAATGGCCGCTCGAGTGTAGTGGTTGTTGTCTTCTTTTAAGACATGCGCCCCACGACGGAAAACCGTCAAGTCAGCATCCGTATAACCAAAGCCCAATGGGTGGGTGATATCCAAATCAATGGCCATGGCACTGCCACCGATGACTTCACGCGCAAAATCCAATGAATGATCTTCATAGGGACGTCGATCCACCTCGACTTCCTCATCGGACGCCTCATCGGCCCAGTCCCAACCCAGATCCAGACCTTCAACCCATGAGGCCGATCGCCGTGGCGCCAACAGCACGCCACCTGATCGGACAAAGCGGGTCATGTCGCTGGCAAAGCTCTCAGGCAGGCGTTGATAAGCACCCTCAGGCAAGATCACATGGGTGTAATCTGACCAATCGACACGACTCACTTGGCTGGTGTCGATTTTGGCAATGGGCAGCCCCAGATAACGATCAAACCAGTGCCAAATATAGCCGGCGTTATAGACATTGACGCCTTCACCCACCACCATCGCCACCCGCATTGGGTCGAGAACAGGCACGGAGGGTGAACCCACATCGGGCCCTGAAGCAACTAGGCCAGAGCTGAGCGATATGATCTCAATGGGATAATTGACTTGAAAGTCAGTCAACACGGAACCAACCGCAGGTAAGTCATCTGGTTGGATGCCTGGATGAATGATCAGCGATCCTCTAACCAAAGACACCTCACCCGATTGTGTGGTCATGGGTTGAGTGGCCACCTGCACACGATAGCCTTCGGCATTGAGCTGGGCCAATGCCCTGGGCGCAAAATACTGATCCCATGGAATGACCCAGGCAACCGCTTCGGGATTGGGTGCGCTGAACTCAGGTACAGGCGCTGTGTTTAGTGCTGCACCACGTGCGGGAAGCCGACGAACTGCCGTGTGTGGCAGATCATAAGAGAGTCCCAAGGGCCATGTGGAGACGTCATAAAAAGTCTCCATGGTCAATTCAGTGACTGGCTCAAACAACGACTGAATCAAGCGGTATTGGTCTTGGTTGTTGGGGATGACCCAACTCGATGAGGCAGGATATTCAACGCCTGCAATCTGCACCGGCTCTTCGGCTGGATAAATCTCTATTTGGTGGCGCAACAAACGGTCAATCAGAATCGCTGCCTTGGCTGGATCACCACCATCGGTAAAGACCCAGCCGGCCTCGGGGTTCTGGCTTGCTTCCTCTCGGGCGCCGATAAAGAATCGTTGCTGGTAATCCAGCAAGGCCTGGGCATTGGCCTCGGCCGCTTTCAGAGAGGACAGACTGGTTCTCACTTGATTCGCCACTGCTTGGGTGAAGGTGCGATCACCAAAATCAGTTTCTTGGATATGTCCTCGGGCAGAGCCCTGCTCAAACAAAATGCCCACACCACCTGTCATGTCCGGATAAGTTGAACCCTTTCCAACATAGTAGTCATCGAAGGATTCTCTTGTGTAGTAAGGCTCGCTGGCTGCATCGAGTGCTTCGGCGTGGTGCTTGGCAATCTCCGCAGTCAACTCAAACACCTCGGGCGGTGTGAGCAGGTTGTTTCTT
>CAJXNU010000179.1 GCA_913057255.1 uncultured Wenzhouxiangella sp.
CTTGATCCTCAAACGTTTGAAGCCCGTGTTTATATGACCATATCGGATGCCTACTCTGACCTTCCGGAGGACACCTCCGCATCGATCCTCACGGCAGGCATCTTGGGTGATCAATATGTGGGGCTAGAACCCGGTGGCTCACCGGTGCCTCTTCAAGATGGTGACCAAGTTCTTCTCACCAACTCAGCGATGGTACTTGAACAAATGATCAGCAAATACCTTCTTAGTGGAGATACGCAAGAATGACCGTTACAACAAAGACGATGTCTCTCTTTGCTATCGCGCTGCTGGCGTTTTTCATTGGGCGGCCAAGCGTGGCGCAGCAGGCCCCGGATCAATTGATTGAAGGACTGACCACGGAACTCTATACGCTGATTGAAGACAACCGCGAGCTTTACTCACAGGACGTCGACGCGCTTAAGGCGGAGGTCGATGAGAGAATGCGGCAGCACATCGATACCATGTACTCGGCCCGGCTTGTACTTGGCCGACCTGGGCGAGGCTTAGAGCGAGAAAAGATCGCTGCGTTTGCCGATGCCTTGAGCACAAGTCTGATGAATCAATACGCAGAGCGGCTGCTGGACTTTGACAGCGAAAATGTGGTTGAGGTCATGCCTCTAGAGCCTGATCAAGACCCGCGAAGAACTCGGGTCAGGACCCGCTTACAGCTCGACAATGGGTCCATCATGCCAATCGACTATGTTCTTAGGCTGCGCGACGGCCATTGGCTGGTCTTTGATGTCATTGCAGAGGGCATTTCCTATGTGGCGACCTTTAGGAACCAAATTGGCGAACAAATCTCTCGTCAAGGGTTTGATGCGACACTCCAAGGCCTGCAACAAGGCGAAATGGTTTTAGATGCAGACGGATCATGACTGAAGCTGAGCGCACACTCAAGCCCACCGGGGATTTGACAACTAAGGAAGTGCCAATGTGGCACGCGAAGACGCTAAACGCTACCGCTCTACCGGCCCAGATTGACTTATCTGGCGTGGAAAGAACCGATTCAAGTGCGCTCGCGTGGCTATTGGATCTCCAAGCGAGAGCCAGCAAAAAGCAGCTGGACATTAAATTTGTTCATCCACCAAAGGCCTTGATCACACTGGCCGGCTTAAGTGGCGTTGGAAAGCTTCTCGGGTGGGAGGAGCCAGCCAGCAGCGCCCCAAACAACAGCTCAGCGAACGCAACGACATGAATCGATTTCACCATCTTTTAAAAGCCGCACTGTCCTTTGCTGCACTTATCCTGGTTGTGGGGTGCGCCAGCGCACCCAAACAGCTCACCGCGCCATCGCCCGATGACCCGTGGGAGTCAACCAATCGATCCATTTATGCGTTCAACCAAACCGTGGATCGCACGCTGCTCCGGCCAGTGGCGCATACTTACGACCGAATTACACCCAAACCGGCAAAAGCGGGTATCAGCAACTTTTTCGATAACCTCGCCTCACCGTGGATCTCGGGCAATTTATTCCTGCAAGGTCGATTTACCGCCGGATCAGAACAATTTGGCCGTTTCCTGATCAACACCGTCTACGGCGTAGGCGGCTTGTTCGATGTGGCGGACCAAAACAACCTGCCAGACTATGACACGGATTTGGGCGTCACCCTTGCATACTGGGGCTGGAAGAACTCACGCTTTATTATGCTGCCATTTTTTGGCCCCGCAACGGTCCGGGATGGCTTTGGTCAAGTCACTGAAATGGTGATTGACCCGGTTGACCAAGCCTTTAGGGATCGAACGGGACCCGGCATGATTGCGTTGGATGTGGTGCAAATCAGAGCTGGTTTTCTCGGCCTAGATCAAACGCTTGAGGAAGCCTACGATCCCTATGCGTTTGTTCGTGATGGGTGGTTACAACGAAGAAACTTTCAAATATTTGGCGAGGAGGCCGGCATGCCCGACTACGACGCTTTCTTGGAAGATGACTTCGAAGACATCCCAGAGGAAGCGCCATGACACATCCCCTGCCTAAAGAGAGTCAAACTCACTGGACTGAGATCCTAGAGCAAATTGAGTCGGATGGATTGTACAAACGGGAGCGAGAGATCATAACGCCCCAGCGGGTCGAGATTGAGACTGATGATGGGCACGCTGTCCTCAATTTCTGCGCCAATAACTACCTGGGCTTGGCCGACCACCCCAAACTCATCGAAGCAGCAAAACAAGCTCTCGATGACTACGGATTTGGCTTGGCGTCGGTGAGATTTATATGTGGCACCCAAACCCCTCACCGACAGCTTGAAAAGACCATCGCAAATTTCTTAGGCCAAGACGACAGCATCTTATACGCAGCCTGCTTTGATGCCAATGGAGGTTTGTTCGAACCGCTCTTGGATGACCAAGACGCCATCATTTCTGACCAACTCAATCACGCCTCCATCATCGATGGCATTCGCTTGTGCAAAGCGGAGCGACATCGATACGCCAATGCCGACATGAATCAGCTCGAAGAGTGTCTCAAGGCCACTCAAAACAAACGGACCCGCCTGATTGCCACCGATGGTGTCTTTTCCATGGATGGGACCATTGCGCCACTGGATGAAATCACCCAGTTGGCCGAGCGCTATGACGCATTGGTGATGGTCGATGATTGCCATGCCACTGGTTTTTTGGGCGAACAGGGCAAAGGTTCCGGTGAATACCATGGGGTGATGGATAAAATTGATATCGTCACCTCCACGCTGGGCAAAGCCATGGGTGGTGGCATGGGTGGATTCACCGCGGCCTCGTCGACCGTGGTTGATTTACTCAGACAGCGATCCAGACCCTACTTATTCTCTAATTCTTTGGCACCGGCTCTGGTCGCCGCGGCACAAGCGGCTTTTGATCTGATTCAAGCCTCAGGAGAGCAGCGCCACCAGCTGCACCGAAATACTGCGTTTTTCCGGCAAGCGAT
>CAJXNU010000180.1 GCA_913057255.1 uncultured Wenzhouxiangella sp.
GCTCGATGTTCTCTAATTCAGTCACATATAAATTTTCTGCAAAGTCATAATCAAAATGGTAGCGTTGCGCCGCCGAAAACTGATTCCTCAAGCCAAATGTCTCTATCAGCGGTCCTGACAGAACGAGTACTGAGAGCCAAATGGCAGACGCAATTGCACTGACATGGCTGATTAGTTGGCTAGAGACAAAGTGGCCCAAGCTTCGAATGCTGATGACGAAGCCAATGGCTATCAGGCCCAATACCAAAGGTAAGATTGGTGATAGGTACCGCACGGGAACGAGCGCATGATGCACCCATGCAGGACTCAGAATAACTATGGCCATGCTGGCTAGTAAAAACATAAATAGCCAGTAACCAAAGAAATGGCGATCCCTTTTAAAAAACTCAATCGCGCCAATCACACCAAAGCCAAACATCAGAGAGACCATCGCCAAGTTGGCTGTGCCAACGGACAATTCCCAAGCCCAAACGATTGTCTTCCATTCCAGCTCATGCACCCCTGTTTTGGACGCCATGCTGGCAGGATCCGCCAGCAAAGGAGGAAGCACGAGGACCGATACCAGGGCCATAGTCATTAAACCAACGATTGCAATTCGCACAAGCCCAGCTGTCTCCCGCCGATGAAATGCGCGTTTTAAAGCGACCAAGCCAAACCACAACAGACCACCCCCAGTGAATAACAAGGTGAGCGGATGAAGCCAGGCTGCCAGAACAGTAGAGGGCATAAAAAGAAATAACCAAGACCTATCTTTTTCATGCCACCAATGCCACAAAGCAATGACTGCAGCAAAGGTCAACAGAATCGTCAACGCGTAGGGCCGTGCATAACGACTGAAATGAATTAAGACAGGAGAAACAGCAAGTAAGGCGCTCAAAAGCAGTAATTCGTGAGTCTTTAGCCATGGTTTCAACAAGTATGGAATGGCTACAACGGTTGTAATGCCTGCCATTAAAGGCAACAGTCGCATGCGAAATTCACTAAGACCAATGCTTTCGGCCATCAGCTTGAAAAGGAGGGTGAGCGGAATAGAGTGATCGGCGTGCCCGAAACTCAAAAAAATCTCTGAGTAGCCCAAGCGAATCAGCGCATGGACAGCATGCCACTCGTCATCAATCAGAATCTGATCTAGTAGCTGGTTCAATCTCAAATAAACCGCAACCACTGCGATTAACAGAGCAATAGTCATCAGCTTCAATTGTGGTTTTGACAAGAGCATATTTAAAACCTAAGGATTCTCAGTCCTTCTGATTTTCTCATCTTCAAAACAGAAACGGTGAATCAGTAACCCGGTGCCGAGGCAGCGCACAACCCACAGGCAGGCATCAACCACCCATATATTAGGGTGTGTTCTGCTTGCCGAGGCCCAACTTATGGGGCGAAATCAACAACCAGCGATCATCTGCATTTTGTCACTTACATAGACCAAATCCTTGTATCACCCTTTCCTATTCGTTATTCTGCACTTAGGTAATGGGGGCTCAGGCAAGTTGCTTGGGCAAAGCAATTCACACTCTAAGGGAAAACGTTCCATGTTTCTGTCGACCCAATCTTTAGCCAAGCCAGTCACGGCATTGGCATTGTTATTGGCGCTTGCCCTCCAAGTGACCAGCGCCTCCGCAGAGTCCCTCAATCCACTGCAATCATCCAATAATGCCCAATCCCCCAACGGCCCCCATCACCAACCCATCAGCCAGCCCGCACCCGCCAAAGCCTACACCCCTTTTGGCCAACACCAAGACCAATGCCCAGCGGGCGGTTGCGAGTTTAGAGACAACGTCCTCCTAGTCAAACTCAAAGACACGCCTGACACAGCCGTCAAAAGCCAACTGAGCCAAAAAGAACGCACCCAAGCCCAAAAGACACTGATCCGCAACGCCCTCCAAGACCTCCCGATTGGACGCATCGACCGAGTCTTCCAGCAAACCGAGCCTGCCGCCGAAAATCGCACCTTACAAACCCCGAATGGCGAATGGCTAACCGTCCCAGACTTAACCCTCTGGCATCGCATTGAACTGGACGCCAATGCCCTAGACAAAGACAGCCCCTGGCTGCAACAACCCAAAACCGGTGATGGCCAAACCCGAATGGCCACGCAAACCATTGACCTCGCCGCCGTCATCAAAGACCTGCAAAGCCGAACCGACATTGACTATGCCGAACCCGAGTACGTCTATAGGCTCAATGCTGTGTCCCAATACCAACGCCTCAACACCCCGCCGGTGCCAGGGGACTTCTACAGCGACCCAGACATCGATCAGCAATGGCACTTTGATGCGGCTGCCATTCCCGAAGCCTGGGACTTTTTAGACCAGCAAGGCCTGCCCTCTGGCGGCAGCTCCGACATTATTGTGGCCGTCATTGATACCGGTGTGGACTACACCCACCCCGATCTCATCAACTCCATGTGGGTCAATCCGGGTGAGTTCAACACCAGCAACAACAGCGACAGCGATGGCAACAGCTACCGCGACGACATTCATGGCGCCAAAGTCATCTCAGGATCTCTGTCCGGCGACCCGATGGATGATCATGGCCACGGCACGCATGTCGCTGGCATCATCGCGGCTCAAGGCAATAACGCAGAAGGCGGGGTGGGTGTCGCGCCCAACGTCAAAATCATGGCAATTAAAGCGGCGCAATACAGTGGGGTTTTGAATGCCACCGATGTGGCCCGTGGCATCGAATACGCCATGGACAACGGCGCCGATGTGATCAACATGTCATTCGGCAGCTACGCCCAATCGCAACTGATTGAAGACGCACTCGCCAATGCCTACGGCACCGCCATCTTAGTGGCCGCCGCGGGCAACGATGGACGCGCCAACCTCTCCTGTG
>CAJXNU010000181.1 GCA_913057255.1 uncultured Wenzhouxiangella sp.
TGGCGCCGGCTCGCGTTTTATATGAGAGCTTGGTCCACGAAAAGCCTGATCTAAAAACCGCTCTTCAACTGATGGATCTCTACATTCAACAAAATGACCATCCCGCACTGGTCAATTTCGGTCAGAAGATCGACAGAGACGACCCATCGGGCGAGCTGGCAGGGCGGTTTGTGGATGCCAGACTCGCTGAGTTTGCTGGACAGATTGATGAGGCCATAAAAAAGCTCGAGCCCTTAGTGGGGTCTGAGCCATTCGAGTTTGATGTGCGCGTGCGCTTATTGCTTGCGCGTTTGTATCTGAGACAAGGTGAGCCTCAAGGGGTGCTTGGGACACTGCAAGGGTTGGCTGAGGTCAATCCACTGCATTATCGGGTCCGATGGGAGATGGCACAGCTGGCTGAACAGGCCGGAGATCAGGCCTTTGCGCTTCGGATGATCGATGCGGTGCTAGCAGATTCGACCCTGCCGGCTGAAGTTGTTGGCCGATCAGCGACCATGCGGTTGCACACCCTAGATCGACTGGAACGCTATGAAGAGGCGTTGAAAGATATCCAAGACGGCGATCGAGCGATGGGCTGGTTGCCTCCACCCATGCCATTAATGGCCACCGGGCTGCCTGAGATGAGCGCCATACGGCATCAGCCAGAAGCGCCTGAAGTGGATTCTCCACCACTTATTTGGGTTCCGGGTTGGCCTTGGGCGGGCCGAGAGCTGGTTTTGGCTGCGCTCGCTCAGATCAATGGTGCCATGGTCCTACCGATGGCAGAGGGTGCCTCGCGCCATCAGCACTTGGGGTTGACTCCTGGCGAGATACCAGAAGTTGGTTTATCCGATGATCAGACCCACTCCATGCGCCGGAGATATTTGCGTGCAGTCAATGACCAAGCCAGCTGTGTCATTGAGCCGTTCCCTTGCCGAGCGGCTGATTTGGTTCGTCTGTGGGAGGTGTTTCCCGCATCAACTGCCGTGCGAGTGACCTGTGAGCCGAACTACCTCCGTCTGCAATGGCATCTGGCTGGCTACCGCGAAGTGGATGCGATGCTGGAAGCCTGGCTCAAAGAGCAAAAAGCCCTAGATCGTGTGGCCGAGGAAACGCCTCTTAAAATGGTCTCTGTCGCCTTAGAAGACCTGCTGGACCCAGCTATGGCAGCGTCTGCCATCGAATCCTTGATGAAGGCCCTCTCTGTGCCCGTGAGCGAGAAAATGACACAGCACGTGCTGACATTGGCGCAGAGGCATGGGTATCGAACGCCCAAGCACTGGACCCATTACTTCTGAAGGATGTGACTTTGAGGGTCGAGCAGGTACACTAAAGCTCAACATCAGCATCATCGGGAGAAATCAGGATGGAGTGGGTTATTCTAGGTCTTGTTGTCCTTGTGGCGGTCTTCGTGATCGCTGTCTACAACCGGCTGGTGACCAGCCGAAACCAGTATAAAAACGCTTTTGCGCAAATCGATGTGCAATTGACGCGTCGGCATGAATTGATTCCCAATTTGGTCGAAGTTGCCAAACGTTACATGAGCCATGAGCGAGAGACGTTGGAGGCCGTGATTCAGGCCAGAAATATGGCCACGTCCGAACTGCAAAAGGCCTCATCTGATCCGACCAATCCAGCGGCCATGAAACAATTGGGCCAAGCCGAGCAGGGGCTCAGCGGCGCTTTGGGCCGCCTCTTTGCATTGTCTGAGAATTATCCGGATCTCAAAGCCAATCAGAACATGATGCAGTTGACCGAGGAGCTCACCAGCACGGAGAACAAGGTGGCTTTCGCCCGCCAGGCGTTCAATGACTCGGTCATGAACTACAACATTTTAAGAGAGACCTTCCCCAACAATCTGGTGGCGGGCGTGTTTAACTTCCAAGCAGCTGAGCTGTTAGAGGTGGATGACCCGGTTAAGCGCGAGGCGGTCAGTGTCGATTTTGGCTAATTAAGTGATCTAAGCCTGAGCTTAGCCAATGAACTTCTTTCAACAGCAAGACCAAGCACGCAAACAATCCAAGCGATTGATTGGCTTGTTTGTCTTGGCCTTGATTGCGATCGCTGGTGCCATCGGCTATTTGGCCTATCTGGTGGGCGGGTGGCCATTGGTGCCGTGGGCGGCAGGTAGCGTGTTGATCATCATGCTGCTGGCGAGCTTAGTGAAAACCATGGGTCTCCGGCAAGGTGGCGGTAAAGTGGCTCGAGCGATGGGCGGGACCTTGGTTGATCCAACCACCCAAGACCCTCTGCGTCGAAGACTCTATAACGTGGTCGAAGAGATGGCAATTGCCTCAGGCGTCCCGGTGCCTGAGGTCTATGTGTTGGAACAAGAAGCAGGTCTCAATGCGTTTGCTGCTGGCTATGCGCCGACCGATGCGGCGGTGGCTGTCACTCGAGGTTTGCTTGAGCGGTTGGACAGAGATGAGCTTCAAGGGGTCATCGCCCATGAGTTCAGTCACATATTGAATGGCGACATGCGGATCAATATCCGCCTGATGGGTTTTGTGTTCGGCATCATGGTCATTGCCATTATGGGTCAGCACCTGATGCATTCTGCGCGATTTTCAAGAAACTCCAAAGACGCTGCCCCCTTAATGATCTTAAGCCTTGCCATCGTTTTGATCGGCTACATTGGCTTATTTTTTGGGCGCATTATCAAAGCGGCGATCTCCAGACAGCGTGAGTATTTGGCCGATGCAGCAGCTGTTCAATTCACCCGAAATCCGGATGGTATTTCCGGTGCGTTGAAAAAGATCGGCATCAATGAAACGGGCAGTCAGCTCCAGGCAGACTCTGAAGAAGTCGGTCACATGCT
>CAJXNU010000182.1 GCA_913057255.1 uncultured Wenzhouxiangella sp.
ACGACCAAGTGGGGTTGCCATGAACCATCACCACGGGCTGGCCCTGACCCAAATCACGATAGGCCATCATGAGACCACTGGGCAGTTCGTGGTGCTGGTAACCGGTTCGATGGAGTGGGTTCAACAGATGACTCTTACAACTTCAACTACCAAACCACTTCGGCCATGGCGCAGTTGAGGCCTGAGCCGATGCCCATCAACGCCACCCGCTCACCGCGTTTGACCCGGCCTTGGTCGACGATCTTGGCCAATACGGTTGGAATGGATGCCGGGCCAATGTTGCCCAGATGCGGGAAGATGCGATGGACTTTCTGACCATCCACCCCAAAGGCTTTGATCACACTCTCGGTGTGGACTTTGGAGATTTGGTGGACCACCACATGGTCTAGCTCATGCATCACCCACCCCAGCACGGTCCGCGCTGCGTTGTAGGTGCCTTCCGCGAGCTTCATGCCCTCGACCAGCAAGGTCCGAGTATCGGTCCACATTTGGTGGTTCCAACCGCGACAGAGCATATTAAACTGCGTGGCCGCTCGGGTCACACCACCGCGATACTGATGGCCCTCGGGCTCCAAATCGGCTCTGGACATCACCATGGCCGCTGCACCTGATCCCAAAGTGAGGCTGGCAAACTCCGCTTTGAATTGCTTCATGGTGGTGCTCGATTGCGCCAGACGCTCAATGGTGGTCTCGTTGATGGTTCGAGACGACTCGCCATTGACGATCAGGGCATAGTCAATTTCGCCGCGCTCGAGCATGGCGGATGCAATGTTCATGCCATTGATAAAAGCCAGGCAGGCATTGCCCACATCAAAGCTCTCGCAGGTATTGGCCAACTTCAGATTGCCATGCACCAAGCAAGCCGTTGAGGGCTCTAGAAAATCACGACAGACTGAGGTGTTGATCAAAATACCCACTTGCTTGGGGTCAATGTCGGCGCGTTGAAGCGCTTCTTTGGCCGCCAGCGTGGCCCCATCGGAGGGCATAAACCCTTGCTCCCACAAGCGTCGCTCGGCAATACCGGCCAAGTCATATAGGGGGTTGTTTGGCATCTCCAGCCGGGTGATGGTCTCAGCGAGTTGGTCAGCCACGGTTTGAGAGGCCACCACTTCTGGGGCATCCACCGAGGCAACCGATTTGATCACAACATTATTAAATAGCATTCATGCCCTCAGGCTTTTCACCCACCAACAGTGGTGCGCGTTAGACAAATCAGACCCCATTATACCCATGCCCATGAAGGCCGCGCCAAGCCACGCTGGCTGGCCTGGATGGCGCTCAGTGGGCTACCGCACAGTGACTTGGTCTAGGGCGTGTCTTAGGTCTTTGATCAAATCATCGACCGACTCAATGCCCACCGAGAGACGAATCAAGCCATCGGTGATGCCCAGCGCCTCGCGGCGCTCCACAGGCACCGTGGCATGGGTCATGATCGCGGGGTGATTGACTAGGGATTCCACCCCGCCCAAGGACTCAGCGAGCTGAAACAAATGGGTGTGCTCCAACACGGCCCGCGCCCGTTTGAGTGCCTCATCCCCTTGGCCACCAATATCAAAACTCACCATGCCACCAAAGCCATTCATCTGGCGCTTGGCCAATTCATGTTGGGGATGGTCAGGAAGACCGGGATAGATGACACGCGCCACTTCCGGCTGCTGAGTGAGCCACTGGGCAATCTCATGGGCGTTTTGACAGTGGGCCTGCATGCGAAGGGCCAAGGTTTTCACGCCGCGCATCACCAAAAAGGCATCGAATGGGCCTTGGATACCGCCGGTGGCATTTTGGATATAGCCGATTTGTTCAGCGAGGGCCTGATCACCGACCACCACCGCGCCGCCGATCATGTCTGAGTGCCCATTTAAGTACTTAGTGACCGAGTGAATGACGATGTCCGCGCCAAAATTTAGAGGTTGCTGCAGCATTGGTGTGGCAAAGGTGTTGTCCACCACCAGTCGCGCACCGGCTTGCTTGGCAAGCGCTGCAATCGCTTCAATATCGACCAGGGATAGCATGGGGTTGGTGGGGGTTTCCACCCACACCATGGCCACACCCGAATCGATGGCATCTTTGGCCTGGTCCAAGTCACTCAAGTTCACAAATTCAAATTCAAGACCTGAGGTGTGTGCCCGCACCCGCTCAAAAATGCGCCACGTCCCGCCGTAGAGATCATCCATTGCCACCACTCGATCGCCCGGCTTTAACAAGGCAAGCACGGCATCGACCGCGGCCATGCCCGAGGCAAACGCAAAGCCAGCATGGCCCTCTTCTAGGTCATTGATGCAGGCCTCCCAGGCTTTGCGGGTCGGGTTGTGGCTTCTGGAATACTCATAGCCTAAATGGTCGCCTGGGCTTTTTTGGACATAGGTCGAGGTGGCATAAATCGGTGTCATCACCGCGCCGGTAGAAGGATCGGGTGATTGCCCTGCATGAATCACGCGGGTGGCAAGGTCGGTTTTTTTTGTGCTCATGCCATTCGGCCTTTGTTGGTTTCTTCGATGGTGATTTGTCTGTAATGATTTGTCTGTAATGATTTGTCTGCGATAGTTTGTCTATCGGGCTGAATTCAAGGTCCAGCTTAAGGCGTCTCAGGATTGCTTTGGAGATGCAACAGCAACCCCTCTAAAACCTCAGGATGCTGCCAATAGACATAAGCCAACGCCGCCGCGGCGGCTAAGGCCACGCCCAGCCCAATCTTGAGCCAAGGTCTCGATGGCTTGGGCTTGGCGGTATCCAAAATGCGCTGGGGCTTGAGACCAGGCGCTTGCAACACCAGTCTTAAAT
>CAJXNU010000183.1 GCA_913057255.1 uncultured Wenzhouxiangella sp.
ATGACGGTTGGCAAATGATCACGATCCACCAGAGCCTGAAGTCGTTTGTTCAAGCCAGCTGGCACCACCAGCCCGCTTTTTAGAACCAAGGTGGGTGCCTCAACCACCTCACTGAGTGCGCTGAGCCATCCTTGATGGCCAATCTGTAGGGAATGGAGGGCTTGCAGACCGTGTTGTTTTGCCAATCTTGGCAAGGTGTAGAGCGATTGATTGACCGACTGGGCTCTGATCGTATCTACCCACTGGGCGTCCAGCTCGCCTCGCTCATTGGGGAGACAGATCACATTCAGACTCAAGTGATTCGATGCGTCGCCGGATGGGGGCTGGAGCGATGGATGGTCACTTTTCATGGCACAGTCTCTGATAAGGATGGCCCTGATCGATCAGTGCCTATCTCTCCCCGTTTCAATCCCTCATTATAGCGAAAAGCCCCAATCTAGCCTATGGATAGAGTCAGATCAGGATCAGTAGACGCCAGACAATCGTCTCAATGACAGCAGAACCAAAAGTGAGATCCATTGGGCCACCAATGGTCTGCTCTGACCGGACTTTTTCCGATCGAATCCGGTGTCTAGGCTATACTGAGGCGGTGTCGTCTAATCGGTCTCTATTTGTGTCTAAAAGCCAATCAGTATCAGTGAAATCGCTATTTTCTGGTCTGTTTGTCATCGTCTTGGCCGGGTGCCAAATGGGTGCCTTCTCCAGCACCCAGCGTTTGACCTTGGCCGAACAAATGCGCGGTGTGGGCACGGACACCGATCAGGGTTTACAAATTTATGGTTTGAGAAACCCCATCGTGACCGATTTAATGGAACAAGCCCTAAAAGCGGAGCGAGACCGCTCATTTGATCGAGCCGTGCGCTTGTTGGAAGAAGCGCTCGTAATCGAGCCCCAAGCGCCGGATATTTTGCAACAACTCGCGGAAGTGAAATTGGAGCTGGGTCAGTGGGATCAAGCCAAAGATTACGCAATGTCCTCGATCGAGCGGGGTCCCCGCGTCGGTCAGCTTTGCAAACGAAATTGGCGGACGGTGGCTTTTGCCCATCGACAATTGGGTGATGCGGATGCGGCAGGTTGGGCCAGCGCCCGAGTCCCTTTGTGTGAGCGCACTCGACCCGAGCGCTTTTGAGTAACCCAAATTCCGTCGTGTCAGTTCAACAGCTTTCTGATCTTTTTGGCCCGGGCAGCGAGCTCGAGCAGCTGATTGGCCGGTTTTCTCCGAGACCTGGCCAATTGCTGATGGCCACAGCCATCGAAGAGGCACTCGCGGATCAAATGGACCTGGTGGTAGAGGCAGCCACTGGAACGGGCAAAACCCTCGCGTATTTGCTGCCTGTTTTACTTCAGACCGAGCGGGCCATTATTTCAACAGGCACGCTCAATCTTCAAGACCAACTGTTCAATCGTGACCTGCCACTGGCATTGAACGCCCTAGGTGTCGAAAAAGACACGGCGTTATTAAAGGGGCGTTCAAACTATCTTTGCCTGCATCGCTTAGAGCAGTATGAAAAAGATGAAAACGTGCGAGATGGCGAGTGGTCAGACGACTTCACTGCCGTGGCTGCGTGGGCTCGGCATACCTTAACTGGAGATGTGGCGGAGTTGGATTCCGTCGGCACTGATTCTGGTGTGTGGCCATTTGTTACATCGACTCAAGACAATTGCTTGGGCACAGAGTGTCCCTTATTTTTCATATGTCATGTCTTTCGAGTCAGAAGACAGGCACAATCCGCGGATTTGGTGGTGGTCAACCACCACCTATTATTCGCGGATCTCTCACTCAAGCAAACGGGCTTTGGTGAAGTGTTGCCGGGTGCGGATGTCATGGTCATTGATGAGGCGCACCAGATCCCCGATACCGCCATGCGGTTTTTTTCTGAAGGCATCAGCGCATGGCAAGTCAGAGAGCTTGCTCGGGATGCATTGGCGGCCTGTGGCCAAGCATCAGGTGCGCTGGCCATTCTCAAAAAGCCAATTGATTCGGTTCGATCAGCCGTGGATCGGGCCATGGCTCGGTTTGCTGATTTGCCCTCCAAAGGTGAGTTCTCAATCATTGCGAGCATCGTTCCCGAGTTTGAGGCGTTAATCAAGGCATTGCGGCAACTGCAGCAGGGCTTGTCGCAGGTGGCTGAGCAGAGTCGAGACCTATCCAATTGTCTAGAGCGGGCCAGCAGTCTAGAAACAAGGCTGAGTTATTTTGTAGCGGGAGATCGAGAGTACGTTCGCTGGTTTTCCAATCGGAGTGGTCGTTTTTCGCTGAATTTGACGCCTCTAGACATCTCCAAACCCCTGAAAGAGATTCGGGCACAGACGCCAGCCACCTGGATCATGACATCAGCCACCCTTGGGGTCGCTGGAAAATTTGATCATTTCACCCGGCGGCTGGGTTTGGATCACTGCCGTGAGCTGACGATTCCTACGCCATTTGATTATGCCAACCAAACACGACTCTGGATCCCGACGCAATTGCCCGAGCCGTCCAGCCCGAATCATACAGAGGCTTTATTAGAGCAAGTAATGCCTCTTATTAAAGCCAGTCAAGGACGCGCCTTTTTGCTCTTTACCTCGCATCGCGCATTGCGTCACGCAGCCATCTGGCTTCGCGCCAATACGGCCTTCAATCTCCAAGTCCAAGAGGAAGCCACACGACGTGTTCTCTTGGAGCGTTTTTTATCGGAGCCCAATAGCATTTTGTTGGGGGCAGCCAGCTTCTGGGAGGGTGTGGACGTGCCCGGCAAGTCACTGAG
>CAJXNU010000184.1 GCA_913057255.1 uncultured Wenzhouxiangella sp.
ATGGATCACACGCCAGTAAATTATTGGCAGAAACCTGATCCACACGACGAGCATTGGCATTAATTTCGCTGATGATCTCTGGGCCATCCCCACTAGCCACCACGGCGATGTCATCAATACTGCCCACACGCGCGGAGCCGGCAACCAATCGGTCATGCGTGGTGTTACCAACAGCCATCACCCATGGCGCATTGGCCGGATTGCCAATGGTCTCCGGCGAGGGTCCTGAGTTTCCGGCAGAGGTGACAAAAGCAATGTCGTTTTCCCACATAGGCAAAAATGCGCTGGCCGCTTGCCAGGGATTCCCTGCGGGCCCGCCAATAGAGTAATTCACCACATCCACTTGATCGGCAATGGCTTGGTCAAGTGCCTGCCCAATGGCCGAGCCAACACAGCTGTCGTTAAGCTCCTCGTCTGTTGGATGGACGCTGTAGCAGACTTTATATGAGATCAAGCTCGCATCCGGCGCAACGCCTTGCATCGTAAAGCGATGATCACCTGTGCTCGAGAGTGTAAAGTTGGAAATCACATTGCCAGCTGCCGTCGATGCCACATGCGTCCCATGGCCGTCAGTATCTGGGTCCTTGCCGAAAGTGCCCTCGGTGGTGAAGTCGTACACGCCCACCAGCTTATTGTTGCAATTGACCTCAGGGCGTGAGCATTCCCCTAAAAATTGCCCGTAAGGGTTAACGAACGTGGTGTTGGTATGTGGTGGACCATCCTGGAACATCTGATGATCCCAGTTGATGCCACTGTCAATGATGCCGATCACGACCCCCTGTCCTCTGGTCGGCGGGAAAGCTGTTTCTGCCTGCAATTGCCAAAGCGTTTGTGCACCGATCAGAAGGGGACCTCTGTCAGTTTGGCGACGATGGATCCAGTCGGGCTGAACCGATTTCACTTCAGGCCATGACTCTAAGAGACGGGCCTCTTGCTCGCTCATCTTCACAGCAAACCCATTCATCACATGGTGATAGACGGCATAAGGATCGAAGCGACGGCCCAACTCCCGCGTCATGGTTTGCAGCAGCTCGTCTCGTTCTTGATCCAGAAGCGCCATGTAGGCTTGCACATCGGCATCAGCGACGTTGAGCTTCTCACCAGTCACCGATGGCGCGGTCGGTGCCAACTGCATACGCTTGCCCGAGATCTGACCAAGGCGCTCGACTGCCATGACCGATGTTCCCTCAAAGCCAAGGGTAGGCGGTGCATCCAATTCAACAATCCAATGACCTGCTCTGACCTGAATGCCCTCCGGTCCCTCGACCGGCGCTTTGGCCGACACCATAGACACTGACACGATGGCCAATAGCAAAAATGCCGTGACTTGCTGCACTCCAAGCAATCGGCGCCGAGCGGCTTTTTCTAGGCCAGCTGTTGAGGATGTAGTTGAATATGTTGTCATGTCGTTTCTCATTATTGTCTCTTCTGCACATCACTAAGCTGAGATAGTGGCTTTGTGAATAGTCCATGCCGCACCCCATTGGGGAAGCTGGCTTTGACCGAACTGGGCCGTCCCATCAGACCAATCATCAGACCGACCCTCATTCGATAGGCACCCTCATGGTTACCAATTCCTCCGCCGCCGTCGGATGAATGCCCAAGGTCCGATCAAAGTCTTTTTTCGTCAGCTGAGCCTTAACCGCGACCGCAAATCCTTGCACCATCTCAGGGGCATCAGGACCGACCACATGCACACCCAAGACCCGATCGGTATCGGCATCGACGACCAGCTTCATCAGGCCCTTCTCACCCCCACCGGTCAGAGTATATTTCATGGGCGTAAACTCTGACCGAAACAACCTTAAACGATGCCCTTGATCGCGTGCCTCCATCTCAGTCAAACCCACCGAGGCCACGGGTGGCTGTGAAAAGACCGCCGCAGGAATGTCTTGGTGCTCTACCGGTCGATCCATCCCGCCAAATAAGGTATCAGCCAGTGCATGGCCTTCCATTAAAGCCACGGGTGTGAGATTGACCCGATCGGTCACATCCCCCACGGCATAGACTGATGGGCTTGAGGTTTGGCTGTAGGCATCGACCACAATTGCACCTTGCTCGTTGGTCTCGACACCGGCGGCTTCCAAACCCAAATCCCAGGTGTAGGGCACGCGACCGGCAGCCATCATCACCGCATCAAACACTTGAGGCGTCTTATCAGAGCCATCGAATGTCACTTGCAAGCCGTGATCTGTTTTTTCAATGGATGTGGGCGTGGTGTGATAGACCACCCCAATCCCACGACCGATCAGCGCTTTCTCCACCGCTGATTGCACATCGCCATCGAAGCCGCGCAAGATCTTCTCGCCTCGATACGCGAGCATCACATCGGACCCCAGTCCGTTGAAAATGCCAGCAAACTCCACGGCAATATAGCCTGCACCCACCATCAGCACGCGCTTGGGAAGCTCAGGCAAATGAAAGGCCTCATCGGAGGTGATGGCATGCTCGGCACCGGGAATATCCAGCGTTCTTGGTCGACCACCCACCGCGATTAAGATCCGCTTGGCCTGAATCACTTGTCCATCGACTTCGACGGTGTTGGCATCCAAAAACCGACCTCGACCATTGAACAAGGTCACCCCAGCGTTCGCGAGCAGCTTGAGATAGATGCCATTTAAACGATCGATCTCTTGGTCTTTGTTGGCGATGAGTTGAGGCCAAGAAAAGGTTGGGCTCTCGGGCAAGGTCCAGCCGTAGCCTGCGGCTTGCTCAAAGTGCTTGGAGAATTC
>CAJXNU010000185.1 GCA_913057255.1 uncultured Wenzhouxiangella sp.
GCGTCGTCACGGCTGTCTGAGGAAGATCACTCCCGCGTCATTGAAATGGCCTGGGAGGACAGAACCCCTTTTGAAGCGATTGAAGCTCAGTTTGGTTTGACCGAAGCCGATGTGCTTGAGCTGATGCGTCGGGCCCTGAAGCGGTCGAGTTTCAAGCTTTGGCGCGAGCGGGTGTCGGGTCGGAGCACCAAGCATCTGAAACTGAGAAGTCCTGAGGTGAGCCGTGCGTACTGTCCGACACAGTACAAGAGACGCTAACACCCAAGCATTTCTCTCAGGAGGGCTTGGTGTGATTTTTTAGCCAGGCGATCAGCTCCTTATAATGAAAGGCGCTCGCTTCAAGCTGTTCATTGATGAAGTGGTAAATGGCCTCAGATTGAGCGGTGATTGCGGGGCTCCTATCCGCTTTTTTTAGTATTGATGTAAAACGAGGGGCTGATTAAACAAACTTCCAAAAGGTATGGAGTATCTTTGGACCCGATTGGGAACGCAAGATGATCATCTACACGGCCACCAAATCTCAATTCACCACTGATGTATTTGCCAATCAAATTGAGCAAAAGATCATGGCCGCTTTCGAACAACGCGCTAAACGAAAACCGCCACCAGCGGAAATTCAATCTTGGCGAAACTCTATGCAATATATGAGTAACCTGGTGCTCGGTGCCCAAGTCCCTGATGATGCAGGTGTTGCCATTGAATATGGCATCCCCCTGACATCCAAGCGCATCGACTTTATCCTCACTGGCCAAAATATCGACCAACAAGACACAGCCGTCATCGTTGAGTTGAAGCAATGGTCCAAGGTCAGCAAAACCCACAAAGACGGAGTGGTTTCAACATTTGTCGGTGGTGGTCAGCGAGAACAAGCCCACCCTTCCTATCAAGCCTGGACCTACGCGGCCCTCATACAAGACTTCAATCAAACGGTTCAAGAAGACCAAATTCGGTTAGCGCCGTGCGCCTACCTGCACAATTGCCTCAATGATCAGGAATTAAAAGACGGCTTTTATGATCCGCATATTTCAAAAGCACCAGTCTTTGTCAGAGATGATGTTGGAGCACTCCAAGCCTTCATTCAAAAACACATCAGGACGGGCGATAGGAACAGGCTGCTCTATCGAATCGATGCAGGCAAACTTAAGCCGTCAAAGAGCTTGATCGACCATCTCAGCTCGCTGTTACAGGGCAATCGAGAATTTCAGCTGATTGATGATCAAAAGCTCGTCTACGAGACCGCACTAGATCTTGCGACCAAAGCCCAAGAAAACGAAAGAAAACAGGTCTTGATCGTAGAAGGAGGCCCTGGGACTGGCAAATCCGTTGTCGCCATTAATTTGCTGGTGGAAACCACCAAACGACAGTGGCTGTCGCACTACGTCAGTAAAAATGCAGCCCCCCGAGCAGTCTTCGAGTCGCGCCTCACAGGGACTTTCAAGAAAACCCACATTGGTAACCTGTTCAAAGGGTCGGGTGCTTACACAGAAGCCCCCCTCAACGGCATGGATGTTTTGATTGTGGATGAAGCCCACCGACTCAATGAAAAGTCAGGCCTTTATCGAAATCTGGGGGAGAACCAAATCAAAGAGATCATCCAATCAGCAAAAACAGCCGTTTTCTTTATCGATGAGAACCAAAAAGTCACCATTCATGACATTGGCAGCCTTCAAACGATTCGAGAATGGGCTGAAAACGCGGGCGCAGAAGTCACTGAAATGACCCTGGCCTCTCAGTTCAGGTGCAACGGATCAGACGGTTATCTGGCTTGGGTAGATGATGTTCTCCAGATCAGAGAGACAGCCAATACCGATCTTTCTGGAATTGATTATGACTGCCAAGTATTTGATGATCCGAACATAATGCGCCAAGCCATCGAGGATCTGAATGCACGTAACGGTAAGAGTCGTTTGGTTGCTGGTTATTGCTGGAATTGGAAGAGTAAAAAAGAACCCGAGGCTATGGATGTGGTGCTGGAGGATTTTGGATTTGGGATGCGCTGGAATTTAACTGAAGATGGTCCGCTGTGGTTAATCAAGCCAGATTCGGTGAGCGAGGTTGGGTGCATCCACACCTGTCAAGGACTAGAGCTGGATTATGTTGGGGTGATCATTGGCCCAGACTTGGTGGTGAGAAACGGGAAGGTGATAACGGACGCCACTCAACGAGCAAGCGGAGATCACTCAGTCCGCGGGTTCAAAAAACTCCAGAAAGAAGACCCCAAAAGAGCGCAGGTTCTCACTGAGCGAATTATCAAAAACACTTATCGGACACTGCTGACGCGTGGAATGAAAGGGTGTTTCATTTATTCAACTGACCGAGAGACACGCGAGTACTTTCATGCACGCTTACAGACGTGCGATCCGGAGGCATTGAAGCCAGAAGTTCCCATCCTGAAAGTCGCGGAAGATACTGACTCATACTCTTAGGCTGATTTGCCATCTGATGCATTGGCAGAATGAAGTGACGCGACACCATATGTCGCCCCCGCACCCACACTCCCCTCATTGATTATCAAGTACGAGAAAGCTGAATATATCGTCAGACTATCCCTAACAATGGGCCAAGGGGGTGACGCCCGCCGCTGAATGTGATACGAATGTACTTAACATAAGATCAGAATAATCTTAGTCTTCTGACGGCCTGGCTCAAAGCCCCGCTTTTCGCTTCGCCATCCACCGCCAAAAGGCCATTGAGATCGACCAAAAATTAAGGGG
>CAJXNU010000186.1 GCA_913057255.1 uncultured Wenzhouxiangella sp.
AATCAAGCCCAGAAATTCGGCATCAAAATGGTCTTGCTGGTATTGGCTCTTGCATTGGCCGGCACCGCCGCTGCCCAAACAAGCCCGAGGGTGTGGCTTGAAACCACCCATGGTCCCATCTTGTTGGAGCTCGATGCTGAAAAAGCGCCCATCACGACTGAGAACTTCCTCAATTATGTGAACGAGGGCTTTTATGACGGGCTGGTGTTCCATCGCGTCCTTCTAGATTTTGTGATTCAATCCGGTGGCTTTGATCGTCAGCTCAATGGCGTCACGCCAACTCAAGGCACGATCAAGGGTGAGGCAAATAATGGCTTACTCAATGAGCGCTACACGATTGCCATGGGTTTGGTTGGTGGTGATGTGGACTCTGCTCAGTCCCAGTTCTACATCAACGCTGACGACAATGACTTTCTTGATGGGACCTATACGGTCTTTGGTCGGGTGGTGGCGGGTCAAGCCACTGTAGATCGAATCAATCGGCTACTGACAGTTGGCTTGACGAACATCAGCGATGGCGTGCCTCTTGAACTCCCCGTCATCCTCTGGGCGAAGGAGACCAGCGAGTTTCCTTTGATGCCCCTCCATACGGGTTCTTGGTACAACGAGGCCACCTCTGGCACCGGCTTCAACATCGAGATTACCCACGATGCCTCCACAGAGTCTGGTCCAATCGCCATTGTCTACTGGTACGATTTCGATGAAGGCAAACAAATTTGGCTCACTGGAGTCAAAACATTTGAGTGGGGAGATCATGTTGTGAGCATTGATGTTGTCACGGCCAACTACCCTGTCGCAGGGGCCGATTTTAGACAACCACCAGAAAATGAGGCCTTTGAAGCTTGGGGCACGGTAGACATTGAATTTACCAGCTGCATGCGTGGTCAGGTGCGATTTGACTCGCCCACAAAAGGTCAGGCTGTCGTCGATGTGGTTCGCTTGAGCCTGCCGGTGGGGGCCAGCTGTGAGAGTCTCTGAGACTTAAAGCAAGGCGCCATGTCCATCAAACTACTCGCCATTGGAGACATGCATCTGGGCCGGCAACCCAGTCGACTTCCCGATGAACTTGCCAATCATGCGCGTGAGCTCAGCCCGCAAAAGTGCTGGGAGAGAACGGTTGAACAAGCCATCAGAAACAAGGTTGACTTGGTTGTGCTGGCGGGTGACTTGGTGGATCAAGAGGACAATTTTTTTGAAGCCTTTCGACCGCTGGAGACTGGAATCAATGCCCTAGTCGAGGCTGGTATTGAGGTGGTGGGCATCAGCGGAAACCATGATGTCTCAGTGCTTCCTCGCTTGGCCAAGCAACTCTCTCAATTCAAACTTCTGGGCGCCAATGGTCGCTGGGAGACTCACCACTTTGAGAAAGATGGGCAGGCCGTCACACTGCATGGCTGGTCTTACCCCAAGCCAGTGGTCGATGAAAGCCCCTTGCAGGGGCATACATTCGAACGTGCACCCGGCCTCAACTTCGGTGTGTTGCACTGTGACCGAGACCAACTTGATTCACGATATGCGCCCGTCACCAGCCAGGCACTCAAGCAAGCAGGACTCGATGGCTGGTTACTTGGGCATATCCATAAACCCGATCCGCTCGCTGCTGATTCCATCAATGGCTATTTGGGCTCCATCACGGGCCTGCATGTGGGCGAGCATGGGCCTCGGGGGCCTTGGCTCGTAAGCATCGACCAAGGCAAGGTGCAAGCCATTGCCCAATGGACTTTGGCACCGCTGGTTTGGACTCACCTGATGCTCGATGTCTCGGGTATGCCTAAGGCAGAAGACGCCATGGATGCGTTGATGCAAGAGATTCGAGGTCTCGATCAACAAGCCAGTGCTTATTTTCAACCACCTCAGGCTTTAGGCATTCGACTGATCCTAGTCGGCCAAAGTGATCTTAGTGATGTCTTTGTTGATGCGATCAGCAAACAGCAAAACGAAAACATCGCCGTTGGTGAGATTCAAACGATCTTTATTGAGTCCATAGAGGACCAAACCACAGCGGCCATTGATCTCAATGTATTGGCACAGCGGACCGACCACATCGGTCGCTTGGCCAGAAGCCTCGCCTTACTCGACGCGCCCAGTGAGGATACTGAACGCGACACCGAAGCGACCAATCAGCGACAGGCTTTGATCGATGCAGCCAGCGATCAGCTCAACTCGCTTGCCAGCGAGGGGCGTTGGCAACAAGGCGGATCTGCGCCGCTAAGCGAAGCAGAAGTGATCATGCACATCAGACACAGCGGCCATCAACTGCTTCGCGAATGGCTGGCTCAAGCCGAAGAGTGGGCTTCATGAAGCTTCGCTCGTTAATCATTAGCAAACTGCCAGGCATTGATCGGCGCATCGAGATCACCGACTTGGCCGATGGCATCACCTTCATCACCGGACCCAATGCCAGTGGCAAAACCTCTCTAATCCGCGCACTGGGCTATCTGCTGTCCGCTCGCCAAAAACAAGACCCGCCAGATCTGATTTTAGAAGCCCGCTTTGAGATTGATGGCAGCAGCTGGATTGTGACCCGAACCGGCGGGGATCCCGTGTGGCGAAAAAACGGACAGCTGGTCGAGAGGCCCAACATCCCCACCCAAGATCTTCTGGAATGCCACCTCATCCGGATTGAAGACCTGATTGCTTGGGGTCAAGGAAACGATGAG
>CAJXNU010000187.1 GCA_913057255.1 uncultured Wenzhouxiangella sp.
GCACGGTAAACGACTGAGATACGGTCGGTGCCTGCTCGAAGGCATCGTTGCCTGCTTGGTCCGCATCGATCGTGCAGGTGCCGGTGGTCACAAACGTCAACGCACCGCCACTGGTGATCGTGCAAACATCAGTCGTTGAGGAGGTGAACGTCACCGTCAGCCCCGACGTGGAGCTGGCGGTGAGTGTTGGTGTCGTGCCGAAGTTCTGTGTCCCCGGGTTGGTGAAAGTAATCGTTTGATCGGACTTTGGCATCACTTCATCAAAGGTCGTTGCCACCCGCAGCCGACCGATGCGGAGGCTTTGATCGGGTGTGGCGCCAGTCTGGCGAAGAACCACGGCGTCTGAGGCGAGGTCAAGGACTGCCGTTGTAGAGGTAATAGAGGAATCGCTCGGTGAAGTAGGATCAACCCACAGTGAAGCTAAGCCAGTGCTGAAGTTAAGGCGTATGACGATGCGGTATGGGGACTCATAGGCAAGATCGACCGGCCAAATGGCCTCTGCTGTAGGGGACGCCGTGGCGATGCCTGGGCGAAAGCCAGAGGCGGAGAACGCGGCGATATCGGTTCTTGCGCTGAGTTTAGAAGAGTCAGAGAAATGAATAAAGTACTCGAAGTCGGTGCCGGTATAAGCCCCAGGGTCGCTCACAATTAAGTCAAATCCAACAAAAAGCGAATCGGAGTCGATGGGGGTAAAACCAGATTCGACGTCTTCGCTGTTCGCATCACTCAGCACGGCATACCCATTGACCACTGTGATTTCATTGGCAGTGCCGGAGAAGCTCGTCCAAATGCCCCCAACGGCCGGGGTGAGTCCAGCGAGCGTGCCATTGGTTGGGAAATCATCAGACACCAAGATCGTCGCCTGGGCTGGATGCCATGCCCCAAAGACCAGCAGTCCGAGCAGGAGCCAAAAATAAGCTCTTCGCAGGGTCGTGCTGGTGATGGCACTTTTTGTAGAAGTGCTGTGCATGAAATGCAGTATATCTGGAGGGTTTTCAGGGGTTCAAGTCAAGGGGCACTGCCAAAAATGGGCCCCGGCAGCTTGGTTGAGTGCGGGTAGCTCACCAACTAATGGCCTTCATCCGGCACTCAAGTCTCCAATTATGGTGAGCGCACTGATGGGCTGACAAACTCAAACAGTTCGCTTCCTCACCCTGTCGTTCACACAACAGACACGATAGTGACACATGGCATGACGCTAGCCGCCAGCGCCACATCTGTTGCTACAGACTGCTGGCTGCAGGCTTCAGTCCCCAAACCGGTCCTTGAAGATTGAACTCGGGTCCCCTGATGTCAGCTTGGCATGGATAATCTCCGGGCTGACTTGCCCTTCATCAATTTGTAGCTTATTGATTCGAATGTCTGATTCAGCGCCCTCAAGGCCTAACATCTGGAACGCGAGGCTGAAGAGTGCACCAGGTCCAGTGATGGACTGGGCACCTGCCGCAGCCACACGCACAACCCCGGATTGATCGGTATTGACCGAGACACTCCACCCGTCCAAGAGAGCCGTTGGTGTCACTGATGTGGCACTCACCACCAAAGGATCATAGGAGATCTCAAAGTCTATGGAGACAAACCCGCTCACCGCTGAATCCAGCACCAATTCAGTGGTTACTGTTGACCCGCGCTCACCTTTGGCATTTTTCAGGCTGATAGAGCCGGTTTCTAAGGTGCGTGCTTGGATGCTTGCAGGTGGTGTAGCACCCCAATTACCGCTGGGATCGCCCAACAAGATCCCTGTAAAGTTCTGCGCTGACTGTGTGCTGTTCAAATTGCTGAAAGTTCTTTGCGCAGGCTCAAAAAGCCATACCGACTGAGCACCATTGAAGGGCAGGCTCGCCAATCCAGCCACATGCTGCAAGATCTGAGTGGCATCTTGGGCAGTGATGGAGCCGCTGCGGTTCACGTCTGCCGCTTTGGCGGCACTGCCTGAGAGTGTTTCCAGATTGACTACGTGTCTGAGTACCATTGAGGCATCCAGAGAGCTGATGGCATCATCAGCACTGGTGCGAGTCGGCGTTAGTACATGATTGCCCGAGGGCAGGAACAAAGAATAAGACCCTTCCGATTGAGCATCGGCCAACTTGCCGCGCGCGTTGGATTGACCGCCTGTGAGATTCAGTGCCGTTCCGGCCATGGGTCGGTTGCCATTCCAAAAGCGCACATTGCCCTTGATTTCATGGACAGCATCGACGGTGATCAAACCATGGTCAAGTGTCACCGGGATGGCCCCATCATTGAGCAAGACCTCAGATAAGGTCAGAGCGGTGGAGTCACTCGGGTCACCCACGATGCTCACATTCATTTGCACCAAAGAGCCATCTCCCGTGACAGAACCACCCCCAGTGGTCATGGCCACCAGTGCCGTTCCGTTGGCTTGATTGATGTTGACCGCTCTCGCCCATCCAGGGGCCAGATTGCCGTTATTGATGCTTCTCACCTCAATGACACTTGGGTCATAGCTGATTTTGAATTGCGCACTGACCAGACCAGAGACATTGCCGATACTCAACGGAATCTGCAGACTTCCTCCAGAGCCCGCTGCGGCATCGGGGAGGCTTATCGACGCATCACCACCCACATAGGTAAAGGCGCGGGCCAAGATGCCCGGTT
>CAJXNU010000188.1 GCA_913057255.1 uncultured Wenzhouxiangella sp.
GCTGGGTCCTTGCCAGGTGCCCACAAGATTGGGTGTGTCTTGAGCCGAGGCGGCCGAGACGAGAGTCAGAAGGGTGATACACAGTGCAACTTGGATTGTTTTCATATCTTTAGTGCTCTGTCTTGGAGTGAGATCGTATATTAAGTCAGTGCTTAAAGACCATAGTGCGATTGGGGCTGGAAGTTTGGCCGCATCCATCCATCAACTAAAAAGATACGCATCCATACCGATATCGATAAAGAGCGATACGTTGCCTGCCCTCATGGGGATGGCCTCACCCGCCTCCCATCGGATGGTATAAGTCATCGACCGCCCTAGGTTCCCCACTTTGGCAGCGACCAGCACGATCTCAGCTTCTTGAACCTCCCCATCACTCACCCATGTCAGCACCGCATTGGGTGGATTCTCACCAAAATTATTCTCACCCGTATTCCAAAGCGAAGTCAGCTCCATCGCATTGAGATAGGCATGCTGACGGTTGGGCCGATCGGTAAAAGCAAAGACCTCGCGTTCATACGGGATGGTCAGGGTGTCCCCATCTGAGGTGAACTCAGCCGCCGTTTGAACAAACAACCATTGGCTGTCCCCTTCGGCTGCGTTCGCAGAGACACAAGCAAGAGAAAATAGCGCGATAAAGAATATAGATTGAACAGTTTTCATTTGATTGATCCTAGTTTTTATGCGTTTATTTATTGTGACAGTTGACACCATGCCAATCTCGGTCTTAACAACCGGCGGTGTCGACGATTTTGAGCCCACCCGAGCTCAATGGTTCCCCATTTAACTTCATTAATGACCGATATTTAAACCATTCAGGCCACAACCTCACGAAATTGATCCTAAAAAATGCTTTGAAAACATATGATTACTTTCATTCGCAACCGATGATGTGTCCCTGCTATTGGCGCCTCAGCTGGGTCACATACGCGGTCGCATTGGAGCCACCTTCCACGTACTGGAGAGTCAACGTATCGCCCATCACTTGGCCCACGAAGGTGCCGCCATCCTCATGATCGGCAATGGCCACCTGGCCATCATCATTGACGGTGCCGGAGAAAGTCTCGGTGATGATTTCGTCTGTTTCTCTGGATGTCCAGCTTTTTTTGCCATGAAAGGCTCGTCCCTGCTGATCTAGAATCTCGAAGGTCATCACGGACTCAACAAACCCCTCATCAATGAGATGGCCTTGGCTGGGTCCTTGCCAGGTGCCCACAAGATTGGGTGTGTCTTGAGCCGAGGCGGCCGAGACGAGAGTCAGAAGGGTGAGACACATTGTCGCTTGGATCAATTTCATGTATTTGCTCCTCTTTCTAGGATTGAGATCGTCATCATTTACAGATCATGGTGCGATGAGCTCTGGGTGATTGACCTCATCGAACCATCAACAGCAATGCCGCCAATTATATTCTGGGTCATAAAAACCGCCATCGATAAAGAGCGATACATTGTCAGCTATCACTGGAATGATCTCACCGGCCTCCCATTGAATGGTGTAGCTCACAGACCGCCCCAGGTCTTCTGCTTTGACCGCGATGAGCACGATTTCGGCTTCTTGAATTTTTCCATCGGTCATCCAAGTGAGCACCGCATTGGGTGGGTTGTCGGCAAAATTGTCTTCACCCGTGTGCCAGAGAGCCTCGAGCTCATGGGCATTGAGATACCCATACTCTCGGTTGGGGCGGTCGGTGAAGGCAAAGATCTCGCGTTCGAAGGGAATGTTCAGTTGATCGCCATCTAAGGTGAAATCAGCAGCAGTTTGAACGAACAACCAGGTCGGTGTGTCTGCGTTTTGTTCAGCCACCACCATTGAGCTTGCGCCAAACACGAGGTTAGCCACTAACGTTTGTATACGTTTCATCATCTGGTCTTCCTGTTAGGCAAATATCCGGTTCATCTAATCGGTTAAAACAGCGCGTTTTTGGCTGTAGAGAAAATAAAACATCATCACCAAGAACAGCCAGACGGCAAACAGTTGATACACCGAATCTTGCAGGTTAAACAACAAATACAGACAGCAACCGATACTGAGTATCGGGATCAAAGGGTAGAGCGGGGTGCGATAACCCTCAGGCTCTCTCTTGAAATGGCTGCGCAGCATCATCAAGGCAATCGCCACGGCCATAAATGTGATCAAGGTCCCCATGCTCACCATGCTCCACAGCATGTGGCTCGGCGCGATGGCTGCCAAAGGCGTGATCATCAAGGCGGCCAACAACACGCCAGCTCTCGGCGTGCCACTGCGCTCGTCGATCTTGCACAGCACATCCGGAATCATCCGATCGCGGGCCATGGCAAAAAAGATCCGAGACTGACCGTAAAGACAGACCAAGGTCACGCTGAAAATGGACAACACCGCACCAGCAGCGAGCACGCCACCCAACCAAGGTGCATGCGTGGCTTTTTCTAAAATAGCGGTCAGGCTTCCTTCGTGTCCATGAAAGTCCGCAGCGGGTTGTACGCCTAAACTGCTGACGGCCACCACGATATAGACCGCAGTGACCACGATCAGGGCTGCAATGATCGCCAAGGGAATATTGCGCCTTGGGTTGATGGCCTCTTCGCTGGCATTGACCACTGAGTCGAGACCAATGAAGCTGAAAAATACAA
>CAJXNU010000189.1 GCA_913057255.1 uncultured Wenzhouxiangella sp.
CTCTTCGACGCCTTTGGCGCAGTCAATCACCATCAAAGCCGAGTCAACAGCGGTCAATACACGATAGGTGTCTTCGGAGAAATCAGCGTGACCGGGCGTATCTAAGAGATTGACGACTCGGTCTTTATAGGGGAACTGCATCACCGAGGAAGTGATCGAAATGCCCCGCTCTTTTTCCATCTCCATCCAGTCAGAAGTCGCATGGCGCGACGCTTTCCTGGATTTGACGGAGCCGGCCAATTGGATGGCACCACCGAACAATAAAAACTTTTCTGTGAGCGTGGTTTTGCCTGCGTCTGGGTGCGAGATGATGGCAAAGGTGCGTCTTTTATTGATTTCTTGAGAGAGATTGCTGTCTGCCATACATCAAAACCTTGACTGATACCTAAAATCGATATGTGGTTAAAAATCGTTGTTCAAGCGCCGACAAATGCTAATAAGGCGCTCATGTCGTGTTTGTCTGCTGCCCGAAGCGCTGCAATATATTGATTGCGGCGTTCATTCATGGCCTCCAAACTATAACCACCGGCCCAATCAATCGCAGGCTCATCCAGTCGTTTGGTTAAGAGGGCATCTGCCATAATCCGCGCATGGCGACCATTGCCATTCGGAAATGGATGTATTGACACCAGTTTGTGATGAAACCTGGCTGCCAGCTCTTTAGGCGGATATGTGCCGTGATCAATCCAGTAGTTGGCATCCTCTAATAATTGCTGCACTTGAATGGCGATTTGCATTGGATCAACGCCAATACTTTTTTCGGTGCGGCGGTAGGTGCCCGCCCACTTCCAAACGCTGCCAAACAGACGCTTGTGCAACCCCAAAACAAACGCTTGGGATAACACATCGATCTTTTTTTGTTTGCTTAACCAGTTTAAACCCTCCGTGATGGCAGCCTGCTCAATCTGATCCAACTCGCCTCGGGTTGTGATGTGCTTGTATCTCAGACCGTCAAGCTCATCAGGGTCAAGCAACGTCGCGCCATCAGGAAAATCAAGCCGACTTGTGTCATCACCATTCATTCATCAGACCAAAAGTCAGATGGCATCTTATCCATCATTTCTGCTGCAACCCGCTCAATTTCGAACTCCAGCTGCTCTTGGCTCAAGGATTGTGCTTCAAGCGCCATCTGTGTCGAGGCCGCCTCCACTTGAGCACGGGCCTTTTCAATGGCCCGGGCTTTAATGACGTCTTCGACGTTTCCCTTGGGCACAATTGCATAGACAAACTGGCAATCCATCGCTTCAGCCATCGATTGCATGGTGCGTAAAGTCACACTGCCCTGCGGCTCATCGCGTTCCACCTTGGAGACTCGTGCTTTGGTCACGTTTAGCCGTTTAGCCAGCTGCATCCCAGACAGACCAAGCGCCATGCGGACGGTGCGCAACCAGCCTTCTTTCGGCACTCCATTGTTGGGGAGCATGGAGAAGCACCCAAACTGACTGACCGCTTGATTCACTTTATCTCGGTATTGCTTGGTAACGATCTTGTCTATGCTCATCTTCTTTTGCTCTCAACAGCCTTAAGACGCAGGATTCGCGCCAGTGAGTATACATATATGTATACTAAAAGCAGGCTGGAGTCAACATTTAAGTTGACTCAAAATGAGCATCATCAAGCATTCCGTAGCCGATTTGTAGACGATGTGCCTTGGATCTGTTGTCATTCGGCGCTCTGCCCGCCAGCCATCCGTCACTAGCATTCAATGACATTGACGGCCAACCCGCCCCGAGACGTCTCTTTGTAGTGGCTTTTCATATCCCGGCCAGTGTCTCGCATGGTTTTAATGACCTTATCGAGGCTGACATGATACTTGCCATCGCCTGCCATCGCCATGCGCATGGCATTGACTGCCTTCACCGAGCCCATGGCGTTCCTCTCAATGCAGGGTATTTGGACGAGGCCTGCCACCGGGTCACACGTCAGCCCCAAATTATGCTCCATGCCAATCTCAGCGGCGTTTTCTACCTGCCCCAGCGTGCCACCCAAGGCAGCGGTCAGACCGCCAGCGGCCATAGAGCAGGCCACACCCACTTCTCCCTGACAGCCCACTTCCGCGCCTGAGATGGATGCGTTTTCTTTATACAAAATACCGATCGCCCCGGCCGTTAATAAAAACTCAATGATGCCTTCATCGGATGCATTGGGAATGAACCGTCGGTAGTAGTGCAACACCGCAGGAATGATCCCCGCGGCACCGTTGGTGGGCGCCGTGACCACCCGACCACCGGCAGCATTTTCTTCATTGACAGCCAAAGCGTAGAGGTTGATCCAATCGAGTTGGTCTAAGTTGTCGAGCTCCTGACGAGCTTGAAGCTTTTGGTAAAGCTTAGGCGCACGGCGGGTCACTTTTAGGCTCCCAGGCAGGACCCCTTCAGTGGCCACACCGCGCTCCACGCAGGCTTGCATGGCAGCCCATATTTCAAGCACGCCCTTTCGGATCTCGGCCTCACTCCGCCAAGTTTGCTCATTGGCAAGCATCACATCCGCAATCCGCAAGCCCTCGGCTTGGCAGA
>CAJXNU010000190.1 GCA_913057255.1 uncultured Wenzhouxiangella sp.
TACAGTGGTGGGACGACCATCAGCGAGGGGATATTACAGATTGGTGATGGCACCAGCAACGGCACGATTGGCACAGGGCTGATCACCATCACCAACGGACGACTGGCTTTCAACCGTCCGAATGACTATCAGGTCGTTGAAACGCTCTCACCTTTTGCGACAGCAACGACGCCCGGTATCAATGCCAATGGCTCTGGATTGATCAGCATAGATGCAGGCCGCCTGACCTTTCAAGCCGATGCGCAACTCACCTTTGGTGGACAAGGTCGTGGCACAGTGACTGGCTCCATTGCGCCGGGTAATGCCAATGCCACCATCATTAAAGATGAGGCGGGTGTTTGGTCTTTTGATGGCATCAATGGCTATACCGGCCCCACCACCATTGAGGCTGGAGAGTTGCAGGTCAATGGCGCCATTGTTGCCAGCGCCGGTGTGGCAGTCGAGCCTGGGGGCATCTTATCGGGGAATGGGGCGGTGCCAGATTTGATGGTTGAAGGGACGCATTCACCCGGCAGTTCCCCGGGGCTTCAGAGCGTTGAGGGCAGTGTCACCTATCTTGCCAATGCCCGTATTGTTTGGGAGCTGACCGACAATCTTGTGGGTGTGCGGGGATCAGACTATGACGGCATCAATGTCACGGGTGATGTCACCTTTTCCGATCCGACAATTCTTGAGCTGGATTTTTCGTCAGGCGTTGATCCTGATGATGATTTTTGGAAGCGGGAGCGGTTAGGCATCGATGGCTGGAAGCTTTTTGAGGTGGATGGAACGATCACTGGTGAAGACAACATAGACATCGAGATCACTTTAGCCGATCCATCGCAGTCATTTATTGGGGTTTTTTCCGTGTTCGTCAGTGAAGACGCGATTTATCTCAACTATCAGCCGCCCATTGGACCGCCCGCTGAGCTTTCTGTTCTCACCCAACCGGTTGGGGGTGTGGCCGGTGAAACGTTGCCCACGCAGCCGTGTGTTCAAGTTGTTGATGCCAATGGCAATCAGGTGACAACCGCCAGCAATGCCATTGTTGCTTCTTTGACCTTGCCTGCTCAGGTGGGTGGCCAGATCAGCGCCACAGCGGTGGATGGAGTGGCCTGTTTTACCGGCCTGCAGGCGGGTGGACCGGTGAATCGAACCCATGTCATCCAATTTTCTGCCACTGGACTCAGTGGTGCGCAATCTGAGCCTATTGAGTTTAGTGTGGGTGCACCAAGCGGGTTGAGTCTGGCAGTCCAGCCCAGTCATGGTTCGGCTGGGGCGATTAGTGGAGAAGTCCTCTCTCAACAGCCCGTGATCGAAATCACGGATGTGTTTGGCAATGTGATCGTTGCAGATGACACAACAGTCGTTTCAGCCAGTCTTCATTCCGGTGTCGACGGCGAATTAAAGGGTGGACAAGTGATCAGCGTTTCAAAGGGGATTGCGCGTTTTCTTGATCTATCTCTGGTGGGCTTGGTGGGCAATGCTTACAAGCTAAACTTCAGTGCCCCCGGCCTGTTCCCGACCGTCAGCGTGCCCGTTGTGGTCACGGCAGCTGGCGAAGTTGATTTGGATGCATCTCTGATCACAGCCAGTCCGCAGGGTAATTAAATGGCCGATGGAAATGACGGCAGTGTATTGAGCGTCACTTTGACCGATTCTGTGGGTAATCCTGTTCCAGATCAACCGGTTGTTTTTGCTTTAGATGCTCAATCACAAACCAATCGTGTGCTGAGTGCCAATCAGGCAGATACCAATGCAATCGGTCAGGCAGCGGTTGCGCTGACTTCTACCCAAGCGGGCCCAGCGACTGTGCGAGCTTACTTGGGAACCGTGGACCCAGATTTGGAAATTGGTGAGGTATCCATTAATTTCATGGCGGGCTCTCCGACGCAGTTGATATTGATTTCCGGAGATAACCAATCGGGTGTTGTTGATGAGTCTTTGGCTCAGCCATTGGTGGTTGAGGTTAGAGACGCGACCAACAATATTGTGAGTGATGCAACGGTTCGTTTCTCTGGTGATGGGCAAACCACGCCCAGCGATGGCATTGTTTTGACCAATGGCGCGGGCCAGGCCAGCGTGAGCTGGCGGCTCGGAACTAAGGCTGGGGCTCAGACATTAACTGCAACACTTGAGGGCGCTCGGCCGGTTGTGCAACAAGAGTTTGGGGCAGTGAGTAGGGCAGGTCCACCTGCCGCATTGGCGGTCAAATTGGACGACACACGTCAGCTGAGCACCATTCCTTTTGATGTGGTCATTGAGTTGCAAGACCAACACAACAATCCCACGACCCATTCCAGCCCTCTGAGTATCGGGCTAACGGCGGCTCATCAAGCATTAGATGAGCTAGGTGCCACCAATGGTAGTTTATTTATTGATGGTGCACCCTCTCAACCGATCACGGCGACATTGGGTGCTAACACAACGCAGGTATCCATTTTAGATGTGGTCTTTGGCGGACAAAGTGCCATTGACTCAACCACGCCCGATGTGCAACTGATTGCAAGCGCAGATCTC
>CAJXNU010000191.1 GCA_913057255.1 uncultured Wenzhouxiangella sp.
AAGCCGGTGCGCAGACGGCGGATGTGGTGCCATTTGAGGGCAGTGGCAATTCAAATGATCCCTATGTGATCAACAGTGCCGAGGATTTAATTACGCTCAGTCAAGTGCCGTTTTATTGGGACAAGCATTTCATCCAAACGGCCGACATTGATTTCCAGCCAGAGGGATTCTCAGGCACTTGGCCTGCTGATGCGCCTGATGTGGTGGATTGGGATGGCGATGGTGTGGTGGGAGGCCCCCAGGACGCATTGGGCTTTCAGCCCATGGGCAATAAGTCCACAAACTTTACGGGTTTTTATGACGGGAATGGCCATGCGATCGATCACCTCTATATCAATCAGCTTGATGGACAAAGGGTTGGGCTTTTTGGCCACGTTGGTGATGGAAACACGGGTGGGGTCAGTCACATTGTTCTCAATCATGTTGACATCACAGGCTATCGCTTTGTTGGAGGGGCGATTGGCTATGTGGACACGCCGCAGACGCTCACTCAACTTTTCGTCAGCGGCAGCGTAAGACATCCAGACACTGCTTTCAGTGCCTTTGGTGGGTTGGTCGGATATGCCATTAAGCTCGGTGGACTTTCGAAATCGGGCGCAAGGGTCGATATTTCTGGGGGCGATAGCGCAGATAACGTCGGCGGACTCATTGGAACTTGCTTTTCTAGTATCCCAACTGTGATCAGCGATTCTTATCAGATTGGTAACCTTGATGGTGATGGGCAAGTCGGGGGGTTTTTGGGCTTCAACAGTGGTACCTGTGCCCTCGAGCGCGTTTACCGCTCCGGTTCAGTAACTGGAAATGCAAAAGTTACCTTGGTTGTCGGGCGCAATAACAATGCAGCGGAGTTTAGGCACGTGTACTGGGATAACGATACCACCCTGTCGCTGCCATCTTATTCAGCCGACCCAGCAGACTCGGAACTGTGGGGAGACAATGACGCCCCCAAGAGCCACGTTATATCCGATGTTAAGGGCCAATCACGCGACACTCTCCGAAGTAGAGCAGGGTATGTTACCGGTGGTTGGGACTTCGCCGGGGATCCCGCCGATGGCATCAATGAGGTATGGAGTTTCCAGGAGCTTGGCGATGGTGAGCCTGGGCCGACCTACGACAATTTTCCGCTTTTGGCATGGGAGTCACAAGCAGATCCTGAAGTGCTGTTGTCTGGAGGATCCGGGACGCCCGCCGATCCTTTTCTCATTTCCGCAGTAGAGGACTTATTGGAGCTGTCCAATTCGCCTACTTTGTGGAGCTCTCATTTCCGTCAAACAGCCGATATCATTTTTAACGCCGACGAGAAGCTTGTGGACTGGGATGGGGACGGCAATGCAGATGGCAGCAATCCAGTGGGCTTTTCGCCTATTGGAAATGCCACAACTCAATTTACAGGCTCGTATGACGGTGGTGGTCGTGTCATCACGAATCTTTTTATTAACCGGCCCAGTAGTAATACTGAAACTGGGTTATTCGGATACACATTAAACTCCAGCGGGCTCATCAAAGACCTCGGTGTCGCTCAAGCATCGATTAATGGCAATGAAAGCGTCGGCGTCCTGTGCGGTTATTGCGCTACGCCTGTCACTCGGACCTATTCAACGGGTACTGTCATCGGTTCAAAGCTGGTCGGTGGACTCGGCGGTGAAATCGGTGCTGAATTAAAAAACTCGTACAGTGTTGCAACCGTCCAGGGGAGCGATTCTCAGACGGGTGGATTGGTGGGCCGAACAAACGCTGGAGGTATTGTGGTTGACTCATTCAGTACAGGGCAAGTCACGCCAGACAGCGGTGGAGGGTTGGTGGGCAACAACAATTCCGGGTCAACAACCAATAGCTTTTGGGATGAGGTCACGAGTGGGCAAACAGACAGTGCGGGCGGCACTGGTCAGACAACAACCGATCTGCAAAAAGTGAACACGTTCACCGGTGCTGGGTGGGACTTTGCGAATAACCCGCAAGATGGTGTTAACGAAGTGTGGCTAATGGACGATGGCATCGACAGCGATGGTGATGACAGCACCGACGATGACAACTATCCATTCTTGGCGTGGGAGGTGGTAGACACTTTAGAGACTGATGAACTTCACTTGGGTGGCCTAGGCACGAGCTTTAGCCCTTTCCAAGTTGACTCAGCGGAAGATCTGATCGCCATTTCCCAAGAACCGGGCTACTGGGATAAGTTTTTTATCCAAACCGCAGATATTGTGTTTGATTCAACAACCAGTACTCAATTCGCGCCTATAGGTGGCGATAGAGCGGATGGTGGTGAAACCGAGCCTGCCTTTACAGGCGTGTATGACGGGCAGGGATTCTCCATCGAAAATCTGGACCTGAACTC
>CAJXNU010000192.1 GCA_913057255.1 uncultured Wenzhouxiangella sp.
GTCGTGCGTGCGATCTTATTGGATCCGGAAGCCAGAGCGGGGGATGATCCAAAAAAGATGCCCCAAAACTTCGGTCGGATTCGGGACTTGGTGCAACACCACACCGCGGTGTATCGAGGTTTGGAGTGCACACGCATGCCCACGCGCACCTGGAAAAAAATTGGGCCAATGGATTTTTTCTTCAATGAGCGCTTCAGTCCGCATTTGCCCCGCAACCAGCCTTTGGCGGCGGATGATGTGTTCAGCTTTTACCCACCAAACAACCCCGTGCCTGGAATGGAGATTTTATCTCCGGAGCATATGATCATTAATACACGCGGCATTGAATCACGAATGAACGCATTGCCCGGTGACGAGAGATATTTAGACGTGTGTAATTTTGAGGAATACAAGCAAGCCGCTTTGAAGGGTCCCGAAAACTTGGTTGAGTGGGTGTCTGATCGATATCTTCGTGGACGTGAGGATTTTGATCACAAAGAGTATTTGCTGGAGATGGCAGCGCAGTTGCCCCAGTATTTGGAAGACCGCTCGCGGTCTGACAATGAGGATTATCGCCATCACACGCACTCTTTTACTTTATTTTTGGGTTATGCCCTTCTGGGTGAGGAATTCGGAGTGGTGAGGTGACTGGTCATGCATCGATGCGCTAAACATAAACATTCGTCCAAGCGGACATCTCAACATGATGCCAAGCGTCGTGCACTTCTAAAACAACTGGGCTTAACTGGGATGATGGCGGCCGGTTCGGTGGCCATGCCTTGGCCTCTAAAGATGGCATTGGCCAACCCCTACAACGATTACAAAGGCGTGATCTGTGTGTTTCTCAACGGTGGCAACGATGGCAACGACACGTTGATTCCCATCGATGGCGCTTATCAGGACTATGCCCGTGCCCATGATCCCATCGCTTTGTTGAAAGATGACCTGATTCCCTTAAACCTGACCCAATCAGACCACAAGCTGGCGCTTAATCCTGCACTCGCTAAACTCAAACCCATTTCTGATCGAGGCGATATTGCTTGGATTGCCAATGCAGGACCTTTGGTCAAGCCGGTCAGCGCCGATGATGTGCGCTCAGGGCTTGCCCAAGTGCCGAACTTTTTGGGGTCTCATCCGGACCAACAACGATTGGTCGCAGGTGGTGTGCCTGGCACATTTGCTGCCCGTTCAGGTTGGGGTGGGCGGGCTTTGGAGCAGATGCCACCTGAGTTACTAATCGACTTGTTGTCCAATCTGGCACTCAATGAGAACAACTGGCTGATGCGCGGCGAGTTCTGGGCGCCGACCCTAGCGCAAGATCGCGATCATTTGGTCAACATCAACCTTCGAAATGTGTTGGCGGGCGCTGATACGAAAGAGCTCAAAGCCTACCAAGCAGCGGTGCGGGTCAAACCGAGCCACGATGACTTAGGAGTGGCTTATAGACATGCAGTGGGCAATGTCTTGGATGAAATGTTGGAACTTCGTCGAGTGCTTGATGCCGTGCCTGAGGGGGTGGCGCGAAAAGAATTTGAGGCCACCGAAGACCGAGGTTTGATGGAGCAACTCCGAACAGCGGCACGTGTTTTTTGGGCAGGCCGCGAGGCCGGTGTCAAAAGGCAGATGATTTTTCTCGATTGGGGCGGGTTTGACACCCATTCCAATCAGCGAGGCAGTGAGTTATCCAACCAAGATGGCTTGTTGAAGGCGCTGGCGAATGGTCTGGATGATCTGGACCGTGAGCTCAAGCGCAGCGGACTTCATGACCAAGTGGTCACGATGGTAATGTCTGAATTTGGTCGACCACTTCGTCCGAACTCAGGTGGGGGCACCGATCATGGTTGGGGCAATCACTTTTGGGTCATGGGGGGTCCGGTCAACGGCAACCGATTATTGGGCCAAATGCCGAGCTTGGTGGCTGGCGGTCCCGATGACATGGGCGATGATGCGATGGGCCGTTGGGTGCCCACCACCGCTACCGATCAAATCGCCGCGTCTGTGATGGAGTGGTTCGGACTACCGCGCTCAGCGTTTCCCAAGGTGTTTGCCCACCTCCAAAACTTCCCCAATCAGACCTTGGATATGTTCTAACACGCTCCGCTGGCGTTTTCGCAGCAGTCCATTTCCCACGGCATTAAAAATAAGGTCATGCAGCCATATTCATTTACGCTCTCGTTCTCGCTCCCTAAGTCCCTGCAGGCTTGCGATGATCTCGATGAGCGTTTGGCCGAGGCTGGGTTGCTGGATGGCCATATTGGCCAGGGATTGCCCCGACGTGTGGCGGTGTCGTTGGATCGCGACGCACCCAATGCGCAAGCCGCACTCGACAGCGCGCTGTCTCAGATCATGTCGGC
>CAJXNU010000193.1 GCA_913057255.1 uncultured Wenzhouxiangella sp.
TAGCCGCAGAGCCGGCCTTAACTCAGTCGCTCAAAGACATCGGCTTGACGGCGGTGGCCTTTGAGACGGTAGAGGAATCAGGTGGCCAACTCCCGTTGCTGGCGCCAATGAGCATCATCGCTGGACGCATCGCAGTTCAAGTGGGCACCCACCTGTTGCATCAGCCGCAAGGTGGGCGTGGGGTTTTGTTGGGTGGCTTGGGCGGCGCTGAGCGAGGCCACATCGTGGTGTTGGGCGCTGGTGCAGCGGGTGGCCACGCAGCCAGTTTGGCAGCTGCTGGAGGCGCTCGCGTGACGGTGTTTGATAAACGAACAGACCGCTTGGAAGCCATGATGGCACAGGCTGATAACATTTCCGCACTCTATCCTTACAGCGAGGCGGTAGCTGAGGCGGTATCGGAGGCTGATCTGGTGATTGGGGCCGTGTTGGTCACAGGTGCACGAGCGCCGCACGTGGTCACCCGAGAGATGGTAAGTGAAATGGCACCGGGTAGCATCATGATCGACATCTCGGTTGATCAGGGCGGGTGTTTCGAAACCACAAAACCCACCACCTATGAAAACCCAACCTATGTTGTGGATGGCGTGATGCACTTTGCGGTGACCAATATGCCGGGTGCCGTGCCAAGAACCTCATCTCAGGCTCTCTCAGCTGCCATTTTGCCCTATGTGATGAAAATGGCTGGCTCGAACTGGCGCGATGATCCGGCCTTGGTCCGCGGCGTCAATGTCGAACAGGGCACTGTGGTTCATCCTGCACTCCAAGAGGTCGCTTAGACATCGATGGCTAAAGCGCGGAACCAAAAAAAAGCTGAGCCTGTTTCTGAGGAGCATTCGCTCTTACTTAGGCGGGTGGCTGAGGCTGTCTTTCTCGTATTGATGGTTTTGGCGCTTTATTTGATGTTAGCGCTGATCACCCATTCGCCCAATGATCCGGGTTGGTCGCAAGATGTGGGTACTGGGGTCATCGAGAATAGTGGCGGCCCTTGGGGAGCGTGGGTCTCTGATATGTTCCTCGTGTTGTTTGGATACATGGCTTACGGGGCCCCACTGCTGTTGGCGCTGGGCAGTTTGCGGGTACTAAAAGAGCGCTCAGCACCGGCGACACTGTTGGAGTGGGGCGTTCGCTCTGGCGGTTTTGTACTGGTTGTGTTGAGTGGCTGTATATTGTTTCACCTACAAAATGGCGGTGGCTTAGCTCAATCGGGGGGCGTGCTGGGTGCCGCTCTGGGCGGGCCAATGGTGCAAGCCATTGGATACACCGGTTCCACGTTGTTGAATTTGGCCTTCTTCTTGGCTGGAATCACCCTTTTTACAGGGCTCTCGTGGATCAAAGTGATGGAAGGCTTGGGCCGATGGCTTTTGACCTTGGGTGCACAGAGTGCCCAATGGACGCTCAGAGGCAGGGACTGGTTGGCTGGGCGTCGAGCCCGAGCTGAGCGCGATGTCGTCAGGAAAAAAGACAGCAAGAAACGCAAAAACAGACCGGAGCTCCACATCGAGAAACGGGTTGAGCCAGAGATCAATCCCCGCGATGAATTTAAAGTGGCTCAGCAACCACTGTTTAAAAACCTATCGGAGGGTGGCCTGCCGCCATTGGATTTGTTGGACGAGCCCCCCGAGAGACAGGCTGGCTACTCAGAAGAAACCCTAAAAGCCATGAGTCGCCAGGTTGAGCATAAGCTCTCCGATTTTGGGGTAGAGGTAGAAGTCGTTGAGGTTCACCCAGGGCCCGTGATCACTCGCTTTGAGTTGCAGCCCGCCCCTGGAGTCAAGGGTTCGCAAATTTCGAATTTGGCCACGGATCTGGCGCGCGGTTTGAGCGTGGTGGCCGTTCGCGTGGTGGACGTCATTCCAGGGAAAAGCGTGATAGGGCTCGAGATCCCCAACGAAAATCGCGAGATGGTCACACTTCGAGAAATTCTTGCCTCTGAGGTCTATCAGAAATCGGCCTCGCCGCTGACGCTGGGTTTGGGCAAGAGCATCTCTGGCAGCCCAATGATCGGTGATGTCGGTAAGATGCCACACCTTCTGGTGGCTGGAACCACTGGCTCGGGTAAATCTGTGGCCTTGAATGCCATGATATTGAGCCTGCTGTATAAAGCCACGCCCGACCAAGTTCGATTGATCATGGTCGATCCCAAGATGTTGGAACTCTCGGTTTATGAGGGCATTGGCCATTTGTTGACCCCAGTCGTGACCGACATGAAAGAGGCGTCCAATGCGCTGAGATGGTGTGTGGCTGAGATGGAGCGACGCTACGCCTTGATGTCTGCACTGGGGGTGAGAAATTTAGCGGGCTATAACCGCAAAGTCAAAGATGCCATGGAT
>CAJXNU010000194.1 GCA_913057255.1 uncultured Wenzhouxiangella sp.
ATTGATGAGATCCAGGCCATTTGTGAGGACTGGGGCATCCCGTTGGTCGAAGACGCCGCTGAATCCTTGGGCAGCTTTTTCAACGGCCAGCACACCGGGACTTTTGGGCGCCTTGGCGTGTTCAGCTTCAACGGCAACAAGATCATCACCACCGGCGGTGGGGGCATGATCGTCACCGACGATGAGAATCTCGCCCGCCGCGCCAAGCACTTGACCACCACGGCGCGCACCGATCACCCTTATGAATACATCCACGACGAGCTGGGGTATAACTTCCGCATGCCCAATCTCAACGCCGCGCTGGGTTGCGCCCAGATGGATCAATTGCCCCAGTTCTTGGCCGCCAAACGCGCGGTGGCTCAGCGCTACGCCGACTTTTGTGGCGAGCACGGCATTGAGTTTGTGGGCGAGCCTGAACATGCACGGTCCAATTACTGGCTGAACGCCATTGTGTTGGACTCGAAATCTGAGCGCGATGCGTTTTTACAGGCCACGAATGCCCAAGGCATCCAAACGCGGCCCATTTGGCGTTTGATGAGTGAGCTTCCGATGTATGCCCACTGCCAAACCGATGCGCTGACGATGTCTCAATGGCTGGCCGATCGGGTGGTGAACCTTCCCTCATCCGTGCCTGTTGAGGCCATCAAAGCCACGCCATGAACCTTTTAAACTTAATCGGTCGCACCGAGCCGCTGTTTGAGCCCGACATCGCCGCTTGGGACACTGTGCTCAGCGAGGCGGTCTCAGAGTCGCGGTTTTTGGTCATCGGTGGGGCGGGCTCGATTGGCCAGGCCGTGGTCCGTGAGATCTTCAAGCGCCAACCGCGCGCGCTGCACGTGGTCGACATCTCTGAAAACAACCTGGTCGAGCTGGTCAGGGACCTTCGCTCCACCTTGGGGTATATCGACGGTGACTTTCGGACCTTTGCCATCGACTGCGGGTCGGTGGAATTTAAAGCGCTTATGCGCGCGGTGGCCGATTCAGGCAAGGGCTATGACCACGTCTTAAACCTGTCGGCGTTAAAACACGTCCGCTCGGAAAAAGACCCCTTCACCTTGATGCGCCTGGTTGAGGTCAATATTTTGAATGCCCTGGCCACGGCCCGCCAGGCCCGTGAGCACGGCGCGGCCAAGTACTTTTGTGTCTCCACCGACAAAGCCGCCAACCCGGTCAACATGATGGGGGCGAGCAAACGGATCATGGAGATGTTTTTGATGCGCGAAAGCGCGGAGATCTCGATCTCCATGGCGCGGTTTGCCAATGTCGCGTTTTCCGATGGCTCCCTGCTGCACGGCTTCAATCAGCGCCTGGCCAAGCGCCAGCCCATTGCCGCCCCCAACGATGTTCGCCGCTACTTTGTCACCCCACAAGAATCCGGCGAGCTGTGTCTGTCGTCGTGTTTGTTAGGGAAAAACCGCGACATTTTCTTCCCCAAGCTCTCAGAGGCCTTGCACTTGACCCGCTTTTCAGACATTGCGGTGAAGTATTTGGCCGAGCGCGGCTACGAGCCCGTTGAGTGCGACAGCGAAGACGAGGCCCGCGCGCGCGCCGATGAGCTGATCGATCGGCGCCAGTGGCCGGTGTATTTTTTTGAAAGTGACACCACCGGCGAGAAGGATTTTGAAGAGTTTTATACCGGTGAAGAAGCCATCGACTGGGACCGGTTCGAGACCATGGGCGTCATCCAAAACCCTGTGGGCTATGACAGCCAGGCGCTTGATCGATTTTTAAGCGAGGTTCACCGGATGCGCCAAACCGGCCAGTGGACCAAACGTGATTTGGTTGAGCTGTTTCAATCCATGCTCCCCGCGTTTGACCACCAAGACACCGGCAAATACCTCGATGAGCGGATGTAGCGTATAAAATCGATGCAGCGCGTGATTGATGTGTGCTTGTCTGCCGTGGCTTTGGTGTGCCTGGTGCCGGTATTGCTGCCCATCGCTTTGATGTTGCGCGTCACAGGCGAGGGCGAAGTGTTCTTTCAACAGCCGCGCATTGGTCGCCATCAAAAGCCTTTTTCGCTTGTGAAGTTTGCCACCATGCTCAAAGACTCACCGAACCTGGCCACCGGCACGGTCACCGTCAAAGACGATCCGCGGGTGCTGCCTTTGGGTCGGTTCCTCCGAACAACCAAACTCAACGAGCTCCCGCAGCTTGTCAATGTCCTCAAGGGCGACATGAGCCTCATCGGTCCACGGCCGCAAACGCCTCGCTGCTTTGCTGCCTTCCCCGATGACGCTCAACAGGCCATCAGCCAGGTTCGCCCCGGGCTCTCGGGGATCGGCTC
>CAJXNU010000195.1 GCA_913057255.1 uncultured Wenzhouxiangella sp.
CGTGCGATTGGGCGGGCGAGTCATCAGGTATAAGTCATCCTCGCCTCGGTCGATGCGACCGAGCAATTGATCACGCGGCATGATATTGAGGGCGATTTGTAAGCCTGGGTGGGCGGCTTGGAACTCACCCATCAGTCTGGGCAAGATGGACTCACCCGTCGAGACCGTGGCCACTTGCAGCCGCCCCCGCTCGATTCCTGCCCGAGCCGCCAGTCGCTGCTCCAACAAAGACAACTCTTGGCCGATCGCACCGGCGGCGGCGACCGCATCGCGACCGGCCCCCGTCAACTCAATGCGCCGTCCCACCACTTCATAGAGTGGGGTGCCCAGATGTTCAGCGAGCTTCCCCAACTGAATGGAGAGCGTGGGTGGGGTGAGATGCAAGCGATCGGCGGCGCGCACAATCGAGCCCTCCTCGGCCACCACTTTCAGAATTTTGAGTTGATTGAGGGTCAATTTGAGCATGATTAGATTTTTATCTATTTTTAAGTAATTTTATTTAACTTTACTCTATTCTACACGCCTTCTATCGTATGGGCCATTGACCAACACCCATGGGTAGATTCATGTTCGACCACGCTCAATCCAGTCACTTCCACGCCACGGAGCACACACCCGACCACCGCTCGATGAAAACCACGGTGGCTTTGGCGCCGGGCGATGGCATTGGACCTGAGATCACCGAGGCGGTTTGCCGAATTCTAGAGGCCGCCAAAGCACCGGTGGCCTTTGCGCCCATTACCTTGGGTGAGCAGTCCTATCTGGCTGGGACAAACTCCGGCATCGATTCGGCGGCCTGGGAAACCATTCGGGCGCATCGGGTCTTGCTCAAAGGCCCCATCACCACGCCACAGGGCAGAGGCTATAAGAGCGTCAATGTCACCTTGAGAAAAGCGTTGGGATTGTTTGCCAATGTCAGGCCGTGCCAAAGCTACGCGCCCTGGGTCAACACCCATCACCCGGACATGGACCTGATCATTGTTAGAGAAAACGAAGAAGACACCTATGCCGGGATCGAACATCAGCAAACCCAAGAAGTCACTCAGTGCCTGAAACTCATCTCCCGCCCAGGCACCGAGCGGCTCATCCGCTATGGCTTTGAACTGGCCAAAGCGCAAGGCCGGAAAAAAGTCCACTGCTTCACCAAAGACAACATCATGAAACTCACCGATGGACTGTTTCATCGGGTGTTTGATGAAGTCGCCAAAGACTACCCAGAGATTGAGGCCGATCATTTGATCATCGACATTGGCACGGCGCTGCTTGCTGACCAACCCGAGCGATTTGATCTGATCATCGCACCCAATTTGTATGGCGACATCATCTCGGATGTGGCCGCCCAAATCTCAGGCTCAGTGGGCTTGGGCGGCTCGGCCAATCTGGGCTGTGATTTTGCGATGTTTGAAGCCGTCCACGGCTCAGCGCCTGATATTGCCGGCAAAGACATCGCCAACCCATCGGGCTTACTGTTCGCTTCTTTGGACATGCTTCGCTATCTCGGCCACGGTGTGATTGCCGCCAACATCCAACGGGCTTGGCAACAGACCCTCGCCGATGGTTGGCACACGGCCGACTTGTGTATGAATGCGCAGGCCGACAAAGCGCTGGGGACACAGGCGTTTGCTGATGCCATCATTAATCGACTCAACGCGGGCCCATCCTCAAGCATCGCAAACGCCTGGGTTTGGCCAGATCCGGCAAGCATCGCGCTTAAGCCTTCAGAACCGGTTGAGAAAACCCTACTCGGCGTGGATGTCTTTATCGAGTTTGATGACCTAGGGCGAGACCCCGATCAGCTGGGTCAGCGAATCGAGGCGATCACTGAAGATTTGAGCTTGGATCTCAAGCTCATCACCAATCGAGGCGTGAAGGTTTATCCCGATGGGTTCCCGGAGACCACGTGCACAGACCACTGGCGCTGTCGCTTTCGCCGTGCTGATGACCAAGCAGTGACACATCGCCAAATCTTAGACGTCTTGGCCCGCTTTGAAGCGGCGGGTTTGGATTTCATCAAGACCGAGCATTTGTATGCTTTTGGTGGCCAGCCCCAATTTTCCATGGGGCAAGGGGAGTGAGTATGGCCCCATGATTCATATCTTCACCAGGATCGTTAAGGAACTTAGGATCTGACTTGACGCGAGCGACCAGCTGAAAGACAATATCGGGCTACCTTTGAATGGCTACGTAGCTCAGCTGGTTAGAGCGCGGCACTCATAATGCTGAGGTCGGTGGTTCAAGTCCACCCGTAGCCAC
>CAJXNU010000196.1 GCA_913057255.1 uncultured Wenzhouxiangella sp.
ATGCATTGTGATGAGTCACGAAGGGCTTGGCTGTTGCCCCCCCGGGAATGTAATGCATCATAGGCGTCTCAACCTCGAGAAAACCATGCCCATCTAGGTATCGACGAATGCCTCGAACCACCAAAGAACGGGTTTCAAAGGTCTCTCTGACTTCTGGATTGACGATTAAATCCACATATCGTTGGCGATACCGTGTTTGCTGATCCGACAAACCATGCCACTTCTCAGGCAAGGGTCTGAGAGACTTAGTAAGTAAAGAGAGATCCGATGCATGGATACTCAACTCACCGGTCTGCGTTCTCATCAAGCGCCCGCGGACGCCTACGATGTCACCGATGTCCCATTGCTTGAACTCGGCATAGAGACCCTCAGCCAAATCATCACGCCGCGCATAGACTTGAATCCGCTGGCCAGAACCATCTTGGATATGAAAGAAGCTGGCTTTACCCATCACGCGCCGGGTCATCATTCGGCCGGCCAAGCTGAACTCTTGTTCGACTTGCTCGAGACGGCTGGCATCAAAAGCCTCAGCATCACCATAAGTTTCAATCAGCTCACGAGCATCATGGGTGATCCGCCAATCGTTTGGGAATGCCGAACTGCCTGCCCGCTGCTCACGCAGCCGACCTAACTTGGCGCGACGCTCTGCGATCAGCCGATTTTCATCAACCGGTGTCTCTGACTCATTTGCGCTGACTTCATCTGTCATGGGGTGAAGCTCCAATTATTAAAGTGAACGGCCAATCATTGGTGTGCAAACAGCGAGGACCGGTAGCGTTGCCGACCCAAGCTTTCCATTTTAGCCTCATGGATCGCTAGCCGTGCTCACTGCAAACCCATCTTCAGTGACGCGGCCACAAACTCATCTAAATCTCCATCCAACACCTTTTGGGTATCTGTACGCTCAACACCGGTTCGGATGTCTTTGATGCGGGACTGATCGAGCACGTAGTTTCTGATTTGCGAGCCCCAGCCAATGTCTGCCTTCTCCGCCTCAGTGGCTTGCGCAGCCTCTCGTTGTTTCAGTAACTCCAACTCATAGAGCTTGGCACGCAGTTGAGCCATGGCCCGGTCTTTGTTTTTGTGTTGCGACCGATCGGTTTGACACTGCACCACAACGCCGGTGGGCTCATGGGTGATGCGCACTGCCGATTCGGTTCGGTTAACGTGCTGTCCACCTGCACCTGACGCGCGATAGACATCGATACGGAGATCAGAGGGATCGATATCAAGCTCGAGGCTGCCGTCGCTATCCGGCGAGACAAAAACACTGGCAAAGGAAGTGTGGCGCTAATTGCCTGAATCAAAGGGAGACTTTCTGACCAATCGATGCACGCCGATTTCTGTTCGGCACCAGCCGTAGGCGAACTCACCCTCCACTCGAATGGTCGCACTTTTGATGCCGGCCACCTCACCTGCAGACACCTCAACGAGCTCGACTTGCCAGCCACGATGCTCCGCCCAACGAAGATACATCCGTAGCAACATCTCTGCCCAATCCTGAGCCTCTGTGCCACCAGAGCCTGCTTGAATATCAATAAAGCAGGGACGATCATCCATCTCGCCTGAAAACATCCGTTGAAACTCAAGCTGAGCGACTGATTTCTCAATGGCCATCAGATCTGACACAACAGACTGCAGTGTCTCATCGTCATCTTCAGCAGCTGCCAGCTCAAGAAGCTCTGACGCCTCTGCCACTCCTTGTATCACCTCGGTCTGGGCGCTGACTGACTTTTCTAGATCGGCCCGTTCTTTGCCAAGCTTTTGAGCATGCTCAGGCTGATCCCAAATGCCCGGCTGCTCCAGTTCACGGGTGAGCTCTTCTAACTTCTCTTTCTTGCCATCGTAGTCAAAGGTACCCCCTCAGCGCACCAACCCTGCGCTCCAAATCATCCAATAGGTTTTTTGTGGCTGTGAGTTCCATGATCTTTTCCTAACGAGCAAATTCAAGTGTGCCAGTTTACTCGTGATGCCGATAATCGTGGCCAAATTCCTCGTAAAACGCTTCAATTTGCCGAATAAATGAACAAAATTTTCACACGATTTCGACAAAAACCCGAGCGCCGGGGCTAACTCGCTGATTTTTTTGGCACTTTGTCGCTTAAGTCCAACAACCACCTTACCTTGACATCGAGAGGTGCGAGGCGTACTGTGTCCAACCAAGGCATGTCAACCTGAAAACAACCGCATGCCGAAGTGGACGACTGGCGATTCCCGCTTC
>CAJXNU010000197.1 GCA_913057255.1 uncultured Wenzhouxiangella sp.
AGCAGCCGCTCAATCGTATGGGCATCAATATGTTGCATGGTTATCCTTTAGCGTGCTGAGTTGCTTCACTTATTAAACGAACGTTACTGCATCGAGATCTGTTGCTCTATGGGTGGTGGCTCAATGAATGGCCTAACACCCAATGCCCGATGAATCGTAGCTGGCGCCAGCAAAAGGCTTCCCTTTGAAACTAAGCGAACCGTCCGCGTGGCGCTGATGTTGTCCAAGGGGTTGTCGCAGAGCAAAATAAAGTCGGCTTGCTTGCCAATTTCGATCGACCCCACCTGCTCGGCCACCCCCAAATACTGAGCCGCGCCCAAAGTGGCCATCTCAATGGCCTCGCTGGGCTGGATGCCGGCTTGCACATACAGCTCTAACTCGCGATGAAGGCTAAAACCAATACCATCATCGGTGCCAGGCAGCAAAGTCACGCCGCGCTCATCAGCCGCCTTTAAAACCTCGAGTGTTTTATCAAAGGCTTGCCGATAGGCTTGATCAATGATAGGTGTATCGATGGGCAAAATACCTCGACGACGAAACCGCTGATAGCCAATGGGCATGTGATCTAAGTAGGACTGGTCTGCCACGTTGACTTGCCCTGATCGACTCAAGAACACTCGCTCCAAGATCATGGCTGTGGTGTCTAAGGCCACTTGATGCGCCACCATCTTGTCGAGTGTCTGCTGAACGCGGTCTTGTTCTAGACCCACCTCCCCCACGCGGGTCATCGCCGTAATCCGGAGCGAAGTTCGCGTGTCCTCACCTGGTTTCAATACCCAGCCAAGCATGAGCTGGTTTAAATGTGAGATGTCGTCATAGCCTGCAACGATCGCCTCATCCGCTGTCATGAATGCAGGCACATGCCCAGTGACTTTCAAGCCCAGCACATGCGCCCGCTCAATCATGGGCCTGACCCACTCGGGTGCAATTGAGTTATAGATCTTAATTTGACGATAACCCAACCCCGCATACCGATCGACCGAGGCCAGTGCCACATCCAGCGAGTCCACCACTTCACCGGACTGACTGGAGTAGGGACTCAAACCTTCGATGAAACCGGACGGATAGAGGGTGGGTGAAAGCAATGTGCTTGCTGCCTGCCAATCCAGGTACTGGCGCATCAATGCCGCAGGTGTCCCTTGATCCCGAACAGAGGTCACGCCGGCGGCTAAGTGATACAGCCCAGACCAAGGAGAGGTGTGCACATGCATGTCAAATAAGCCCGGCATCAAGTAACCGCCTTGGCCATCAATCACGGTGTCATCGGATCCGATCTTAGCCGCCGGATCAATGGCGACAATCATGCCTTGATCAACCACCACACGCGTCGCTGGGCTGGCCTCTTTTTTTGTGGGCAAGATCAAATGAACGCGGTCATAGACCACTCGATCGGTCGCCGGTATTTGCAAACGGGCAGCGAGCTGCTGCAACCGCTCCTGCGTCAGCTGCGTGAAAGCGGCCATAAATATCGACGCCTGATCCATCAAATCAGCCCTGAGCACCCATTGGCGCGCGCCCAACCGGGCAACGAGTTGATCGGCATGATCCAGCACCACAAAGATCGGTGCCAGATCGAGCCCTAAGATCATATACACCGAGTCGATGGCACTTGGCCTGCTCAGATCTGAGTCGATCCTATCTTGAAGCACCTCTGGCAGGCGAGTGACCTGCTCAATTTGTAATTGCCCTCGCGGCAAAATATCGAGTCGCCATTGGTCCTGTCGCTTGGCCTGACGGATCAAATAAGCATAGAGCCAATCGCTGGCATTTTGAGGAACATAAACTGGCGCCACCTCATCCTCGACCTGACCAGAGTCAGCCAAACTGCTCCAACTGGCTTTTGGGCGGTCGTAGTGATAAGCCTCATTGACCTCTGCCCCCAAGGTGGAGCGTCCTTCAATGGTCCAGCTGACCACCTGGCCCTCGGCATCAATCTCAATCGCTCCGCGTCGACTCGGACCCCGGCCGTTTTCGGAAATGTTCAATTGGGTCTTGAGTGACTGACCATTTGAGGAGTTCTGCTGCTCGATAGTGAGCGAACCCACTGTCTTGTCTTCAGTTAAAACCACATACTCAAAAAGACTTGGGTTCTGGGCCAGCGAGGCTGATCCCAGAACCCAAGCGACGAGCGCGATAAAGACCCGGATGGGTCGGTGCATTAGAAATTCACCGACACGCCCAGGAAGTAA
>CAJXNU010000198.1 GCA_913057255.1 uncultured Wenzhouxiangella sp.
TTATACCAACAGATCCCGACGCGCCAATTGCCGAAGCAGTGGTTCAAATGGACGATGGTCGTCCTGCGATGATTGAGTGGATCGATGAGTTTGGTCAGCAAACGCGCATCGTGTTCATCGATATGAGAGTGAATCCATCCATTGAGCCGGCCATGTTCCAATTCGTGCCACCGGCGGGCGTGGATGTGCTCGAAGGCTTCTAGAGCTAGAAGCCTTCTTGCGTTAATGAAGGCCTATTTGCCGTCTGGTTTGTGAAATAGACGACGAATTCGACCGACTAGGGTGTCTGCATTGACCACAATGATGAACACCTTGCGAAGACGGTCCTCTGGGCACTCCAGTGCCTTTACACCATGCCATGAGTTGCCTTGGCGCTGGAACAGCAAGGAGCGGTTGCCCATGGTCTCTGCCGTCCAGCTGCGGTCAAATTCATCAAAATCAGGTGCGCTCGATGTTTTGAATCGACCAGAGTCATCTAAGATCATGGTTTCGCCGCCCCAGTTTCGATCCCAATCCTCTTCAGTGTTGAAATAGAAAATATGCGAACCGAGTTTTCGCTTCGCATCACAGTGCGGTGAGACCGATGCACCGCGTGGTGCATAGTGCCAGTGATAGGTCAACTTAAACCGCTTGGTTTTAAATAAACGAGCCAACCACTGCTGGTAAATCGGTCCATTGAGTTCTTGAATAAACTGGTGCCAGAGTGGATGAATGTCGAGGTCTGGGTGATACTCCAGTGCATAGCGATCATGTGGCTTTTGGCCGTGCGAACGCTTGCGCCCAAAACTTGCCTTCATGATCTCTGTCGGCGGCATGTTGGCGCGCAGTTCATCAAAGGCTTCTTTGGTGAGCACCGCCTCTGGATTGATCCAAGGATAGGGATCGGCATTTTGAAATGACTGTGGGGCGATGGACTCAAGTGTCTGGTGATTCAACACAAATGGTACGGTGGTGCTCATGTCATTCCTCTTAATTATCGACAGGGGATTCTAACTCTAGCTCGGCAATGATTTGCTCAACGGCCTCCTCTAAAACGCTGGGTGGCTCATAAGTGTTCGAGCTCATTGCATCCGCTGATGTGGCATAGCCAGCATGATACAGGGCGCCGTGTAAACGCTCTAGATCGCGCGGTGGCAACACCCAGTTGCGCTCCAAGGCCCGCGCACACAAATATTGTAACCCTTGCTGAGGGCGGATGCTCCCGCGACGATTGTATTGTGGCTGTGTGGCGCGCGTGGCCACCCAGTGGCTGATGCGATCAAACAGTCGTCTTGGCGGTTTCGTGGGGTAGAAGATACCAAATGAGCGCCCGCGAGCGAGTGCATCAGCGACCATGGATTCACTCTCGCCCGTCACAATGAGCTGGTCGGCTTTGGCCAACGCCAATGCATAAGGGTTTTTGGGGTCTGAGGCTTGCCAGTGATAGAACAACGCCGAGTCCCCCAACGCTTTTTTTAGCATCTCAATGAGCGGTCCTGAGCGTCGACTGGAAACGATTAGGAGCTTCGAGTCGTGATGGCTGGCTGCCTTGGTGAGCGAGGAGGCTAGCGCTTCCATGTCCTGCCCATCAAAAGCATAGGATTTGGTGTTGCCACCCAGTAGGCAGGCCACTTTATGTTCGCCCTCAAGCCAAGATGCCCATGGGCTGGAGTCCTTGGCGTCGGGATAGTGGCCAAGATTGACGGGGACCAGCGTCTCGATGCGCTTGGGGTGGGGCGGAAGGCCAAAGTGATGGCATTGAACGCAGACCGCGCCATGGGTAGGAATGGCGCCTGCTTTGCGACCGGCAAGGACGAGACGAAGAAATGGATACCGACGTTGATATCGCCGAGCCAAACGAGTCGACAGCCAACCTCCAGCCACCAAAATTGCCGCATCATTAGGCAGCGTAGGTTTCGGAGAGCGGCCCAGTAGACTGCTAAAGACGAAAGAGAGTTCTGAGCAGTCAACCATCAAAGGCTGGCAGGGACGTCCGAGGCGCTTGGCAAGCGCATTGGCCAGGGCGGCACTTTGTTGGTTATGACCGGGCTTTTTGTGACTCAGATAGACCACAGAGCCTCTCTGTGCCGGGCCCCCATACAAAACTTTCGTGTGAGACAGCGGATTGGCTCGATAGCTGAGTTGCCAACGCGCCGTTGGCTGCATGCGCGTCGCCAAATGTAAGGATTCAAGCCAAAAGCCCAGCG